>CALATK010000219.1 GCA_937891805.1 uncultured Fibrobacter sp. | reverse complement strand
ATTCGACGGCTGTTCCGGCTGACAGCGCCGCAGCGGCTCCTGCTGATTCTGCCGCTGCAACTGCTGCTCCTGCTGCCGCTCCCGCAGATACGTCTAAACCTGCCGCCGCTCCCGCTGCTGCCGTTACGGCGGACAGCGCTAAGGCTGCCCCTGCCGCAGTTCCTGCTGCTAAGGCCGATGCTTCGACAAGCTCAGCAACCGGAAAGCCTGCTGCCGCTCCTGCGGACACGGCGAAGGTTGCTCCTGCCGCAAAACCTGCTGCAGCACCTGCTGATACAGCAAAGGCTGCTCCAGCCAAGCCTGCCGCTAAGGCCGCTCCCGCTGCAAAACCGGCCGCCGAGGCAAAACCCGCAGCAGCTCCTGCAAAGCCTGCCGCCAAACCGGCTGCCAAGCAATAGGTCGCGATAGACAAGTTTTAATAAAGGCGCGGGTCACCCTGCGTCTTTTGTTATAAGTAAGATTTATTATTTTTTGAACCATGAGCAATACTGTGTCCGATTTCTATTCCCAGCATTTCGAAGTTTCCGGGTTTATCCGGGAAGTCTTCGGCTATATGGACCGGTTCAAGGGCCAGCTCTTTGTATTGAAGATTGAAGACGGCCTTATGGACCACCCGCTGTTCCCTGTGCTCATGCGGGATATCGCCCTGCTGCACAAGGCGGGAATCCGAATCATTATCGTGCCGGGAACCAGGAACAGCATTGACGCCCAGCTGAAGGCTTGGGAAATCGAGTCCAAGTTCGAAGGTGGCGTGCGGCTTACCAGCGAAGAGGCCTTGCCCCTGATAGAGCAGGCGTCTTTGGGTGTTGCCCAGCGGATTATGAGCCACCTGACGGCTAGTGGCCTGAGCGGTATCCAGGGAAACTGGGTGCTGGCCCGGAGTCTTGGGGTCATCGAAGGTGTCGATTACATGCGGACTGGCCGGATTGAACGGATCCAGCGGGACATTCTGGAGCAGCTTCTGAACGAGAAGTTCGTGCCCATTATTCCGCCCATCGGCTGGAACAAGCTGGGCCAGGCCTACAACATCAGTTCTACGGAACTGGCTACGGAACTCTGCAAGTACATGCAGGTGGGCAAGCTGTTCTTTATCGGCAGCGAGAACGGTATCAAGCTAGAAGGCCTTGCTACCGGCAAGAACACCAAGTATCTGGAACCAACGGACAGTGGCGTGATTTCGGCCTTGGATGTGGATCAGGCCAAGGAACTTCTGGAACTGAATGCCGACAAGCTGAATTTTGCCCAGAAGGATTATTTGCAGAATGCCATCAACGCCTGCGAGGCCGGAGCGAACCGCGTCCATTTGCTGAGCGGTGAGTTCCAGGGTAGTGTGCTGCAAGAAGTATTTAGCGCCAGGGGTGACGGAACCATGGTCTATGCGAACCAGTATTCCAGCATCCGGCCCGCCAATATGGAAGACATTCCCGATATCTTGCGGATCATGCAGGACTATATCGCGAAGGGTTACCTGGTGCCCAGGACCCAGGAGAGCATTTCCGAAAAGCTCAAGGACTACGTGGTCTATAGCATCGACAACAGCATCCACGGCTGCGGCGCCCTCCACGAGTTCGAAGACGGCATGGCCGAAGTGGCCGCCATTGCCGTGGCGGCAAACTACCGCAAGTCTGGCATTGGAGACGCTATCGTGCGGCATTTGATTTCGGTTGGCCGGATGAAGGGCTACAAGAAGCTGTTCCTGCTCACTACCCAGGCTTTGGACTGGTTCTACCCCTTCGGATTCGAAGACGGCTCCGTAGAGGATTTGCCGAAGAGCAAGCGGGAACATTACAACACCAAGCGGAAATCTCGTATCTTGGTTATGCCGCTGGACAAGTGACGCCCATTCGACAAGCTCAGGGCAGGCTCCGCGTCATCCTGAGTCTTCATTTGTCATCCCCGCGAAGGCGGGGATCTCCAAGGAAAAAAACATGAACACTCTCGAAACCATACGCACACGACGTAGCACCCGCAAGTTCAAGGCGCAACCTGTGGAAATAGAAAAGTTACAGGCCATTGTCGAGGCGGGGCGCTTTGGACCTACTGGCGGTAATGCCCAGACGAACCACTTTTTCGTGATTTCGGATGGGGCTGTAATCGCTAAGCTCAAGGAGCTGGTTCAGGCCGCATTTGCGAAGATGGAACTTCGTGAAGACCTGTACAAGAGCCTCAAGAATTCTATCACCCTTGCCCGCAAGGGAAACTATTCTTTCTGCTACACGGCGCCGGTGCTTATCGTGGTGGCGAACAAGAAGGATTACGGCAACAACATGGCCGACGTGGCCTGTGCCGTAGAAAACATGATGCTTGCGGCCAACGAACTTAACCTGGGCAGTTGCTACATCAACCAGCTCAAGTGGCTGAACGAAGACCCGACGATTTTGGAATACCTGCGTGGCCTCGGCTTGCGTGAAGATGAGCGGGTGTATGCTTCTGTCGCCGTTGGTTACGCCGACACCGAAAGCGGCCTCCCGAATCGAAACGAGTCTCCTCGCACCGGCAACGAAGTGGTTTACGTATAAATTAGCATATGTACCGCCAGAAGTTGCCCTTGTTTAGATGGAATATTGAATTTTAAGTGATGGCGGGAACCGTTTGGTTCCTGTCCCCTACCGCTTCGCTCCAGGGTCCAGGATGATGTCCAGAGGTATGCGTTAGGGATCGTCGCGCCGTGCGGCGAGACGCGTAGCGGCTCGATGAGCCACCGAGGTGACGAGGGGGCGAGCAGAGCCCGACCTGGCCCCTTTTTTTGCGGACCTTTCGGGAACTGGGGCTAGGGAACGCCCAATTGGATAATTCGCAAGGCATTTTTTCAGGCAAAAATTTTATCTTTATCGTGAATAGTTATGTCTGAAAATGTAAGCGACAACAGGAATTTTGAAAGCCGCCAGGTGCCCAATGACCTGGAGGCGGAACGCTTTTTGCTGGGCGGCATCCTCCGTGACCCCGAAGTCATGGGGACCGTCATCATGGTGGTTACTGAAGAGGATTTTTTCTACTACGAACGGCACAAGCTCATTTGGCGCGGCCTGAGCGGGCTATACCGCAAGGGTACTCCCATCGACCTTCTGACCCTTTCGACGGAACTGGAAAGTTACGGCAAGCTCGCCGAGGCGGGCGGCCGGGAATATCTTTTCGACCTGATGGAGTCGGTGGCGTCTTCGGCCAACGTGGAGTGGAACCTGGAGCACCTGAAGAACAAGTCCACCCTGCGCAAGATGATCAAGGCGGCCTCGGAGACCATCAAGAAGGCCATGGACCCCTCCTTCAATCCGGACGACGTGATCCAGGACGCGGAGAGGGACATTTTCGCCATCGCCGACAAGCAGGTGAAGGGTTCGGTGAAGCCCATCGAGAATTTCGTTTCGCCCCTGCTGGAGCGGCTCAACAACCGCAAGGACGGCATCACGGGAATCCCCACGGGCATCAAGGAACTGGACGAGCTGACCAACGGCCTCCAGAATTCGGACCTGATTATCTTGGCGGCCCGTCCTGGCGTGGGAAAGACCTCTTTTGCCCTGACCATCGCGGCCAATGCTGCCATCGACTACAACAAGCATGTGGCCTTCTTTAGTCTGGAAATGGACGGCATGCAGCTGGCACAGCGTCTGCTTTGTTCCAGGGCTGAGGTGGACCAGTCCAAGCTCCGCAACGGCAAGCTGAACCGTGACGAGATGAACAAGATTATCGCGAAGGTGGCTCCCATCAACCAGTCTCCGCTGTATGTCGATGACAACGCCGACCTGGGCATCATGGAGCTCATGAGCAAGGCCCGTCAGCTCAAGCACAGGGGCCAGCTGGACCTGCTGGTGGTGGACTACCTGCAGCTGATGAAGACCGGCAACGAAGAGAACCGCGCGGTGGCCATCGGCAATATTTCCCGCGGGCTCAAGATTCTGGCCAAGGAACTGCACATTCCGGTGATTGCCCTTGCCCAGCTGAGCCGAAAGGTAGAAGAGAAGGGTCGTGACCGGCCTCAGCTCAGTGACCTTCGTGAATCGGGCTCTATCGAACAGGATGCCGATATGGTCTGGTTCGTGGAACGTGCTTTTGTGCGGACCCACAAGGAAGAGGACAAGTTCAGTGCGGAACTGATTGTGGCCAAGCACCGTAACGGTTCGGTGAAGGACATCCCCATGACCTTTATACCGGAATACACCACCTTCTACAATGCTTCACCGGACGGTGGCGACGAGGGCGGCGACCAGCCGTACTCTTACGACGATTACGGTGGCGGCTCTGAACCCGTTGGCTTTGGAGATTTCGGCCCATGATTCTGCTCAGCCCTATCATTTGGATCGGTAAGGTCATTGTCCAGGGTATCGCCAGCGTCGGCGAGATTGTGTGCCTGCTGCTTTCGACCCTGAAGCAGCTGCCCCACGTGTACAAGAACCCGGACCTGATCGTGAAGCAGATGATTTCTATTGGCGTGTCGTCTTTGCCTCTGCTCTTTGTGACGTCAATCTTTACGGGCATGGTGGCTACCATCATGGCGGAGTTCGAGTTCCACAACCTGGTGTCGGACAAGTTCGTGGGGACTGCCGCCTGCAAGATGGTGCTGATTGAGCTTGGACCCCTGCTGACCGCTATCGTGCTGGCGGGCCGTGTAGGCAGCGCCGTGGCTGCGGAACTTGGCTCCATGAAGGAGAAAGAGGAACTGATGGCCTACACGGTGCTTGGGCTTGAGCCGTACCGCTATTTGGCTTTGCCCCGCTTTGTGGCCTTCATTACCATGATCCCTTGCCTTACCGCCATCTCCAACGCTCTCGCTTTGATTGGTGGCTGGATTGTGTGCGTGCTCGCCCTGGATATTACCACCTACACCTACTATACGGGTATGCAGTACCTGTTTGACTCCATGGATTTGTGGGCGGGTATTATCAAGTCCTTCGTGTTTGGAATCCTGATTTTTGCGCTGGCCTATTACAACGGAGTGAACGCGAAGCCCGGCGCCCGCGGCGTGGGCCTTGCTACCATGAACGTGGTGGTGTCCATCTGCCTCATGATTTTGATTGCGGACTTTGCCCTGGATGCGGTGATGTTCTTCTAGGATATAGGTAACGTTATGCCCAATGTAAAGATTGACCCGAACGATATTGCCATTCGCCTGAAGGGGCTTCGGAAGTCCTTTGGCGCTCAGACCGTCTTGGAAGACGTGAACTTGGATATTCGCCGTGGGGAGACCATGGTGATTATCGGTAAGTCTGGCGGTGGAAAGTCCGTGATTTTGAAGCACATGATTGGGCTTCTGCAGCCCGACGGTGGCGAGGTGTCCGTAGATGGCGTGACCATCAGTACGCCCAAGTTCTTTGACACCCATACCATCCGCCGCAAGATGGGCATGCTTTTCCAGATGGGGGCGCTGTTCGACTCCATGACCACTGGCGAGAACATCGCCTTTGCCCTGCGGGAACACCATCCGGAGCTTTCCGAGAGGCAGATCCAGAACGTGGTTACCGAAAAGCTCAAGATGATCAACCTGGTGCCGGAATTCCGCACCAAGATGCCCTCGGAACTTTCGGGCGGTATGAAAAAGCGTGTGGCCCTTGCCCGCGCCATCGCCCTGAACCCTGAAATCCTTCTGTACGATGAACCCACCACCGGTCTGGACCCCATTACCAGCGACGTGATCAACGACCTGATTCTGGACATGCAGAGCAAGCTGGGTGTGACTTCTGTGGTGGTGACCCACGACATGGTGAGCGCCTTCAAGGTGGCGGACCGCATTGCCATGCTCTATAACGGCCGAATCATCGAGGTTGGAACGGTGGACGAAATCAAGAACACCGCCAACCCCTACGTGCACCAGTTCATTACGGGCCAGCGGAAAATGTCTGTGGAAGGGGAGCCGCAGGAATAGGTTCCCTTTACAGATAACTGTTAATGCGTTAGGTGCATAATCACGGGCCGGTTCTTGCCGGCCTCCGTTTTATGGATGGTAAGTTTGCCCGTACTGTCGTAACTGAACTGTTCGCCGACGCGTTCGCCGTTTACGAAGGTGAGACTGTCCCGCAGGACGCCGCTTTTGTACCAGTTGCGTAAAATCCCGTTCCGCTTGCCCTCTTTCCAGAAGGCTTCGCTTGCAAGTTTCCCGCCTAGGCTGTCGGGGTAGAAACTCCGGCTTATGGCAATCTCGCCGTTTTCCCAGATTTCTTCGTAACGCAGGTCGTGCCCTTTCTTGTAGTACCACAGGGTGGCGCCCTTGACGGCGCGACCCAAGACGGCGCTGCTGTCCAGGGTTCCGCCAGGAACACCCGCTACAAAAGATGTCTCGGCACAAATCATCCCGTAGTTGTATTCGCACTGGCCGTATCCGATTCCCGTCCCGTTCACGAACTCGCTTTCGATTACAAGGTGCAGGTGGCCGTCGTCCAGCCGCCAGACGGAATCTCTCGCTCCCATTTTCCACCGTTCCCGTCTGTAGGGGAGTAACCCGTCTTCGGAAGGGAGGTAGAATTCCCGAGGGCCGTCCAGCACACCGTCCGTGTAACCTTCTGTAACAAGCCAGGAATTCTTTTCGTCTGCAGCGTAGGTGATTTGCGGACCGTTAAATACTCCGTATCGGCAGCTTGTGGAATGTCTTCGTTTTCCATTCTCGTAATACTCCACGATGATTCCCACACTGTCGCCGCCATGACAGCTGTTTTCTTCTTGGAGTTTTCCGTTCTTGGACCATTTTTTCCACACGCCTACGGTGTCGCCCTTGTCGTTGTAATGTTCCTCGAAGGCCTTGTTGCCGTTGTAATGAAACCCTTCCCAGTCCCCTACGGGGTGGTCGTCTTTGTAATAACGGACCGCTTCCACTTTCTTGTCGCCGTAATAACTGGTCCATTTGCCTTCGCGTTTGCCCTTTTTGTACTGGCCAACCATCACAACGTTTCCAAGCCCGGTCCAGCGTTTGATTTCGCCGTGAGGTACATTGTCCTTGTAAGGGATTTCGAATTCCTTGATTCCGTTGTTGTACCACTCGTTCCGCTTCAGGATTTCGCCGTCGGGATACACCCATACGGAGGTTTTCTTGACCCCGTTGGCGTGTCGTTCCACCACCTGTTCTTCGGCTCTTTCTACGGTACAGCCGCAAAAGAAGGCGAAAACACAAAAAAAAGTGGCAAAATGGAGGAATCTCATGGCATTCAAGGTAGAAAAAAGGTAATTTCTTTTTGTGGAAGAATTGAAAAACAAGTCTATCAAGGAAACTTTCCGCTCCAAGCTGAAAACTCCTTGGGTGTGGATGGTGGTGGCCCTGACGGTAGGGCTCACTGTCTTGTTTTCCCTTTCCCAGAAACCCCAGATGGTCCTTTATTCCCAGTACATCAAGTCCCTTTCGGATTTTCAGCTGCTGGATGCCAGGCTTTCAAAGGATATGGAACGTGCCCGTAGTGGCTATGGTCTGGACACCATGAGAATCTTGTCCGAGACCATGACCCTCAGGGAAATGGCGGTGTCCTTCGCCCGCCAGATGGACGAGCTGCAGGGGTTCGGTTTTGAGCGACCGAGTTCTGCTTTGGTAAGCCGTTTCGAGCGGGAGGTCTTGGGCAAGGTTTCTACGGCCAGGCGTTATTTGACGGTCAGGACCCAGTGGCTGAGTTCCTGGCAGCAACTGTCTTATGTGGTAAACAGCCTGCCCGACAACCAGGAATACGTGGTCCGGGAACTTCTGGATTCTGCTCGCGCCGGGTTCCCGGTGGTGCGGCCCGAGGGACTTGGGCTTCCGGATAGTATTGCGCACCAGTTGGATATGCTGCTGAACATCAACGTGGATCTTTCTCATGCCTGGGCCCGCATCGACAATGATGCCGCCATGCTGAACAGCGAGGAACTCATACAGTTTTTCCAGATGGAACGGCTGAACGAAATCGCCCTGAACGCAAAGATTCCCCTGGTCTTCTACTTCTTGACCTTGGTGCTTCTTTTAGCTACATTTTTCTTCATGTTCCGTTCCAAGCAATAGTTTTCGATGCCCAGATTTCGTTCAAGACGCTCTATCTATTTCAATTTTGCCTTGCTGTTCTTGTTGGCGGTGGTCTGGTGCGTGTCCTACGCAGGGCCTGTGTTGCAGAGCTTTTTCAAGGAAGAACATCTTTTTTATGGACAGGTCTCCTATGCCGCTATCCCGAGTGTTTTTGGGGGTAGCAACGTTCCGTTTTTGGACAAGACTTTTTTCAGGATAAACGGTGACGACAGCGCAACCTTTGTCCTGTACGCGTCAGAAGAAATGCTGGACGAAATGTCGGATTGGTTCAGCTTTGCCGCTATCAACGTGGGGGATGTTCCCCTGGAAATCAGTGCCGTTAGGCTGTCCGACAACCGCTATATCGTCAAGTCCTTGGCCTCGACCTACGGTGAACTGGACTGGGAAACGGTGTCGGAATACCAGCTGGTCAACTCCCTGATAGCCCTTGGAATCATCGGGGTCTGTTCAGTCGGTTTCCTGATATTCTTTATCCTCGCCATAAGAAACAAACGATGAAACCTCTTTGGGTGCTGTTGCTTGCCGTATCCCTGGCCCTTGGGGCTAGTCGGGATTCCTTGACGGTTTCGGTTCTGCCGACAAAGGCTGCCGGCACTGTTTTGCGAGTGCCTGTCGGAATCTGGTGGCCTGAATACGATTCAAAGGCCAAGGTGTCGTTTCCTGGACATGCGGCGAAAAAGGATGTGGTGGTCTGGTTCCACGGCGGCATGACCAGCGGCAACTGTCAAAAGGGCTTGGTGGCGGGGGAGGCCTTTTCGGGTATTTTCCCGGATGTGGTGGTGTTGAGTGCTTCGGCCTGCAAGGAAAATCATTGGGCGACGGAGGTTATGGTTTCTGCGGTAGATGCGGCTCTGGATTCCGTTGCCAGGAGACGGAGAGGATTTGTAGAAGAAGTCTCCCTTGTGGGTGTCTCTGATGGCTCTCTTGGGGTTCTGGTTTATTCCATGTACGGAAAACGTCGGGTGAAAAACCGGCTTTTGGTGAGTTCCTATGGCAAACTGCTGGGGGAGGCCCCCGCTGTTGCGGCTTTCCCTAAAATGGGCTCTGGAAGGTGGCGTTTTTTGCAGGGCGGTGCCGATAGGCTCTATCCGCCGTCAGAGACAATCCCCTGGATTCAGGATTTTTGCAGGAATGTGGGGGCGGACTGCGACCTGAGGTATGACACCTCTGGCGAGCACGACTGGAGCTACTGGCAAGGTCACCACTTGGATTGGATTCTTGAGGCGTTTTTGCGCAAAACCCCTTGACAAAAGGGACATTTTTTTCAAAATTTGGTGCACCACGCGGATGTGGTGGAACTGGTAGACACGCTAGATTCAGGTTCTAGTGCTCGCGAGGGCATGAAGGTTCAAGTCCTTTCATCCGCACTGAAGGCCCGCCGACTCATTCGGCGGGGTTTTTCTGTTTTCTTCTTTCTGTTGATAACACCAGCATTGTCATGCCCGCGAAGGCGGGCATCTACTGGCGAGATCTGTGTATGGATCCTCGCCTACGCGAGGATGACGTTCCTTGAACCTCGAACCTGTTTCCTACATTTCAGCCCATGATTCTAGACGAAATTCCCGAAACGGAACTGCCTGGCGAGCGGGTTGTTCTTCGGGTGCTACACGAACCTGATGCGGCAGGTCTTTACCGCCTGATTGATGCTTCCCGCGAGCATCTCTCGCGGTTCCTGCCCTGGCCTCCTGATTGCAATTCCGTCGAAGACGTTATGGACCGTCTGGAAACCTGGGAGATGCAGGCCCAGATGGGTAACGGAGCCTGCTGGGGCATTTTTGAGAAAACCGCCGGCGGGGATAATCTTGCGGGCTGCATCTTTATCGGCTGGGTTCATCCAGAGCACCGCTCGGCCACTGTCAGTTACTGGCTTGGGCAGAACTTTATAGGTCGCGGCCTCGCGACGGAATCCCTGAACCTCTTGTGCAAGTTCTGCTTTGATACCCTGGGGCTTAACCGCCTGGAAATTACGGCTGCGGTCCAGAATTACGCCAGTATCGGGGTCGCTCGCCGCTGCGGTTTCAAGGAAGAAGGCGTCTCCCGGGACTTTGAATGCCTGCGTGGAAAATTCCACGACCATCTTCGCCTGTCGAAACTCGCTCGTGACTGAGGGGTATGAGGTCGGGCCTTCGGCCCTCTGAGGCATGAGTAATGGGTAATGAGTATTGAGTTGTGAGGTATGAGTTATGAGTCTAGGGTTCTTATAATCGCGCTTCCGGCGGCAAATTAAATACTGACAACTCATAACTCACAACTGATAACTGACAGCGGCAAAGCCGCTGTTGGTTACTTAGGTAAACGATAATTAACCATCGGATAGTGCCTTTGTCCCCCTAGACTTCTATTTTTAGGGTATGGAAAATGGAGAAAGTGTAAAATTGACAGAGCCCGATGTGCTGCAATACACGAATTTTCGCGTGTATCTTCGGGACTACTACGAATACAAGAAAAAGACCCAGCCGGCCTTCAGTTTGCGTTTTTTTGCCGAAAAAGCGGGACTTTCCAGTCACGCCCACCTGAAACTGACTATCGACGGCAAGCGTAATATTACTAAGAGCACCGTCACTAAGCTTATCCACGGTCTTGGGCTTATTAAACAGCGAGCCACTTACTTCGAGAACCTGGTGTTTTTTAACCAGGCCACCGACGACGAAGAAAAGAAGGTCTATTACGAGCAGCTGGTCAAGGCAAGCCCCCATTCCAAGCTTCACAAGATGGATCAGGCCCAGCTCCGTATCTTTAGGGAATGGCACCATTCCGTCATTTTGGAAATGGTTTCCCTGAAGGGCTTCAGGCCCATTCCCGACTGGGTTTCCAAGCGTCTCGATGGCAAGGTGACCCCCGCCCAGGTGCAGGAATCCTTCAGCCTTCTTCTTGAACTGGGACTTCTGGTCAAGACCGCCAACGGATTCCGCCAGCGGGACCCTATGATTACTACCGACGACGAGGTTCAGGATCTGATGGTAAAGCAGTACCACCAGCAGATGCTTTCCCTATCCAAGGATAAGTTGTCCGAACTGGCAAGCCAGGATAGGGACTTTTCTGCCCTCACTTTCAGCATAAGGCGCAAAGATTTCCCCAATTTGAAAAAACAGATCCAACTAATGCGCAAAGAACTACTAGATTTTTCTGCCGGTGCTGGAGAAGGCGATGACGTAGTTCAGGTTAATATCCAGCTGTTCCCCCTAACACGAGGAATGTAATGCGCTTTGCGGGGTTTAAATTTGGGGTTTTGATGGCTATGGTGGGTGTCGCCATGGCTTTTGTGGCTTGTTCAAGTGATGATAAGTCCGTGGCGGGTATCGAAATCGGGAACCCGTCCTTGGCCTTTACGGCAGATTTCTCTGTTGATTATTCCGAAATTTCCTCTAATTCTCTTGCTAAGGCTGCAGCAAAGGATGAACCTCTGCTGCTGGATTCCTTCGCCTTGGATTTCTTTGAGGTCCGCTCTTACTCCAGTTACTATGTGGCGGTGGACATCGATGTGGCAAAGGGCGTGCAACTTTGGCCCGGTGAAGATCTTGCGGATTCTTCCTTGAAGGTTTCCTTTACTGACGCCGACCAGGTGGCTGAGCCTTTCAAGAATATACAATTGGAAGACAAGGGTTACTTGAAAGAGATGGGCGTTTCCTTTAGGCCGGCCAAAGGAATGTCCGACATCCGTGGAAGGTTGTTGATAAACGGCAACTATGTTCCCGTCCAGTATTCTCTCTCTTGGTTCAAACAGTTTGAACTACGGTATCACCATACTCAGATAGAAAAGGTTTCGGACAGTGTTGCGAATTTGTCTGTAGTATTCTATCCTCGCTATTTTGTAGATGGAATAGATTTCTCTACGGTCGAGGTTGCTGAAGATGGTGTTGTCTATCTTGACGAGACACGTAATGCTTCAATATGGTCGAAGCTGAACCAACAGTTCGTCTCCAGCTTCAGACCGCTTCGATATGGATACACCACTGCCGATGGCAATGCTTCTGAGGATTATGTCCTGGACATCTGGGAAGGAATAATTGGTTCCTTGAGTGATAATACCATTACGAATGGGGATTTTTCCAAGGATTTTTATGGTTGGATTGTCTTTGACCAGTTCAACGGAAAATCCGTTGCTTCTGTAGAAAAAGAAGGTAATGGCGAACAGATCGCAAAAATCCAGGTGACTGAAGGTGGCAAGTATTCTTACAGTGTCCAGCTCATTCAAGAAAATGTGGCTCTCCTTGCCGGCAAAAAGTACAAGTGCGTGTTTACCATCTGGTCCGATGTAGAGGGGCAAATTACCGCCAGAATCGGTGCCTACGATGATTACGAGACCATCGGTTTCCAGAAACATGTAGATGTGGGAACTTCGGGCAAGTCTGTAGAAATCGAATTTGTCCCGAAGGAGAGCACCCCCTTCGCCCGCTTTGAACTGAACCTTGGCGGTGAAGAACGGACCTTCTACATCAAGGCCGTAAAGATTTACCGCCTGCAAGAATAAGGGCTGATTGTAAAATTTCAAAAATCTGAAGATTTTTAGGCATATTTTCGGTGAAAAAAGCGTCTATACAAGTAGATGCTTTTTTTGTGTGAGGAAATATGCTTGAATCCTGGTCTAATCTTGTTTTTGGAATGGAATGCCTTGGTTGCGGGTCTGCTTCGGAGAATCTTGACCCATGGCTTTGCCCTGAATGTCGGAAAGCTCTTGTCGGGCTTTCTAAGGAGACTCGACATCCTTCGGACGATGTGGTCTGCCTGTTTCCTATGGAGGAGTTGACCCGACGGTTAATACATCTGTTGAAATACCGGGGCATTCCTGGAATGGCCTCCTACTTGGTAAAGCATTCTTCTGTTATGCAGGGCCGCTATGAAAACCTGTTTCCGGAATTTGTGCGGCCGCTTTACTTTGTGCCGGTGCCGCTCCATAGGGCCCGTTTTCGTGAACGGGGCTATAACCAGGCAGAAATGATAGCTCGTGCTTTGGCTACGCTGACAGGTGGCCAGGTGTGCCGCTGGTTAAAGCGCAAGACATTTAGGGTGTCCCAGACAAAACTCTCCCAACAGGGACGGCAGCAAAATGTGGCAGGCGCCTTTGAACCGGCGCTTCCAAGAAAACTCCCTTCTTGTGGGACGGTAATCATTGTAGATGATGTTTATACTACGGGCGCGACTACAGGAGCTTGCCTTGATGCCTTGGGTAAGGATTTTCCATTGGATACGAAGGTATGCACCCTGCTTTACGATATGCCGCTTAGCGCTACGATGGACTATGTGGCTGACCGAAGGGCCTTTTGGAAGGTGGATTAGTGATGAGTCTTGAACTGTGTGTAATGAGTTGTGAGAACTGATAACAAAAATCTATTGTTTTAATGAAAATAATGCATTTGACTTGATGAATTTTTGTGAGTATATTACGGATGTAAACAAACAAGAATCTAATTCAAAGGAGGTTCATCATGAAAAAGACATTCTTTACTGCTGCTATTCTCGCTGCCGCTACCGCTTTTGCCGCCGATAACGTCCAGACTACAACACCCCAGCCTGTCGCTCAGCCGAAAGACAAGAGTTGGACTCATTTCGTGGGTGCTGGTGTTACGGTTCCCGTCTCTAAGTACAATGTAGAGGAATCGGATTTCTCCCTGGTGAACGCTGGGCTAAACCTCAGTTATATGGGAATCAGTAAGAGCGGCTTTGCGGTTCGTGCGGACTTGAGTTCTGGCGCTACGTTTACGGATGATGTCAAGTACAACGAAA
This sequence comes from uncultured Fibrobacter sp., assembly GCA_937891805.1. GTDB lineage: Bacteria > Fibrobacterota > Fibrobacteria > Fibrobacterales > Fibrobacteraceae > Fibrobacter. Next base: position 23,493 of record CALATK010000219.1, on the reverse strand, counting down.
AGGAAGATGCCGATGTTGGCACCTACGTTGCGGGCGAAGTCGGGCTTGGCTACGGGTTCGTGAATACGCCGGACTGGACCGTTGCCGTCTTCGCGACAGTCGGTGTTGAAGGCTCCGTGTTTACGAGGGACACGGAAACCTACAAGCATCCGGACCTTGGAAAGGTGGACTGGACAAGATCTGTGACGCTGGGGGCCCTGACCCTTGGTGGCGACTTGGCTGTCCGTAAGGCTCTCGGCAATCATGTGGGCGTGTTCGCTTCTGTGGGCGGCCGTTGGGCGCCTGTTGCAGTGTGGCTGCTTACTGACGAATATGACAACGACGATGTCAATCGTAAGGATACCTTTAAGTCCGACAAGAGCGATGGCGGATTCACGGTAGTGCCTACTGTAGGAGCCATGTGGAATTTTTAGGGATCGTGAAGTTCTCGTTTACGACCTACTATGAAAAGGAGGTTGAAAAAGAAAAGTGCCCTTATGTAAAATTAGCGAACAAAAGAAAAAACGCCCTCATGGGGCGTTTTTTTACGGAGGAAGAGGGACTCGAACCCCCAAGCCTGACGGCGGCGGTTTTCAAGACCGCTGACTTACCAATTAGCCTATTCCTCCAAAGGGCGGGTAAAGAATAAAAAACTACAGGGTCACTGTCAACACTTTTTCTATCTTTGGCGCCATGAAGGGAGAATGTGACGACAACTCTATGGAATCAGGTCGGATTCTAGATTTGCTGTTTTCGTACATGCCGAAGATTGCGGCAGAACGAAAAATGGACAATCTGCTGATTCTTATGGCCGATTTAGGCCGTTCCATGGTGTCTGCCGATCGCTGTTCCCTTTGGCTTATTGACAAAGATACCCGAGAACTCTGGACCAAGGTGGCTCACGGGGTGGACCAGCTCCGGATTCCCCTGGATGCGGGCTTCGTTGGATATTCCGTACGGACTGGGGAGCCTCTGCTGATAGAGGACGCTTACCAAGACCCCAGGTTTGACCGTCGCAGTGACGAAAAAACTCATTACCACACCACGTCCGTGCTGACCGTCCCTCTTTTTGATACGGAAGGAACTGTGATGGGGGCGTTTCAGGCCATCAACAAGCAGGGGAAAACGCCTGTGTTTTCTCGCCAGGACCTAGAACGCCTCATTCTTACCGCCGTCTATTCCGCAAAAACCGTAGAATCCGCCCGCCTGATTGCCGAGCAGGAGGCTACCCAGCGTGAAATTATTCACATTTTGGGTGAGGCGTCCGAGTATCGCAGTCAGGAGACGGGGGACCACATCCAGCGGGTGGCGGAAATATCTTACATTCTGGCCAAGCACTATGGCCTTTCCGAAGAAGAGGCCGAACGTATTAGGCTTGCCGCTCCTATGCACGACCTTGGAAAAATAGGCATTCCCGATTCTGTGTTGAACAAGCCCGGCAAGCTTTCCGAGGTGGAATACGGGGTGATGAAGTCCCACTCCATCATTGGCGAGGAGATGCTCAAGACCTCCAAGAGAGAACTTTTGCGGTTTGCCTCCGCCATAGCTGGTTCCCATCATGAACGCTGGGACGGCACGGGCTACCCCCGCGGGTTAAAGGGAGAAATGATTCCCTTGGCAGGCCGGATTTGTGCCGTTGCCGATGTTTTGGACGCTCTTTCCAGCCCCCGCTGTTACAAGGAACCCTGGCCCGAAGAACGGATTCTTGAGGAATTTAGGGCTCAGCGTGGAACGCAATTTCAGCCAGAGTTGGTGGATTTGCTTTTGGCCCATTGGGACGATTTTTACGGGCCTTACCGCCACTGATTGGCGGGTAATCATGAAATGTAAGAAAAAGAAAAGCTTCGGTCGTTAAACCGAAGCTTTTCGTGGTTCCGATTGGAATTGAACCAACGACACGCGGATTTTCAGTCCACTGCTCTACCAACTGAGCTACAGAACCAATTTGGTAGCCCAAAAATAACTGATAGTGTGCGGTTTGTCAAGGGTAAATAGAATATTACTAGCATTTTTAGAAAAAATCATTTAAATTTAGAACGGATAAAGAGGTCTTATAATGCACATTTGGCGCTGTATTTTCAAATTGTATCTGGCCGTACTTTGCATGGTATGTTTTTTTGCCTGTTCAAACGGTGGTGGAGCTTCTAAACCAGCAGAGGAAAACATCGAAAATGGTGGTGCGGAAAATTCAGGGTCTTCGGAGGCCCCCGGTGATAGTTCTGGCTATACCCGAGTGATTACAGAGACGGGAGATACCATCTACGTGAAGGATACGGTAACGGTCTATCCGGATACATCCCTACGCTGGATTGGCAATTCTGCTGTAGTTATTACAGAAATAGCATCCCTTAACTTGGATTGGCTGGACTTGGATGGTGATGATCCGTCTTGGGTCGAGGTTTACAATGCCGGTACTGTATCGGCAAACCTTAAGGGATGGGCTTTGGTTGAAAATCTGAAGGAGCCCAAGAAGTGGGTGATTGGCGATGAAGTGATTGCGGCCAAGTCTTTCCGCACGATATTCTGTGACAAGAAGAATATTCCGTCTGTAGCTGGCATTGGCGACAGTAAGAATGCAGATGGTAAGATTTTGCGCAGCCGTCCCCACACCAATTGGAAAATGGACAAGAAGGGCGGCACTATTTACCTGATTGATCCTAGTAATGGGATTCGTGATTCTGTCGCTTATCCTGAACTAGCTGGTGGTGTTAGTTGGGGAATTGTAGATGGAGGAGATTGGAAATACTTTGGTACCCCAACACCAGAAAAGCCGAATACAGAGGCTACGGCGTATGATGGTATGGCTCCGTCGGTAGATTTTAGTTCTATCAAGTCCGGCTTCTACAATGGCCCGGAAGTGACGATTAACCCGCCTAGTGTAGAAGCTGGCGTGACCCTTCGCTGTACCACGGACGGATCTGCGCCTACGGCATCTTCGGAAGAATTTAATTCCCCAAAAACGTTCACCAAGAATACGCCGCTCCGTTGTTCTGCTTTCAAGAACGGAACCCTTACAAAGGAAGTTATTACCAAGACCATCTTTGTAGGTGAGACGGTAAAGATGCCTGTGGTGGCAGTCAGCGTAGATCCTGTATTCTTCCAGAAACATTACGTGCATGCTAGTACCGATGGTTGTGGCCCTAAGTGCGCTCCGGCCGGATTGTTCGAAGATGTGGAACTGCCGGTGCATGTGGAGTACTTCCCGAATGGAAGCAGTTCCGATGGGCCTGCGTTCGGTGTGAATGCTGGAATCTCCTTGATGGGCAACTGGAGCCGCTTGGAAAACAAGAAGTCCGTGGCGATTGTGATGCGTGAAGAATACCAAGATGGCAAGATCCATTACCCGCTGTTTGAAACGCGCAAGGAGACCGCAAATACCTTTAGGGGCTTTAACTTGCGCAACAATGGTAACCGCTATGTGAGTGACTATTTGGAAGACGCCATGGCGGGAGCTTTGCTTGAAGGAACAAATGTAGATTATCAAAGAAGTCGCCAGGTGGTTGTGTATTACAATGGCAAGTACTATGGAATCCATGATATGCGCGAACGTGAAAACAAGCACTTTGTGGAAACTAACTATGGTATAGATGCCAACTCAGTAGAAATTATTAAACATTTGGGACATGATATTTCCAGCAACATAGGCTCTACAAGTAATTGGACGGACTTGTTGGATTTGGTAAACAAGAACGATGCTGTTTCGGATGCCGATTATGCTACCGTAAAGACCATGATGGATGTGGGTAGCTTTGCAGAATACATGGCTTTTGAAATTTATATGCATAATGGAGACTGGCCGGGAAACAACGTGCGCGCTTGGCGTAGCCCCGACCAACCATACAAGTTTATGGTATATGACTTGGATCATGGAATGGATTGGAGCTGGACTGCTTGTGGAGAGTTCTCTACAAATGAGCAAGCGACTGGAACCAATATGTTCGATTGGATTGCTTCTGGCGGATGCAAACATGAGACTGATAATAGAAGTTTTGCTAGTATTTTCAATCACCTAATCAAGAATGCTAACTTTAAGCGTCTGTTCATTAATCGCTCTGCAATCTTGTTCCAGAACTATGTGAATGCCGCACGGGTCAGGTCCACGTTGGAATCTATGGCGGCAACCTTGGTTTCCGACGAAACAGAACGGGATTTGGACGAGATGGAGCGCAGAGGCTATAACAACGCTTGTGGTGACGGATTTAGCATTTCTGGTTCCTGTATGAAAAAATGGGCAGAAAACCGCGATGGTACGGTGATTAGTGATTACAAGCAAAAATTCGGCTTGGGCGACAAGATTACCGTGAACATCAATGCTTCTGGAAGTGGAGCCGTTTTGGTAGACGGTATGAAACTGCCCTCTACTTCTTATGCAGGCGAATTCTTCTCGGGTAATGCGCTGGAATTGACGGCAGTACCTGCTTCCGGAGCTGTGTTCACAGGTTGGGGCGATGGTGTTACTGACAATCCTCGTATCGTCACGCCTACCGATGGTGTTACTTATTCAGCAACGTTCAAGTAAGGCTGTGTCCCTGTAGTTTGAAAAAGAGGCGGACGGGTTTCGCCTCTTTTTTTGATCTAGTCATTGTTGATAGAAATGGAGAAATACTATGGGGTTTGCCATGGAGTGGTTCCGGTGTTATGCTAAATTAGGAGCATGCAAATGTGCAAAGGTGAAATTTTTCTATTCGGAATCTTTGTGATTGCTTGCATTTTTACAGGTTGTGCGGCAAGCTCCTCTGGAAATATGGTGGGCGAAGCCGCTGCAGTTAAATATTCAACGGATAAAAAATATCGTATTGCTGAAGTTGGAATGACATTTGCGGCAGCCGGAGAAGAACGCAGTATTTCTTCGTTACATAGTGATGTTGAAATATCTGGAGGATCTCTAAATCTCAAAGCAAGTATTTTGTCATTGAATTATGCTATTGGAGAACAAAAAGGGGGCTTATTTCTTTCAATTCCTCTTACGATTCCCTTGGATGTAGGAGTACGTCCTAGTTTTGTGCAATGGATTGGCCCGATGTATTTTGGGGCGGGAGTTTCATTTGTGGGCGGTTTCTATCCCAACGAACAGGATGATGAAGAATTGAATGCGGATGATTCTTTTGGACGTTTCGATGGCTTTATTCTCTATAATTTTGGTGGAGGAACCATGTTTGATATTGGGGAAAAAATTGCATTGGGAGCCTATGCGAACTACGAAAGAATGGCTTTGAACAGTGGAGGTTCAACGGTGAGAAACTCCGAATTTGTTGATATGAATATTATAGGAGAAGATTATGGAAAAGAAAATTTACCCGCTTACGCCAAAAGGGTCGACGTAATGACTTTAGGTCTGAATGCTTTTGTTAGAATGAAAAATCCTCTTGGTTTTTATGTTGAATATAGCCCCGGAAAATTGATGTATAATGATGGTTGGTGGAAATTCCGTGTAGGAGCTATTTTACTTTATTAATTCCATAAAACCCTTGAAAACCTCGGTTCGAGTTCTTCTTTCAATATTCCGTTCACAACTCTCATTACCCTACAATATATACAATTTTAGTGATTGTAGGGTAAAATTTTTTAATATACAAAAAGGGGGAAGGAATCCCCCTGGCTCCAGCCGAATGTCATCCCCGCTGTCATTCTGGAGGGGCGAAGCCCCGATAGAATCACGGGGATCTCCCTTCGTCTTCCGCGCACCCCCACTGCGGGTGCTCATGCGCCGCACCCGCAACGCCCGGGCTTGATTCAACCTGCCAGTATTTACTCGAAATGAGGGCCGATTCTTATCTAAACGAGTGAAAGGGTGCTTGCTTTTCTCTGAAAAAGATTGTATATTTAGAGTAACAGGACCCCCCGCACCTCTCATTGATGTGTCCCAGGGGGGACATTTTTTTTATGGAAGTAAAAAAGGCGACGACTTATAGGGAACAAGTAGAAAAGATCGAACAACGCGGCTGTTGTATCGAAAATGTTGACGACGCCATCCGCTGCCTTGAATCCATAAATTATTACAGGCTTTCCGCTTATTTCCTGCCGTTTAGAAAAGCAGATGGGTCCTACAATGCCGGAACAAGCTTTTCAAGGATTGTACAGATATATGAGTTTGACCGTCTGTTGAGAAGGTCGCTCTTTTCGGCTCTTGAAGAGATTGAAATTTCTATGAGGGCGAGGCTTGCTTATTTCCATGCGCATAAGTACAGCCCCGTTGGCTATTTGGATGCGTCGATTTATTCACAATCGCATAAGCATCAGAAATTCTTGGACACGTTCAATAGGGAAGTTGAGCATAGTTCAAATGTTCCTTTTGTGAAGCACCATCAAGACTGTTATAATGGAGTCTTCCCTATTTGGGTGGCTGTAGAATTGTTCTCGTTTGGGATGTTGTCTTATTTTTATGCCGACCTTGTTCTTGCGGACCAAAAGCACTTTGCTAGCGAGTATTATAAGACCGTTCCGAAGAATCTAAAAAGTTGGCTAAGGTGCGCAACAGACTTGCGCAATATCTGTGCCCATTACGGGCGACTCTACTATAGAATTTTCTCCGCAATTCCTGCAAATATTGAGGAAGTTGAGGAAAAAGATGAACGCTCTCTTTGGGCGGCGTTCCTTGCTGTGCGAAATTTGTATCCGAATCCCCAAAAGTGGAATGAAGAATTTCTTCCGTCAATTAAGGCCTTGTTTGAAAAGTATTCGTCGGCCATTCAGTTGAAACATATCTCGTTCCCTGAAGATTGGGCGGAGAAAGCGGTTGCCAAGATATAGTTAGAACAAAAAAGCGAGGAACATCCTCGCCAAAGATGGACCTGGGTCTTTCGACCAGCCCGTTTATAATATACCAATTTTTATTAGAAAAGTCAACATGTTGAGCTTCTTCCAGCTTGGAATAATCGTCTGGCGGTTCCAGATGGGGTTTTTTGCTTAATTTTGATGGCTTACTTGTTTGTGGGCTATCCTATTGTCTTGAAAAAGAGTTATATTAAATTTGAAAACTTTTATGAGGCTTTTATAAGGTAACTTAATTTTTGACATTTCTTGAGCTTTGCTCCTTGTTCTCTAACTCGAAATCAGCAAATTTCAAAGAACCTGAGAATAGGATGCGAACGCTCACGTCCAGAAATGGGCGTGGGTTGTTTGTGTTTATCAGGTTAAGGTTTTGCTGAACCTCGAGTTAGGTAAACATAGACAAGTCCCACGTCTTTTTTTGTGGTTTCGTCTTTTGATAGGAACATTGCTCTCAATGTAGGACTTTCAACAAAAGAGGTTGGATATGAAAAAATGGTCTAATTTCATCCTTATTATGTTTCTATTCATAGATGTGGGATTTGCTGCGGATACCACAAAAGATATTGACAACTTAAGATTAGAGATGGAGCAATCTATTATAGATGTTGATTTGGGAAAATATAGGCAAATAGTACGAAATATTAAAGATCGAGAAATTTTGGAAAATGGACGAATTGCGTACAGGTTTTATGAATTATACAAAAAGTGCAAAATCCGCTTTTATGGTGGTGCTTATGAGCCATCTTGTATTCGCGATGTAAATTCTGGATCAGAAAAGCTCTCTGCAGTTCTTAGCTTTTTCTCTTCAGACTTCCAAGAAAAAGCATCCCGAGATATTGAGGATATCAAAAGTTTAGCCGAAGTAAATAAAAAACGATCGAAAGACAAACCTGTCTTTAAAGAGGTTAGAGCAGAAGATTTGGATGATTTGGTAGATTTTACTATTAGACCTTCTGATTTTAAAGCCTATGAAAATATTGGCGTGACGGAGGATTCTGCAAAAAAGTGGTTTTCATTGCATCAAACAGTTATGATGGTAAAAGAGTGGCGTGATAATGGCGTTTGCTCACCTGATACTGCGGAGCTTTGGCTAAAAAAAGGTATTACGTTTGAGAATATTGAGAAATGGAGCGGTGTAAGTTTAGAATCTGCCGATGAATGGTTGAAAGTTGCAGATTTAAAGGTAGATGTTTCTAATTATATTTCTGCAGGTGCGAAACCGGATGAGTTGAAGGGATGGTTGGATTTCTATTATACGTATGGATACGAATCTTTTGAGGGAGTTCTAGAATACGATGAAATAAAAAAGTATAATGCGGCACACGTTAAGCCTTCGTTTGCCTTTGCCATGAAAAAACAAGGGCTTTCTGCAGATGATATTGTAAAGCAATGGAAGAATGTAAGAAAAAATTGCAAGGAAATTCTTCCACAGGATGAATTGTATTCTGCAAATCCCTATGCGACTAAGGGAAAATGCTATGAATATATAGGAAGTTCAATTCAGTTACTTTCGAAAAATTCTGGCCTCTATGAAGGAGATGGTGTTTCTTTTGTTTCGATACCGAATGGAATAATTCCCAAATCTGTTATTGGCGTTGCTAAAAGTAGTGGGGCGTATACCTATAGGTCTACTATGGGAGCGAAGCAAACTGTTGCAAAACTTTCTTTGGTGCAATTTGCGCCTTTTCAAGATTGATAATTTCTAAAAAATTCTTTGGGAGACTCGAAATATGAACTCTAAACCATTCCCGATAATGATGGCAGTTATATCTATTGCCCTGCTGGCTCTCGCGATTTATACAAGAATGGCTTTGGACTGGCCCATTACTTTATGGCTTTTATTAGGAGCTTTGGTTGGCACTTGGTACACTAGTGCGAAAAGTTGGGTCGCTGATATGAAGCAGAACAAAATGGATTTAAGTGATGGTAAAAGATTTTTCACCATTATGACAATCATTCCTATAATCTGTTTTGTGATTTACTTAATTATTCATTTGGGCTTTGCTGAATCATATAACGAGCGTAAAGCAAAAGAACATGCAATACAACAATATGCAATTGAATATGCGAAAAGCGTAATAGAAGCTGATAATTATGGTCTTGCTCTCCAAAATGATTTGAAAAATGCACAAATAGCGTATAAAGGTGATTCTTCGCTAGCTCAAATGCTTGCGGATATGTCTGAAGCTGTATTGAGAATGCATTCGGAAAAAGCCGAAAAGATGAAAAGTCTTTTTTCTCTTTACGATAATCTGGGGCTTGATTTCATTCAAGATTCTATAACTCAAACAAGTAAACTTTACGCAGAAAAATGGACTGCGATGTATAATATTATTCTCAATACGAATGTGTGGGCAAAAGTGCGATCAGAGGCGTTTTTGGATTCTATAAATCGATTTGCGAATAAATATGATGAATGCCAAAAGAAAGCGAAGGCTTCCTTAAATGGGGTGCTGAATATGGTGAAAATAGATGGGGATAGTTTGTATAGGTCTTTGGGCTATCCCAAAAAAGTAAATACCATGCCGATAGAAGCTTTGCCGATATTTGCAAAAGTGTCGAGGGCATGTCCTGCATTTGTCAGATTTAGGGACTCGTTTGATTATAAAGGAATGAGTGACTCTGATGGCATTTACTATGATGGAAAGGCTCGATATGGTTTGAAAAGTTTGAGTGTGATTATAAAAGAGGATTTGAATTATGATGTGAGAACGATAAACAATGTGTGTAATTATGTGTTGACGAAAAAAGAAGACCGAGTTCTTACAATAAAGGAAGCCTGTGGAATTTTATGTAAGGGAACATATCATTCATTAGATGGTAAAGAGGAATATCGCTTCGATGAAAAAATACCTAAAGATGCTATTACAGTTAATCGATGAACGGTAACATTCTTTTTTGAAAAACAAGAAAGCCCCGACTCGTTAGAGCCGGGGTAATTTCTTTATCGCGTTTCAGTAGGCGGCGTAGCCGCGATTAATTACTAATCACAGCCTACTGTCTACTACTTCTTATAATTCGCAATCGCTTCCACGTCGAGGTTTTTGATGAAGTTGTAGTGCTTCGCGACTTCGGCTTCGGCGAGGTTCAGGTACACCTTCATGCTCTTTTCAAACAGTTCGGGTGCCTTGGTGGCGTCGCGGAGCATGAGCTGGCTCATCACGCAGTTGGCTGCGAGTTCGTACAAGTGACGGCTGCAAAGGTCGGTGAACTCGTTGTTGTTCGCGGCCTTCACGACTTCGATGGCTTCGTTGAACTTCGCGTCCATGGCCTTAGCGCGGGCCTTGAGGCTCTCGTATTCGGCGGCCACTTCGCCCGCTTCCAGTTCCTCGAGCAGCTGGCTGTAGGTGCCGGTGTTGATGTGCGGGAGAGCCGCAACCGTCTGGAGCTGCGTCGTACCTTCGTAAATCGAAGTGATACGGGCATCGCGGTAGAGGCGCTGGCAAGCGTATTCGAGCATGTAGCCGGAACCGCCGTGCACCTGGATGCTGTCGTAGGCGTTCAGGTTGGCGTATTCGGAGTTCATGCCCTTGGCGAGCGGCGTGCAGGCACTGGCGAGTTTCTGGTAGAGCTTGAGTTCAGCCTTCTCCTCGTCGGTGAGCTTACGGGTGCGCTCGATGTCCTCGAGGCCCTTGTAGATGTCCACATAGCGGGCTGTCTGGTACAGGAGTGCACGGCCTGCGTCGAGGCGTGCCTTGATGTTCGAAATCATCTCGTAGACGGCGGGGAAGTTCACGATGGCCTGGCCGAACTGCTTGCGGTCCTTGGCATAGGCGAGAGCTTCGTTGTATGCCATCTGGCTGATGCCCACGGACTGTGCGGCAATGCCGAGGCGGGCGCCGTTCATGAGGGCCATCACGTACTTGATGAGGCCGAACTTGCGGCGGCCACAGAGTTCAGCCTTCGCGTTCTTGTAGACAAGTTCGCAAGTCGGGCTTCCGTGGATGCCGAGCTTGTTCTCGATGCGGCGCACGTTCACGCCGCCGTCGCGCTTGTCGTAGATGAACATGGAAAGGCCGCGGCCGTCGTGGGAGCCTTCTTCGGAGCGGGCGAGCACCAGGTGGATGTCGGAGTCGCCGTTCGTGATGAAGCGCTTCACGCCGTTCAGGTACCAGCACTTGTCTTCTTCGCTGTAGGTGGCCTTGAGCATCACGCGCTGCAGGTCGGAACCGGCATCGGGTTCGGTCAGGTCCATCGACATCGTCTCGCCGGCGCACACGCGCGGAATAAAGCGGGAACGCTGGTCCTCGTCGCCGAATTCGTACAAGGTCTCGATGCAGTCCTGCAGGGACCAGATGTTCTCGAAACCGGCGTCTGCAGAGGCAATCATTTCGTTGATGGCCGTGTAGGCGGTAATCGGGAAGTTCAGGCCGCCGAAGCGGCGCGGCATGGTCACGCCGTTGAGGCCAGCCTTGCGGGTGGCTTCCAGGTTCTCGTAGGTCTTGCTTGCGTAACGCACGCGGCCGTCTTCGCAGTGGGGGCCTTCGGCGTCCACGTCTTCCGAGTTCGGGAAGATGGTGTTCGCGGTGATGTCGCCTGCGACTTCGAGCACGCGGTTGTAGCTGTCTATCGCGTCGGCGTAGTCTTCCGGCGCATAGTCAAAGCTGTCCTTGTCGGCGTAGCCGTTTTCCTTGAGCTCTACGATGCGCTGCATCAAAGGAGAACTTTCAAGGTTGAACTTAATCTCTGGATGGTCTGTGTAAAAATTCGCCATGTTGCACGCCTACTTGTTGTTTGCCTTGTAATACTTGATCATCTTCGGGATGACCTCTTCGACGGTGCCGTTGATCACGTAGTCAGCGATAGCGTTGATCGGGGCGTCGGGGTCGGAGTTCACGGAGATGATGATTCCTGAATCCTGCATGCCGGCGAGGTGCTGAATCTGGCCGGAGATACCGCAGGCGATATACACCTTCGGGCGTACGGTCACGCCGGTCTGGCCAATTTGGCGGTCATGATCGGCAAAGCCCGCGTCGATAGCGGCACGGCTTGCGCCCACTTCGGCGTGGAGTTCCTTCGCCAGTTCGAACAGCATGTCGAAGTTTTCCTTGGAGCCCATGCCGTAACCACCGGCGACCACGATGGGTGCGCCCTTGAGGTTGTGCTTGGCCTTTTCCACATGGCGTTCCAGCACCTTGACCACGTATTCCGTTTCCGGCACATACTTGGCCACGTCGTGCTTCACGACTTCGCCCTTGTAGTTCGGGTCCACGATTTCCTTCTTCATCACGCCTTCGCGGACGGTTGCCATCTGCGGGCGGTGTTCCGGGTTCACGATCGTTGCGACGATGTTACCGCCGAATGCCGGACGGATCTGGCAGAGCTGGTTTTCGTAGAACTTCTTCACGCCACCGATGCTCATTTCGAAGCTGTCGATTTCGAGTTCGGTGCAGTCAGCGGTAAGGCCGCTGTGCATGGCGCTGGAAATGCGCGGGCCGAGGTCACGGCCAATCACCGTTGCACCGAGCAGGCAAATCTGCGGCTGCTCTTCCTTGAAGAGGTTCACCACGAGAGAAGCGTGCGGGTTGGTGGTGTAGGGGAAGAGCCCTTCGGCATCAAACACGTGGACCTTGTCCACACCGTAGGGGAACACCTGCTTTTCAATTCCGTCGAGGCCCTTGCCTGCGCAGATGCATTCGAGCTGAACGCCGAGCGTGTTGGCGAGCTTGCGGCCCTTGGACAAAAGTTCGAGGGAAACATCGACAACGGTCGTGCCCTCAATTTCGCAATATACAAATACGTTATTCATAGGCTAGCCAATAATCTTCCCGTCTAAAAGTTCCTTGATAAGTCCTTCGACGTCGGCGTCGCTTGCGGTGAGCGTGCGGCTTTCCTTCGCCTTGAACACGATGTTCTTGACAGCCTTCACGTTCGTCGGCGAACCGGCCTTACCGATCTGAGCCGGGTCGGCGTCGATATCGGTGGCACCCCACTGCGGAATGTTCAGGTAGGGCTTCTTCGCGATGAGGGCTTCGTACTTTTCGGCATCTTCCGGCTTGCGTTCGGCAACCACAGTCGCGTTCTTGAACTTCATGAGGCGCTTTGCGTTGCGCGGACGGCACGGGGCCGCACTTCCGTTCACGGTCACGACCAGCGGGAGCGGTGCTTCCACCGTTTCCACACCACCGTCGATGTGGCGGCGGATAACGACCTTACGGGCCTTTTCGTCGAGGGAGAGGATCTCTTCGGCGTAGGTCACCTGCGTGAGGCCGAGCTTTTCTGCAATCTGCGGACCGACCTGTGCGGTATCGCCGTCGATAGCCTGGCGGCCACCGAGGATAATGTCGTAGTCGCCAATCTTCTTGACGGCCTGGGCGAGCGTGTAGCTCGTAGCGAGCGTGTCAGCACCACCGAGCGGGCGGTCCGTCACCACGAAACCTTCGTCGGCACCGCGGTACAGAGCTTCGCGGACGACTTCGGCAGACTTCGGGAGACCCATCGTCAGCACAGAGATGGTGGAACCCGGGAACTGGTCCTTCAAACGAAGGGCTTGCTCCAGGGCGTTCAGGTCTTCGGGGTTGAAGACCGCGGGCAATGCGGCACGATTAATGGTTCCCTGCTCCGTCATGGCATCGGGGCCCACGTTTCGTGTATCAGGTACTTGCTTAGCAAGCACAACGATTTTAAGACTCATAATACTATAGTGTTTTAATTAGTTGATAGTTGAAACTCTGCAATGTCGCAAAATTTACAAGGTATAAAATACATTGTTTTCGCGGATGCGGCTTAGGTTTTATTTGTGAATCGGCTAATTAACGCGATCCGCTTTTCTAATTAAAAACAAACGACGGGAAATTACTTAAAATTTGCAGTCAAAGAACTTACTTCTTCGGGCATTATGGTTCGGGTCTTGGCCGTAACCTTGTCGCTCCAGCCGGTAAAGGTCCCGCCGTTTTCTTGAGCCGTAATGGTGACCGGCGTTCCCTTGAAGAAGGAGATGGTCATCGAGGACCTATCCAAAGGCAAATTATGGACCAGAATCTTCCCTGAACCACTGACAGAAAGAGTTACCTTGGCAGGCTCCCCCAGAGCGAAAAATTCTTTCATTTCTGACAAGATAACGTCTTGACGGGTTTCTGCAAATGTCTTTATTTTATCGAGTTGGCCGTTCATGTAAGAAGCATTTAGATTCCACCTCTGCTGATCCCTGGAAATTTCCGATTCGATTTCGCCCATCATGGTGTTAATACGTGCGAGTAATCTGGACTTTTCAAAATTCATCGACAAAAGTGCAGGGAATCGGTTGATAAATGCCGTCTTGAAATTTTCGTTTTCCAAAAGCCTACGAAGCAACAAGGTAGAAGCAGGGCCGTTTGGCCAATCGGGTCCATCTTCGGCTGTTGCAAATTCGAAAATGTTGTTCTTGAATTCGCTGTACTCATTGCCAAATCCAAAATCCATATCGTAAATAAACCACTTCCACTTGGTCTTGGGATTAGTCCCACGCCACTTTTTCAAGTTGTTGGCGGGCCAGTCACGGTTGTTCATGAACAGTTCCGTATGGATATAATTGATAAAATTATCCACATCAATCTGTTCTGCCATATAAGCATAATTCTTGTCATTATCTAGATGGTTCGTTGCAAGCCAATCCATTAAAGCTTCGTAATCCGCAGGTGACCCTGCCGTAGCTGAATTATCCGCCTTCAGCAAGTCTACTTCGTCAGGATTCAACCCGTAATGGGTCTCGAAATAATATTCCGTCGAGCGTTCCCGGATATTGTGTATGCCGAAATACTCCCCGTTGTAATAAACCACCACGCCGCGCCCACGCTGATAATCTACATCCATACCCTCTGTCACAGAACTGCAAAGCCTATCGCGGATATAGTCGCCCCCAAAATTACTTCCATTGCTACGCAACAAGAACACCTTGAACTTCTTGAGATTTGGAAAATCCGGGAATAGCGGGTATTCCAGTCTCTTATCACCGTATTTTTCCCGGAATACAATAGCCACTGATTTCTTTTTATTGGCGCGGCTGTAATTTCCAAAAATCTGGAACCCGGCATTCTTCGCAAAGGCCGGCGTCTTGCCGTCTTTTTCCAGAAGTTCCACGAACACGGGGATTTCCCTATCTTCCCAGTAGTTCGCTCCATAATGCGGGTCCTTCGCCTGGGCGTTGGGACCTTCCATGTAGATTCCCGTATCGGGATCGAACAAGGACTTTGGATTAGCCGTTAGGAAAACAACGGGAGTTTGGGGTCGCGTTTCGAATACATATGTGCGGGTCACCACATCGCTGGCGACGCTATTCGCAGCAAAGCTCGCGCAACGAAGGACTGTTGTGTTGCTTATTTGAATGTTATCCATGTGGGTGCTACTTTCGGTAGGTACGGCACCACCCAATTCACAACGCACATTCGGCAAGCTAGAAAGGTTTATGGTAAAGATGGAGCTGTAGAACCCCGATGCCGGGAAATTCACTTTTGTTTCGGGACTGGGTTCGCGTTTTGCCATAATGGCATTCTGACCGTAGGCGAACGGCGACGGCGACCCATAGCCCCAGCCTTCACCATCAGTGAATACCTTGTTGCCATCTTTGTCAATGTAATTGTCGGTATAAGAATAGCTCCAACTCTTTCCAAGAGGCAGTTCCGGATAGGTGACGGAATCCACAAGTGTTCCGTCCGGTTTCATCAAGAACAGTGTGCCACCTGTTTTTTTCAGCTTGAAATTCGCATGAGGTTCATGACCGCGATTTCTCGCAATATAGGAATCCACCTTGAATGATAGAGGGCGCAGTTCCTGATCGTCCGGGCTAAACCTCGTGCCGTAGATATGAGCTAAATCGGGAAGCGTTGAACCCGTAGGAAGGGTAATGCGATAGGTATAGGTTGAATCCCCATTTCCCGTAAGGACCTTGGCCCAGCCCTTCCAATCATCCAAATCTGTTTGGGCGAGGCGCAATTGAAGCTTTCGGTCTTTTTCGATATAACCTGTCAACAAGATTTCGTTGGTTCCACTCAAATCTTTCGCATCTGCAGAATTCCCCTTATCTCCGATTCCCACAAAGAAAGCGATAGAATGCCAACCTAGTTCTGTATTCTCGCCATAGCGCATTACCCCGCCGAATTTGCGAATACCCGATTCATTAAAACAAGGATGGGAGCCATTCAAATACTGGACCGAACTTTCCCCCTTGACGGGCGTGTTTTGAGAGTCTGTCCAGACCCAGCAACCGTTACCGACCAAATTGATTGAATCGTGAGGAGCTACGTAATCCGGAAGGTTCTTGCCCGACATGAACACCACTATCAGGCCCCAGGGCGGTATGGTCACGTTTCCGAAAGTCCATTTTTTCGGGTTGTCTCTGGAATCAGTCAAAACCATTCCCGACAAATCTACGACGCTATCTGTCGGGTTAAAAAGCTCTATCCAGCCGGCGTCATCGCCTTCGTGGTCCTTATAAACCAAGTTGATGGGGTCCACTTCAGAAAAGACAACTGGACCCCGGAAAATATTGTCCGGATTTTCACTTTCGCAATCCAGGCATTCAACGATGGTAACGGTTCCATCATCCGAGGAACAGGCAACAAGCCACAGGGCAAAGAACAAGACCGAATAGTTTTTCCATCCCATAGGATTAAATATACACGAAAAAAAAGCAAAGCGGCACAAGAAAAGCGGACGCCCACAAAAAACATCCACTAACCTGCGGATTTTTTGCGTCTGGGCCTGCGGACAATAAACAGACAGGCGCCGATAAGCACCAAAGCCACCGAAACGGCCTTGCCCATGGGGAACGCCTCGGAGAACACCAGGCCCCCCGCCAGCGTGGGAACTGCCGCCCCTACGGCGGCACTGAAGGGGATTATGAACAGGGCCCGCCCGCGGGAAAAGGAAATCTGGGAATAAAGGAAGGCTATCCCGTAGGTCGCAATGTAACCGAGAGTCCTGAAGTCCAGCAACAGGTTCGCTACCGACGAAAGTTCAATATGGTCCAAATCGAAATCCATGGCAAGGCTCTTGTAGAATGCCGCCGAAAGTCCGAAACCTACACCCATAATGAGGGAATCCACCATTTCACGATCTTTCACAAAAAGGTGGGCAAACAGAGTGACGGCGCAAAGCCCACCGGCATAGGCCCATAACATGGGGATGTTCTGCAGGGCCGTAGATTCGCCCAGGTTTTCCACGGAATACAAGAGACCGGCCACCACAAAGCAGATGGCCACCACGATGCGCTTGGTCAGGGCCTCCTTCAAGATGCAAAAACCCATCAGGGCGGTAAGCACCGGATTCAAGACCATCATGGGCTGGACCTGGCTCAGGTCATACTGCGCCATGGCAATGTAGTAGCCCACCGTGGCAAGTCCGGAACAGCTGATGCCCAGCCACCAGAACTTGTTGGTAATGACGCCCTTGAAAAATTCCCAGGGTCTGGAAGTTCCGCCGGTGCGCTTACCGACGGTAGAAACTCCGGACTTTTCCAGGATGTTTCCGCAGGCAAAGAGGAAGGCAGGGCCGATTGTTAGTAGCAAGAAGAGCATTGTTAATTCGGAATTCGGAGTTCGGAGTTCGGAGTTGCTTTTAATTTGGAATTCGAAGTTTGGAGTTCACAATTAGAAAACTGCTTTAAGCATTTTTGCTTCATAATCTTGTTATGTAGTGTTTTTGTAATTGATACAAGCAACCTAATTAATTCTTCACAATCTGAATTGTAACTTTTAAATGTTTCCTCATTAACATAGCCTGTTCTATGCAACAATTCTAGCCAATATTGCGTTTCGTCTGCCTCTTTCAATGAAATTGTGAGTTTTGAATAAAAATCAGGCGTAGACTGCGCTCTCTTAGCCTCCCGCACATTAGCGCCAATACTAGTTCCACTTCTAAGAACCTGCTTGGACATAACGTACTCATGTTTTTCATCAGAAAGTTTTTGATAAAGCTCTACCATTCTAATAGAAAAATCCATGCTTTTGTTCTGCAGGTAATTTCTTTCCATTTTTTCTCCAAACTTCAATAAATCCGAAATCTGAAATCAGAAATCAGAACTATCATAAATTTCCTGATAAATCCAATAATTTCCCATGACGCGCTTTACGTAGTCGCGGGTTTCCCAGTAGCTGATTTCTTCGGCGCGGATGTCCCAGTGCTTACCTTGACCTGCCGCCTGCCAGCGTTTGGTGGGCTTGGGGCCTGCGTTATAGTTGCCCAGCACGTACATATAGTCGTCGCTGTATTCGGCCTTCAGGTCCACCAGGTAACGGACACCCAGGCGAATGTTCATGTAAGGGTTGAAAAGCAACAGCGGGTCAAAATCGGGAATCCCTTCTTTGGCGGCCACCATCTTGCCTGTGGCGGGCATAATCTGCAAAAGCCCGCGGGCACCTACCGGAGATGCAATCTCGAAATTAAAGATGGATTCCTGACGCATGACGCTATAGACGAAGAAAGGGTCGATTCGCGTTCCGGAATGGAACTTTACCTGGTCCTTGAAGGGAATGGGATAAAGGTAATGCAGCACATCTATAGGCGGTGCCATCAGGCGACGACGGTCGATGTTGTTCTGGAACTGCCGTGCAAGCCTGTAGCCGGCGGCCACCTCCCCCATCTCGTAGAAGAGCTTGCCATATTCGTACAAGAAATCCAGACGCTTGTAATTCTTGCGGCGCACCTCGTCGTAGAGGGCAAAGGCCTCGTCGCTGAAACCGTAAAGGAACAGCTCCCGAATGCGGTTGTAGCGGGTCGGGTTGTAGGTGGTGTCCGGCTTGCCAATCTTCTGGGAAGCGCGAATCCAGGCCAGAGTCTCTTCGGGAGACATGGCGACCCCGTGAGCATACGGAATGTCCTTCTCTTCCATCAGCTTGTATTCCGCAAGTTTCAGGCGGCTGCGGTGGGCGTAGTAGGCCAGCGGGAAATCCCGGATGCAGTCCAGATAGGCTTCACGAGCGAGGGAATCCTTGCCCAGCTTCATGTAGGCATCTCCCAAAAACATGCGGGCCCCGCTTCCGCTCCAAAGGAACGGCTCCTTGGCCGCATCGATAAAGGCATCGACGGCCTCTTGCCATTTTTCTTGCTTGTAATAGACGAAACCGATGCGGAACTTTGCCCACTGGCGCTTCACATTGTTCTTGAACCTGCGATGGGAAAGTTTCTTGAAACACACGATGGCACTGTCGTACTTTTCATTCTGCTCGTATTCAAAGCCCTTTATCCAGAGGTTGTTGGCATTCTCCTTGCTGAACTGGCTTGCATCTTGCAGCAGGGAATCGGTGGTCTTGATTTCTTTGGCGTATTTCTTGGCGTTGTTGCGGTACAGTTTCAAGATAGATTGCATCCACAAAGGCTTAGCCTCCACAGAATCCAACAGGAAGCGGAACTGGGCAATAGACTCGTCTTCGCGCTTTAAGCTGCGGAGTGTCACAGCCCGTTTTTCCCACAGGGCAATGCGGGTGTCCATGTCCAGGGTGCTGGGCCGCAACAGCTTCTGCAGGGAATCTTCCGACGGCGCCACCGCAGCAGACGGATTTTTCGCAAGGGCGATAGAATCCATAATGGCGATGGAATCCAGCAGAACAAGGCAAGCGGACGCCTCGTCCTTGGCGCAGGCCATCCTGGCATAGGCAATCTTTTCGGGCAGGCTTTCCGGAGTCCCCTGGACCTTGCGCAGGCGCTGAATCGCCTTGAAGGAGGAATCCTTGTAAGCCGTAGAACTGGCCAACAGCTGGATATAAAGTTTCTTGGCCTGGGCCGGCTGCTTGAACTGCTCCAAGTACAGGGCGTAGCGATACTTGAGAGCGGCGGCGTCTTCGCCCTTGGGGTACTTTTCCAGGAACACCTTCAGGGAATCCGCATGGGCCGCGTCGGTAAGGCTGGTGTCCGCCATGGCGGCCTCGATACGCATACGGGAGGCAGACTTGTCAAAATCGGAATCCTTGGCGTACTTGTTCCCAAGAGCAAGAGTAGCGCGCATCTTGGCGTAATCCCCCCGCATAAAACAGGTGCGGGCCATACGCAAAACAACGCTCTTTTCTAGAACGGAATCCCTGCTCCGCAGAGAATCGTAGGCGGCGTAGGCGCTATCCCAAAGTTCCCTGTAATAGTAATAAGCGGCCTTCGCGAAATCCTGAACGTTTTTCGAGACGGCAAAATCCGTAGAGGCCCGCTTGGAGCGTTCCGCACGAACTACCAGGTTCTGGAAATCCTTGGGCAGAATCTTTTCTTGCTCTGCAAAAGGATCATTCAGGGGGACTGTCGAAATCAGGCTGTCGGTGGCGACAAATGTTGCGGGGAGAGAATCCTTCTTTGCCGTTGTCGGCTTAGAAACAACGGCCGTTGCACTGGAAGACACGATGGTTGGGGCGGAAGCAGACGATTGGGCGACAGGGGCCGAAGAAGAGACAACTGCAGAAGATACAGCAACGGTATCCGCAAAAAGCAGAGAGACGCAAATAAAAACAAAAAGAAATACCCTAGTCACTTTACCACTTTTCAACAAACTCTCAATCATTCAACAATAACCTCAGACCTGGATCCTTCGGCTACGCCTCAGGATGACGCGAAGCGTCACTTCCCATCCACCTGGCCCACAAAGCTGGAAATACCCAAGTCCGTAATGGTCTGGGCATACTTCTTGTGCATATACTCGTTCACGTTGTCGGAATCGTCCATCTGCAAAACGGTCAGGGCGGACTCGCGAACGTCTTCGTAGTTGATGGAACGGATAATCTTCTTGGTGGCCATAACGCTCCAGGGCGTCATGGAAAGTTCATCTACGCCAAGCCCAACGAGCAAAAGCACACTCATGGGGTCCGCACTCATTTCGCCGCAGACCGCCACAGGAATCCCTTCGCGGTGCGCCGCCATCACCACATGGTTGATCATGTGCAGAATGGCCGGATGGTGAGGCTGGAACATTTCGGTGATAAGTTCGTTGGTCCGGTCCACCGCCAAGGTAAACTGGATAAGGTCGTTTGTACCGATGCTGAAGAAATCCACTTCCTTGGCAAGCAGGTCCACAAGCATCACGGCGGCAGGCACTTCTATCATGGCTCCAATCTTGATATTGCCTACCTGCACTCCTTCGGCCTTCAGCTCGTCGGCACAGCGCTTGATATAAGCCTTCGCCTTGCGGAGTTCGTTGAGCCCGGAAATCATGGGCAACAAAATCCTGAGATTCCCGCTCTTGTTGGCCCGGAGCAAGGCCCGCAACTGCGTACAGAAAATGTCTTCGCGGCTGAGGCACACGCGGATAGAGCGCCAGCCCATGAATGGATTGGCCTCGTTCACGGCGGTAAGGCCCGCCACCAGCTTGTCGCCACCGGCATCCAGGGTGCGGATGGTCACCGGACAGGGCGACATGGTAGAAAGGATTTCTTCGTAGGCTGTTTCCTGCTCGCTTTCGGTGGGAGCGTCCTTCTGAAAGAACAAGAATTCCGAACGGTAAAGACCGATACCTGTGGCTCCGAAATCTGTGACCTTCGATGCTTCCGACGGAAGTTCGATGTTGGCGTGGAGCGTAATGTACTTGCCGTCCCGGGTCATGGGCTCCAGACGGCGCATGGTGAACAGTTCCCGGCGCTGGCGTTCAAAGACCTCTTGCCGTTCGTGGAACTTGCGGATGTCCTCTTCGTCCGGGTTGACAATGACCATGCCGCCGGTACCATCTACAATGATGGTGTCACCGGCGTTCACCTGGGCGGCCACGTTCCTAAGGCCCGACACCGCCGGAATCTGCAACGACCTGGCAAGAATTGCCACATGGCTCGTGCGGCCACCCGTATCCATCACCAGGGCGCTGACCTGACCGGGCTTGATGGCAATGAGCATGCTGGGCATGATTTCGTGAGCCGCCAGCACTACGCCCTGTTCCAGAGCCACGTCCTCCAGTACTGGACCGGAATCGTCCAGGGCGGTCATCAGGCGGTTATACAGGTCCCGAAGGTCTGCCGCCTTGTCCCGCATGGCCGGGGAATTGATCTTCTCGAATTTCTCGATGTAGTTGCCCAGCACCACGTGCACCGACCAGCGGGCCGTCTTGTGCTTTTTCTTGACCATTTCCAGGACGCCGTTCACCAGGCCCGGGTCCTGCAAAATCATCAGGTGGGTTGCAAATATCAAGCTGTCGTGGACGCCGGTGCGGGTCTCGGAGATTTCCTTGATCTGGCTGATTTCTTTTGCCGTCTTGCTCACGGCCTTCAAGAACAGCTGTTCTTCGGTGGTGACCCGGCTTTCGGGAATGGTCTCCTCGACGACGGAAATTTCCCTATTGGTAATCGGGAAAACCTTGCCCATGGCAAAGCCCGGCGACGCAGGAACGCCCACCAATACAATGCGTAATGGTTTCTTGGATGTTTTGGAGCTAGAAGACCCCTTAGCCTGCTTCTTCGTTGAAGTTGTCATGGAATAACTGCTCCAACTTCTGCACGACCAGTTCTTCGTCTTCGCCGTCCACCTCGAACTTCACCTCGGAACCCAGGGGAATGGCCAGCATCATCACGTTCAAAATGCTCTTGGCATTGGCCTTGGAACCATCAAAAATTATGGAGACGTCACTCTTGGCAGGTCCCGTAATATCAACAATCATCCCCGCAGGGCGGGCATGAACACCAAGTTTATTGGTCACCGTAAGCGTCTTTACAATCATAGCCCCTCAGAAAATATCCACGTTGATGTCAAGACCATCGTTCAAGATGACCCTGAACAGGCTGTCGGCGGAATGGACCGTCTTGACCAGATCGTCGTGCAGCTTGCGGTCCGAAAGCAGGGCGCCCACCGTATTCTCCTTGGACTGGACCTTGGCAATGAGTTCGTCCAGGTGCTTGGTGACACCTTCCAGTTCGGCAATCAAGTTGTTGGCATTCCCGATAACCACATCCGTATTGGCAAAAAGGTTGTCGATAGGCGGTTTGACGCCATCGACCAGGTTGCCCACCTTGAGAGTCACCTCGTTCAGGCCGGCCAGGCTCTTCTTGAGTTCGGGGTCCGTGGTGTTCACAAGTTCCATCAGGCGGTCTTCCAGGGTTTCGGCCTTCACGAGAAGCGTGTTGAACCTGTCCTGGAAATCCTCGCTGGCGATGGTGCCCTTCAGGGCCCGCTTCACCGATTCCAGCAAGACCTTGGTGCTGTCACAAACTTCACCCGCCAGACCGAGGGCCTCGGCGATGCCGGCGTCGAACTGGCCCGTAATGGTGTCACCCGGCTCAAAATACTCCTCGGAGTCCCCAAGAATCATGCCAATCTGGCGTTCGCCCATGATACCGATGTTCTGGACCCGGATTTCGGAATCCTTGGGAATCATCACGTCGGTACGCAGGCGGATGGTCACCACCACGCGGTGGCCTGCAAGCTCGATGCTTTCCACCTTGCCCAGCTTGACGCCATTGACCTTAACCGGGTCGTCCAGCACAAGGGTACTGACCTGGGTGAAACGCAGGTGGAAGGTGTTGAAAGTCTCTCGCGGGTCCTTCTCGTTCAAGAAGAACATGCCGAAAACCAAGATGACGATAGCCAACAGGACGACAAGACCGACTGAGAAGTAAAGTGTGGTATTCTTCTTCATTTCTGCCTTAAAATAGCATTTTCAATGGATTTTGCCGGAGAATTTCTCCAAAATGGCGTTTTATTCCATCTCTTTACTTCGAATTACCCCTCTACCCGAACAATGGGGCTGTTGTTTTCGATGCCGTTCACGTGCCGGTCCAAGTAATCGTAGAGCAGTGCATCCCTTTCGGCCTGGGGGAGCAGGAATTTTTCGCGGCCCGAGCGCTGCATGAAAATGTCCAGGTAGGTCATAAG
>CALATK010000218.1 GCA_937891805.1 uncultured Fibrobacter sp. | reverse complement strand
AATGATGATTGATGTACCGCCGAGTGAAACGTTCATTGATGCGCCTTCCTGCCACATGTTGAGGAAGAAGGTGGTTACCTGCGAGAAGATAATCGGGAAGAGAGCTACAACGCTCAGAAGAAGAGCACCAAGAAGAAGGCTGAGAAGGCTGCTGACGAAGCTGCCGAAAAGCCGGCTGAAGAAGCCTAGTGAGTTGTGGGTTATGAGTGATGAGTTCGCAAGCCTATGGCTTGCTTTGAGGTGAAGTAATGGCGCTTCGTGCAAAATGAAAACACCTGGGACTTATCGCTAACCAGTCGTTTAAAGGAATCCCGCGGGTAAAACCGCGGGGTTTCTTTTTATTTAGAATTGGATGTATGGTCAAGGGAATGTCATTGAATAGCTATCTTGTATCTGTGATGAAAAAGATTTTTTTGAGTGCTTTGGTTGGGACGGTCGCCCTTTCTTTTTGGGGGTGCGCTGGTGGGCCCAAGGTAGATGACCCGGAATTTTTCAAGAACAAGTCGGGCGTTATTGGCGTGTTCCGGCAGCCCGCCTTTTACTGCAGCGAGGCGAGCCCCCAGTACATGCAGCTGGGAGATTCTACGGTGCTGGTGAAACCCGCCTATAGCGAAGACCAGGACAATCTCTTTGTGCAGGAGATGGGCTCTGGAGTAGCAACCCTGAAATACTACGAATACGCCTGTGGCGAGGACAAGCACAAGTTCGTGCTGGACACTACCCGCAAGGACGGGGCGTCGGGCCTGGTGGTGCCGGAATCGGGATTCTGCAAGACGGTAGTTTCCTTTGTGGAAGGAGACAAGCTGTTTACCCAGAACGACGACCTGCTCATTGAATTTTTCGAGAAGCACAAGGTGGCCACCGGCTTCCACATGATTCCCTACTGCGAAGTGGTGACGCCGAGAGGGCGGACTGTATCGACGGGCATGGATTCAGATTCCTTGCTGCAGGTGAAATACGAGGCGGCTATTGCCGATGCGGCTGAAGTGAAACAAGATGAGATTTACCCTCTGGTCACCATTACCCCTGAATCGGACGGGATTACTTGGGACAGGGACTCTACCCATGTGCTGGTGATTACCTTCCACGATAGGCCTGACATTTACGATACGGATACGTTGGTCATGTCGCAGGAAGTATGGGTAGTTTCGGAAAAGGAACTGTATTCCTGGTATAAGTCGAACAATGCTGGCGTAAAGGATTGGGATGTCCGCTTCAAGCAACTGCTGGGAATTCGTGCAAGCGCGAAGTATACCCATTTCTCTGCTTTGTGGGTGAAACCCATAGACCTGGTGCGTCCGGCTTACCAGACCGACGTAAAGTTGGATTCCATGACGCTGAAGTTTGACGAAAGCTTTGACGACTACACCTACGACAAGGAGTTCAAGCTTTCGTTCAAGCGCTGGTTCGACGACAGCCGTGCAAAGGCCTACGTCAAGAAAACGGGCTATCCTTGGACAAGGCTGGGATATACCTATGACTGGGGTGCTGTCGGCAAGAAGTACGGCCTCACGGAATTCCTGATTCTGAAGGACTCCCATGTGCGGGTGCAGTTCACCAAGAACGTGCCCACCTT
This sequence comes from uncultured Fibrobacter sp., assembly GCA_937891805.1. Taxonomy (GTDB): domain Bacteria; phylum Fibrobacterota; class Fibrobacteria; order Fibrobacterales; family Fibrobacteraceae; genus Fibrobacter. Next base: position 2,965 of record CALATK010000218.1, on the reverse strand, counting down.
CGTGAAGTGGCTAGAAGAGAGGAACTAGGTTTTCTGATTATCGATGGACCAAGACCCGCCACAGCTGCTGGCGGGCATTCTTGTATTTACGTTCGAAGGCGGTGATGGGCTGCCTCGGCGAAAAAGCCTCGCAGCTAACGGATTTCACTACTACATTGTCATCCCCGGCTTGACCGGGGATCTCCTTGACTATACCCGCCGCCTGTGCAAATTCCCGTGCGTAGATTTCCCAGTTGGTCCGCAACTCCGTTTCTTGCGCCAACTGCAACAGGGTGGGGAATATGGGGTGCAGGTGGAAACGCCTGCTCGCTTCGCTCTGCTTGGGCCAGGGATTGGGGTAGTAGAGGGCGTGATAGGGAATGACCCATTGTCCGCTTGTTACCTTGTCCAAAGCGAGCCGCCAAAAGTCGATGAGTTCTGCCCGGACGTAGAAAATATTTTTAGGTGCTTCTTGCTGGGCGTCGTCGTTTCGCGCCTCGGTGACGCGGGACTGAGCGGTGTCGAAGGACCTGCTCGCCTTGTCCAGGCGGATGGCAGACTTGTCGATGCCGATGACGGGATAGTCCGGAAAGCGCCTTGCCAGATGTTGCGTGCTTTCGCCGGTGCCGCACCCTGAATCCAGAATGACAGGCTGTGGGGCGGCGCAGGATGGTCCTTCGGACTGGGCGTGCCCTTTGGTGTAAAAATCTTCGATGAACTGTTCCGCGTCGGCGAAAGCATTCCGGGTGTGGTCGGCGATGGGCCTCTTGTATTCGGTGGCGGCGTACCTGCGGACCAGCTTTTCCAAATCCTTGAAAGGGCCGTCTTGGTTGGACAGAACTTCGCGAGCGTTGTTCATTCCTTTACCTCGATGCCGTACTTGTTCACCTTGTAATGCATCATGCGGGGGCTTACCTGCAGGTCGCGGCCGGCGGCGCTCAGGTTCCCGTTGTTTTTGCGCAGGGCTTCCATCAGGATTTCTTTTTCGTAGGAGCGGAGCAGCGTGGAGAGCGACGCCGGACCTTCGGGAATGAGCGACGTGCCCGAGGTAACGTCGGTCTGCAACGTAGGTGGAAGGTCGTAGGCATTGATGCTCACGTCTGTAGTGGCGAGGCAGGCGTGTTCGATGCAGTTTTCCAGTTCACGCACATTGCCCGGCCAGTGGTAGCTCATGAGCATGTCGATGGCGGGAGTGCTGAGCCTCTGGATTTTCTTGCCGTATTTCAGGTTCATCTTGGCGATGAAATGGTCCGCCAAAAGCAAAATGTCTGTTTTGCGTTGGGACAGTTCCGGCAGCTTGATCTGGAAAATGTTCAGGCGGTAGTAGAGGTCTTCGCGGAAAAGCCCCTGCTGCATCAGGGTTTCAAGGTCCTTGCCGGTGCTGGCGATAATCCGGATGTTTGCGTTCTGGAAAATGTTGCTCCCCAGGCGGCTGAACCGACGGTCTTGCAAAAACTGCAAAAGCTTGGTCTGTGCGGCAAGGGGCAGGGAGCCGACCTCGTCTATGAAAAGGGTGCCGCCGTTTGCCTGCTCCGCCTTGCCCAGGTGGCGTGCGGTAGCGCCAGTGAAGGCGCCCCTTTCGTAGCCGAACAGTTCGCTTTCCAGGGAGTTGAATCCTTCGCCTGCGTTCAGGGAATCGCAGTTCAAGATGACAAAGGGCCCACTTGCCCTTTCGGACATGCGGTGCAAAGTCCTTGCAGTGTGTTCCTTGCCGGTGCCCGCCGCCCCGCGGATAAGCACCACGGCGTCGCTACTTGCGATTTGTCGCACCTGCCGCTCCACCTCTTGCATGGCGCGGGTGTTCCCGATGAGTTCGCTGGGAGTGCCGCCCATGAGGTCGCGAAGTTCCTGGAATTTCTTCTGGTACCCCGTTTCGACGGCGGCGAAATTGTTGCCGATGATTTCTTGCAACCTTTGCCTTAGGCGGTCCTTGGCACGGAGATGGTGCAGGGCGTCGTCGATTTGGCGCAGGGCTTCTGTTTGCAGGGCGTTGAATTCCATGGCCTAAATATAGGATTGTTAGGCGATCTGTTATGTATGCGCTTTACAAATATGTAATAATAGTGATAAATTTTACAAAAATGTAAAGAAAACGACCTAAAATTTGCCATTTTTTCACTGCAAAGCGGCCGTTCTCCTTTCTATTTTTCGCCCCGAAACAAAAGGACGCACTATGATCAGCACCCGCAAGAATACCGTCAACGATATCGCTTCGGCACCCGCCACCCCCATCAAGCCCGCCACGCCGGCAAACATCGACTATTTCGGCGAGGACGTGTTCAACGCCCGGGCCATGCGGAACTACCTTTCCAAGGAAACCTGCGAAAAGCTTTTGGCTACCATCGACGAGGGCGCTCCCCTGGACGCCAACATCGCAAGCGAAGTGGCCCATGCCATGAAGCGCTGGGCCCTGGACCGTGGAGCTACTCACTTTACCCACTGGTTCCAGCCCCTTACCGGCTCTACCGCCGAAAAGCACGATTCCTTCTTGGAACTGGAAGAAGGCAAGCCCATCATGGTGTTCAGCGGCAAGAACCTGATTGTGGGTGAGCCGGATGCTTCCAGCTTCCCCAGCGGGGGCCTGCGCTCCACTTTCGAGGCCCGCGGATACACCGCCTGGGATCCCACCAGCCCCGCTTTTATCAAGCGTCACGGCAACGGCGCGACCCTTTGTATTCCCACGGCATTCTGCAGCTATACCGGCGAGGCTCTGGACAAGAAGACACCCCTGCTCCGCAGCTTGCAGGCCCTTTCCAAGTCCACCCGTAGGCTCATGACCTGTTTTAAGGCGAGTCCCAAGAAGACTACCGTGACTCTTGGCGCCGAGCAGGAATATTTCTTGATCGACAAGCGCTTTTACCTGCAACGGCCGGACCTGTACCAGGCGGGTCGCACCATCTTCGGGGCAACACCTGCCAAGCACCAGCAGATGGACGACCACTACTTCGGTAGCATTCCCACCCGCATCTTGAACTTTATGAACGAT
>CALATK010000217.1 GCA_937891805.1 uncultured Fibrobacter sp. | reverse complement strand
CATCATGACCCACGGCGACAACAACGGTCTGGTGCTGCCTCCCCGCATCGCCCCCATTCAGGTGGTGGTCATCCCCATCGCCCAGCATAAGGAGGGCGTAGTGTCATTCACCTATAACAATATCCGGGAAACGCTGTACTATGTACCCGTGCACAACACGGACTGGATGCTTACCTACCTTATCCGTGAAAGTATCATCAGCGAACAAATCGAGTCCATTTCTTCGGGAATCATCTTCCGTGGCCAGTGCCTTTCTGGGCTTACCGCACTTGTGCTGGTCGGCATGTTCGCCTTTGTCATTGTCCAGATCCGGCGAAACACAAGAATCCGGTTGGAACACGAAATCCAGGAAGCCAAGGACCGCATCAAGCAGGAATCCCTATCCGAAGCACTGAAGGTGGCAGAAGAATCCAACAAGGCGAAGACCATATTCCTTTCCAACATGAGCCACGAAATTCGCACTCCCATGAACGCCATCATCGGTCTCGACAACTTGGCCCTTCACGAGCCGGACATTTCGGACAAAGTGCGGGACTACCTCACGAAAATTGGGGGTTCGGCAGAACACCTGTTAAAACTCATCAACGAAATACTGGACATGTCCCGCATCGAGGCGGGAAAATTCACCCTGAAAAAGGAGGAGTTCTCCTTCTCAAAACTCATGGAGCAGGTGAACACCATGTTCAGCGTCCAATGCGAAGAAAAGGGACTCAGGTACAACTGCCATCTTGCGGGCCAGATAGACGAATACTTTATTGGCGACGACATGAAACTCCGCCAGGTGCTCATCAACATCCTCGGCAATTCGGTCAAGTTCACCAACAAGGGCGGGCGCATCGACCTGAGCGTAGAAAAGATTGCCTCGTTCGAAAGGAATTCAACGCTCCGCTTTGTCATTTCCGACACGGGCATCGGCATAAGCAAGGAATTCTTGCCAAAGATTTTCGACTCCTTTGCCCAGGAAAACACAGGAAATTCCAGCAAGTACGACGGTTCGGGCCTTGGCCTTGCCATTTCCAAGAGCATCGTGGAACTGATGAACGGAAACATCGAGGTGGAAAGCGAAAAGGGCCGGGGCACCACCTTTACCATCACGGTTACCCTGCAAGATTCCCACAGGAGCCATTCATCCGATGGGGATATCAATGTTCGGCTAAATGAACTGCACGTACTTGTAGTCGATGACGACCCCGTGGCCCTGGAGCATGCCCGGCTTGTGCTTGAACTGGCGGGCATCACTCCCGAGACGGCAAAGTCCGGCAAGGAAGCCGTTGAAATGGTCAAGCTGCGCCACGGACGAAGGGAGCCCTTCAATCTGATTATCATAGACTGGAAAATGCCCGAAATGGACGGAGTGGAAACGACAAGGCAAATCCGCGCCACCACCGGCGACGAGTCTGCAATCATCATCCTTACCGCCTACAACTGGGACGATGTCCTGGACGAAGCCATTCGGGCAGGCGTCGACAGCTTTGTCGCAAAGCCGATCTTCACGGGGGCGCTGCTGGATGAATTCAAGAAAGTCCTCAAGAAAAAACAGAACGCCCTCCTGGGCAGCCCCAAGAAGGCCGAGCTGCGGGGCAAGCGCATATTGCTTGCCGAAGACGTCGACGTGAATGCGCAAATCATGGAAAACGTGCTGGCCATGCGGGAAATACAAACCGACATAGCCACCAACGGGAAAATCGCCCTGGAAAAATTCAGCGAACGCCCCGCGGGCTATTACGACGCCATTCTCATGGACATCCGCATGCCCGAAATGGACGGCCTGGAGGCAACCGCCGCCATCCGCAAACTGGACCGCGAAGACGCCCAGAAAATTCCTATAATAGCACTTACGGCAAATGCCTTCGACGAAGACGTGCAGCGAAGTTTGCAGGCGGGCATGAACGCCCACCTTTCAAAACCGATCCAACCAGAAGCCCTTTTCGAGACCCTGGAAACGATACTTTCATAACGGAGAAACCCGATGAAGAAATTTCGACAGAACAGGACCATCAAGAGAAACGTTCTCATTGTAGACGACGAGATAGTCAACCGGGAAATCCTCGGAAACATCCTCTCTACGGAATACTCGGTAAGTTACGCCGACAATGCGGAGCATGCCCTGGAAATCCTTGCAGGGGCCGACTCGGACTTCTCGCTGGTGCTTCTGGACTTGCTCATGCCCGTCATGGACGGTTTCTCTTTCCTGCAAAGGCGCTCCGAAGATGAAACGCTCAAGCGCATTCCCGTCATCGTGATGACCTCGGAAAAGGAATCCGAGGTACGGAGCCTGAAACTGGGAGCCGCCGACTTTATCAAGAAACCCTTCGACCTGCCCGAGGTGGTACTTGCCCGCTGTGAACGTATCATCGAACTGTTCGAGGACAAGAACCTCATCAAGCAGACCGAAAGGGATGCCGTGACAGGGCTATACACCCAGGACTACTTCTTCGAATATATCCGCCAGATCGAGCACTGGGACAGCGACACCTGCCGGGACGCCCTGGTCATCGACATCGAGCGGTTCCACCTGGTCAACGAATTCTGCGGAAGGCCCTTCGGAGACCTGTTGCTTTCCAAGATTGCTGAAGCGCTGGAAAAGGAACTTCCGTCCATGAGAGCCATTGCCTGCCGGTCAAACGCAGACACGTTCTACATTTACGCCGCCCACCAGGAGGGCTACAGGAACGTTTACGACGCTATCCAGAGCGTGCTCACCGACTTCAAGATGAACAACATACGCATACGCTGCGGGCTCTGGGAAAATGTGGCCAAGGACGTAGAGGCGGAAGCGTGGTTCGACCGGGCAAAGATTGCCTGCGACCAGATTCGCGGGGATTACACCCGTTCCATTGCTCGCTACGACAGCGAAATCCACGCAAGGCAGGTCTTCGAGGAAACCCTCATCCGCGACCTGCCCGAAGCCATAGCCAACAAGAACCTGGTGGTGTATTACCAGCCCAAGTACAATATCGAAGGGGACTCCCCGAGGCTTTCCAGTGCCGAGGCGCTCATCCGCTGGATTCACCCGAAGCTCGGGTTTATCAACCCTGGCGATTTCATTCCGCTTTTCGAATCCAACGGGCTTATCCAGAAAGTAGACAACTTTGTCTGGAACGAAGCCGCCACCCAGATTCGCAAATGGAAAGAACTGTTCGGAATCACCGTGCCCGTTTCGGTGAACGTATCCCGCATCGACATCCTGGATCCGGCTCTCGAAGCCAAGCTGGACGGCATTCTCAAGGAAAACGGGCTCTCTTCCGAGGAATACCTGCTGGAAATCACCGAAAGCGCCTATTCTGAAAACGCCAAGAGGTTAATCGAAATGGTGGAGAGCCTGCGCAGGAAGGGCTTCCGCATCGAGATGGATGATTTCGGTTCCGGGTATTCTTCGCTCAACATGATTACGAGCCTCCCCATCGATATACTGAAAATCGACATGTCGTTTATCCGCAACATGGAAAAGGACGAACGGAACATGAAGCTGGTGGAACTGGTCACCGACATCGCCAGGTTCCTGAACGTGCCCACCGTGGCCGAAGGCGTAGAAACGGAATCCCAGCTGAACACACTGAAAAAGATGGGCTGCCAGATTATCCAGGGGTACTACTTCTCGAAGCCCGTGGCTCCACAAGAATTCGCGCAGTTCATCGAGAAGGAACTTGAACGCAGGAAGGGCGCATGATTACCATAGGATCCCTGAAAGCCTTTGGGGCAAATACCGAAGAAGGGCTTGCCCGCTGCATGGGAAACGAGGCCCTTTACCTGAAACTCGTAGGCGTCATGCTTGCCGACAAGAACTTCGACAAACTCAGGAGCGCCATCGAAAGCGGGAACCTGGACGAAGCCTTCGAAGCGGCCCACGCCCTGAAAGGTGCCCTCGGGAACCTCGCCCTCACGCCACTGTTCGAAAAGGCAGCCTCCTTGACGGAATTCCTAAGGAACCGAGCCGAAGCGGACTACGGGGGGCTGGTTTCGGACCTGCTCGCTTCAAGAGACTCGCTTTTATAGGAGTTTACAGGACCAAGGCGGAAAAGTCTACGGGCAAGGCATTTTGTTTTGCTATTTTTACGGAAAATATAACGGAAAAGAACTTTATTGAAGGGGTCCACGTTGGCCTTGGATGCTAGATGACATATTCGCACAACGAAAAAGTCCCGCATTTCTGCGGGACTTTTCCATTAGACATCAACAGGAATTACTTTCCGAATTCCTTTGTGTAGGCGGAGGTATTCTTGGCGCCGGCCTTTTTCAGTTCCTTGATCAGGCGGGTGTAGCCTTCGTTCTTGGCCCAGTCCATCACGGAGTAGCCCTGGCCGCATTTTACGTTCACATCTACGCCCTTCTTGATAAGGAACATCATGGCATCATAGTGACCGCCCTTCACCGTCAAGTGAATCGGGTAATAACCATCGGGGCTCTTGACTTCGAGGGGAGCGCCAGCGTCGGCCAGCAGTTCCAACATGTCCACCTTGCCGGTCTTGGCGGCAATGGTCACGGCCGTGCCCAGGTTCTGCACATCTACGCCTTCTTTCTTGAGCTGGGCAAGGAGCAGGCTCACCACTTCCTTGTTGCCCATCATCACGGCGTTGTCAATCACCTGTTCACCGTTGCCGTTACGAACATTGGCCTTTGCACCGTGGTCGAACAAGTAGTTCAGCACCATCAGGTTTCCCTTGTTGGCGGCGATGGCCACGGCGTTGTTGCCGTTGTCGGCGGCGGCGTCAATTTCCATAGAAGCCTGCAAGAACAAGGTCATCTTGGCGGTATCGCTGTTCACCGCATAAGACACGAACTGGTTCGGCGTAAAGGCGATTTTCTGCTTCGTCAAGTACTTACGCACGGACTGGGGATCGTTGGGGTCCATCGTATCGTTACAGGCGGTAAGGCCAGCTGCCAGCAGGCCCATAGCGCACAATCCAAGGATTTTTTTGTTCATTTTCGGGGCTCCGTAATAGTTTTTTCGTTTTCTGTCACTAAAATTACACTTTTTTTCGGGAAAATACACATTTTTTTCAAAAAAAAGCGATTTTTTGCATTATTTTCGGATGATGAGCTTGTCGCCAATGCGGATTTTGGTATCCTTGAGGTTATTCCAGCGGACAATGTCCTCGATGGTCACGCCGTACTGGCGGGAAATGTCCCACAGGCCCTCCCCCTTCTTGACCACATGGACCCGCTCCCTGGCAGGTTTTTCCGACTTTGCGCCGGATGAACCTGCTGACTTATCGGCGGCCTTTGCCGGCTTGGCCGATGGCTTTTCGCTAGAAGACTTGTCCGCCTTGGCCTGCTTTTCAGAAGATTTCGGGGCGTTCTTCACCACGGTCTGGGTAAACTCCGGAATCACCAGGGAATCCCCTACCGAAAGGCGATGGCTGTAGCCGCCGTTGGCCTCCAGAAGCATCACCACGGGCACGCCGAACTTCTTCGCGATTTCAGCGTAGGTATCGCCCTCGACCACCACGTAGCGTTCGCCCTTGGCAAGCTTCGGAGCCGAACTCGCCTGGGGCACCACGGGTTTCAGTTCCGGCTTGGACACAAACAAGGTATCCCCCGGATTCACCACATGGCCATCCTTCATGGAATTCCACACTCGTATGCTTTCTTGAGACACGCCAAAGAGCCGAGCCACCGTAGCCACGTTGTCGCCCAACTTGGCCACATAGGTCTTGACCTTCGCAGGCTTCTTGCCCGTAGATTTCTTGGGGGTGACCTTGATGGGAATCAGCAGGGTCTGCCCCGCACGAATACGGGTGCCCTTCATGTCGTTAGCCTGCTGGAGTTCCTTCACCGAAATGGCGTACTGGCGCGAAATCACGCCCAGGTTTTCGCCCCGCTTGACCTTGTGGTGGTGCCAGCTAGAAAAGTTGTTCTTTTCCATCTTATCGTAGCCATCTACAAAGGCGCTGCGGGTTCCCACCGGCAGGCGAAGCAGGTAAGAATCCCTGTTGGGCGGCGTGCACCACTTGACCAGTTCCATATTCAGGCTCCGCAGGGTGTCTTCGGGGACCTTCAAAACCTTGGCCACCTCTTCCAGCGGGAAAGAGTCAAAAACCGTCACCGTGTCAAAGTCGGGCCTGTACTGCCGATTGATTTTCATGTCGTACTGTTCAGGATAATGGCCTATCACCATGGCGGCCAAAATGCGAGGCACATAGCGCATGGTTTCCTTGGGCAGTTCCAAGTCCCAGTAGGTCACCACCTGGGTGGTGTCCCAGGTAGAATCGGCCATCTTCTCCTTGACCAGGCGACGCACGCGGCCCTCACCGCAGTTGTAGGCGGCCATGGCCAACAGCCAGTCGTTGAACTCATTGTACAGGCGCGACAGATACTTGAGGGCGGCCGTGGTGGCCATTTCCGGATTGCGGCGCATGTCCACCCAATAGTCCACCGCAAGGCCGTAACGCTTGCCCGTCTCCGGAATAAACTGCCACATGCCGCTAGCCTTGGCACGGCTATAGGCCTTCAGCTTGAATCCGGATTCCACCAGGGCGAGGTAAATCAGGTCGCGGGGCATGCCCATCTCGTCGAGTTTAGAATAAACTAACGAGTCGTAGGCGGTCTTACGATTAAGGGAGCCTTCGGTAAAGGATCGCGCCCCACCACTCATGTAGAAGATTTCTTGCATCACCCTTTCGTTGAACACCACGGGCAGCGTAAACTGAGCCACGTCTATGGTATCCAAGAAGTTCTCGATAACCTGCAGGGCAGCGCTATCCGCAGCGCCTTCATCCAGGGCATCCACACCCTCGATAGACACTTCGTTCTGCTCGAACACCCCTGCATCTACGCCGATTTCTGAAATGTTGGGGTAAACCTCGTCCAGGGCGTCCACAATTCGGAGCGGCATCTGTGCCCGGTATATGGAATCAACGGATTCGGGAACATTTTGATAAAGTGTATCGTGCTTTTCGGCAATAAACTGCCGCAGGGATTCGTCCAGATAATGCCTAGCCAAGAGCCATTCCTGGTTGTCCATGGCTTCCAGGGCGTACTGGTAATAGGTCCAAGAAGGCCGGACCGCCAGGGAATCGTGAACCTTTTCCCGAAGGGCCACCTGGGCAAAGGATTCCGAACCGTCTTCGGAATACACCAAAGAATCGGGCTTGCCCACAGGGCCACCCGAAGGAACATCATTTGCAACTGGAGCCTGTGCCGGAGCACAGGCGGCTAGCAGGATAGCCGAAAGAAAGGTTCCTAGTACTACGATATGCCTAGAAAGGCATATCACTGGTCGTAATCCAGGTCTTCGGCGTAGTCGGACCAGATCTGGTCGCGCTTGAAGGACGGCTGGTCAAAATCCACCTCTTCGTCCAGTTCTTCTTCCTCCTCCTCGATTTCCTCTTCGATTTCCTCGTTAGGGAAAGGAAGGGAATTATCGAAAGAATCACTCTTCGGCCTACGGCCGCAATGGTACGCATAGTTCAACATAGAATTCTCCTCAGTGCAGGACACGACTGATTCCAACCAGGATTACCCCGCTCATCACCAAAGACGCCACTATCTGAAGCACGATGATGACCCTATTGACCCGATAGGCTTTTTGGGCCTTTCTGTGCCAAGGAGGGAGTCCTGATTTAGTCTCTCGGTTCGGTTCCACGAGTGGAAATGTATACATAAACTTCAAAAAGTCAATACCTTTGTGAAAAAAAATTAAATTTTTTGCGATGAACGCCAGAAAAATATTCCTAAGTCTTTGCCTAGCAACGACTTGCGCTTTTTCGCATACCGGGGCAATTCGCAACGGTGACGGCTTCAGAGTACCCTCGTCCACCACCCTAGGTCAGGGATTTTTCTTCTTTTCCGGGAATTTCGAGAACCTGAGCGACGGCTCCCCCATGGCTATCGACGGATTCGAGGACGCCGGTACAGGCAAGGAACACAAAGTCCCGAGCAATATTCCCTCATCGGGCGGAGCCCTCCAGGCCTCTTACGCCCCCCTAGACTATTTCGAATTCGGCATTTACCAGCCCATCTACTACGACGGGCAAATCAAGGAGACCGATTACAAGACTACAGGGCTGGGCGATATGCAGATATACGGCAAGGCTTCGCTCCCAACGGACTTTCCCCTGAAGCCCGCAATCTCCCTTGAGGTATTCGCCCCTACAGGCACCAAAGACGCCGGTTTCCGCCCCAGACGCATCTGGAACATCAAGGATGAAAATAAAACAACCCATGCCTATACCTACGGCAGTTGGTCCTTTGCCACAACGCTGTTCCTGACTCTTGAACTTTTTGACATTGTTCAATGGAATACCTATTTCGGTCACTTCGGTACAGAGTACGTAGTATGGGGAAGCGGTTTCAATATTTTTCCACACAAATTAATATCCGTCATTCTTGAAATTTCAGGTGAAACAAAAATCAGTCCAAGCAGATTCAGCAACCACCTGGAAAAAGACGGGTTCCGCATTTCGCCTGCAGTAAAGCTTCACCTGCCACAGGATTTCAATTTGCTCCTAGGCGTTGACCTTGGTCTTGACTATTTCAGGGGAACAGAACTGCGCAACGGTCACCAAGTCACCCGCGAAAATGAAGGAAAAGACATTCACTACACCGTTTCGGGAACCCCGAAAATTTCTATGACCATCGGCATAAGCAAGGCCATCGACTTCAGCTGGAAAGATGCCGACCGCGACGGAGTGCCTGACCGACTGGATATGTGCCCTGGATCTGCCCGCGACATGGTGGTAAACAGCCGTGGATGCCCCGTGGACGAAGACCAGGACGGCGTGCTGAACATCGTGGACGACTGCCCAGGGACGCCTTTTGGCGTAAAAGTGGACTTTCTGGGATGTCCGCTGGATCAAGACAAAGACGGAGTGCCCGACTACAAGGACACTTGCGCCAACACTCCGGAGGGCATGGCAGTAGACGCAGTCGGGTGCAAACTGGACACCGACGGCGACGGAGTTGACGACAATGCGGACCAGTGCCCGAACACCCGCAAAGACGACCCCGTCGACGGCAAGGGCTGCCCCCTGGACGAAGACCACGACGGAGTGCTTAACGAAAACGACGCCTGCCCGGGAACACCCGAAGGCTGGAAGGTCAATCCCTTCGGATGCCCCCTGGACGAAGACCGGGATGGCATCCCCGACGAAGTAGATTCTTGCCCCGGCACCGAACTTGGAGAAACCGTCAACAAGGACGGCTGCCCCGTAGATTCCGACGGCGATGGCGTTTCTGACCTGCACGACAATTGCGCCGACACTCCTAAGGATTATCCCGTAGACAAAAACGGCTGCCCGCGGGACACCGACAAGGACGGGGTGCCAGATGCCATCGACCAATGTCCCAAAACCCCGGCAGGAGCTGTCGTAGACAGCCTGGGCTGCATCATGGACTCCGATTTTGACGGAGTGCCCGACCACCTAGACAAATGTCCCGCCACTCTCCCAAAAGTCAAGGTAGACGAAAGCGGTTGCGCCCGCAACACCAAGCAAGACCTGAGCGCTATCGCCAAAGAAGTGAAATTTTTCAAGAACTCCGACAAGCTTATCGCCTCTAGCTATACCGCCCTGAACGATGTTATTATGCTCATGCGCAAGCACAACTTTACGCTTGAGGTGACCGGCCCCGAAGGAAAGATAAACGCCATCGGCAAGTACCTAGAAGGCAAGGGCTTTGACTCCAAGCTCGTGACGCTTACGCCTAAGGCTGGCGAAATAAAGTTCATCGCCAGCGGGGTGAAGTACGAAGAGTAGAGGTCAGGGGCTAGGATCTAGGATCTAGGGGCTAGAATTTAGGATCTAGGGGTTAGGATCTAGGGGCTAGGTATTAGGGGGGGGCGCGGGTCTTAAACGTTGTCATCCTGAGTGCAACCGCGCGAAGGATCCAGGCCAGCGTCTCGTCTCTGGCCTAAACGGCAAAAGCCCTGCGTTGCAGGGCTTTTTCTTTTGGTCTTGTTCATGCCGGGAGCAACCGGACTACTACTTGCCGGACTTGGGCCGCTTGTAACCGAAGGACTTCAGCAGGTCTTCCTTGACCTTCTTGGTCTGGTCCATCTTGTTCACGTTGGTCGCATCGTCGAAGGGCGGCAGGTCGCAACGCAACTTGCTCTTCATGGTGATTTCTGTCTTGTAGACATAGGCACCGGTAGCATACAGGCGGCCGTTGGCCGTATGCACATCGCCGTTCCTGTCGGGCTTCATTTCAAAATACATGGTCAGCACACCGGCATCGCTTGCATAGCTCGGGTCGTTCAGTTCCTGAGTAAAGCTGAAGTAATCCACGAACTGGCCGAGAGAGGTGTAGACCCAAATCTTGGCGCTCATCTTGGTGTCGTAGATGTTCGCCTTGCTGATATCGCTACCCAGCTCCGCCTTGAAATCGGCATTGCAGTGTTCTGCCACAAACTCGTCCACAGAGACCTTCTTGCTGCCCACGGCATCCACCGCATCCAGCAGAATCATACCGTCTGCACCGACCAGGTCGTCGAGCGTTGCAAGACCGTCAACAGAGTTGATGACCGGCACCTTGACCTGGATTCCGAGAGTCGGACCCAAGTGGTTCTTCAAGCCAGGATAAACCTCTTCACCGGAGGTGACTTCCTTGTTCTTGAAATCACCACCCACCATGGTCTCGATTTCCTTGTCGGTCTGGGGATTGTAAATGGATATGGCAAAGGTCTGACCCTTTTCAGGTTCCTTGGCGGCGTAGTACTTGTCCACGTCTTCCTTGGTAATGGATGTCACCGGTTTTTCTACGGAAATATCCACGTCCTTGGTGTTCTTGGCCATGACATACACCACGTCGGAGGCCTCGTTACCAGCCTTATCGCGATAGAGACGAACAATCTCGTTCACTTCGCCAGGCTGCAGGCCTTCAACGTTCAGGCTGTCCTGCTCAACGCAACCGCGACCGTCCCCAAAGTCAACGCACCATTTCACATTGACAGAATTGGAGTGGAGCACGGAGTCATTTGCAGGAGACATAATCTTCACCTTGGGCGGAATCAGGTCTACAACGATGAACACGGACTGGGTCGAAGAATTACCCATCGCATTCACATAGGTATAGCTCACCGAATAACCTACGTTGCCATCCTTGTCCTTGGTCACGTTGCCCTTCTGGTCAACCGTGTAGCTTACCTGCACGGTGGTCTCGCCCATGCCCTTGGCCTTGGTAGTAAAGTCGTAGGTCACGGAATAAAGGACCTCGCCTTCGGTGAGGGTGTACATGTACACAGGGGCGGCATTGCCGGTACCGGAGTTTGCATTGCCGGAACCGCTATTGCCGCTAGAGCCACTGCCACCGTTAGAGCCATTGCCACCGTTAGAGCCATTGTTAGCTCCGGCGTTTGCACCGCCGTTGCCGCCATTAGAGCCGGATCCACCGTTGGAGCCAGAATTTCCCGCATTGGACGTGCCGCTGTTAGAGGCGGTGTTGTTCACCGTGGTGGTCTTCAAGGGCTGACCCGTAATGGCATCGGCCACGTAAGAAACGTTCACCGTCTTGCCGCCCACGTTCACCTGGTAAGACACCGTAATGACCTCGATGGAATCAATCTTTCCATTGGCGCCAATCACCGGAATCTTTTCCACGTTGCCGTCCTTGTCCGTCACATACGAAATCGTCACATCCACGCCGGCAACCTTTTCTGTGTAAGAAACCTTGACCTGGTCCTTGTTGTACTGGGAGTAGGTCACCTCGGAAGCAGGATTGTCGTTGAGCACAGGGCCGGCGGCAGCAATCTTGTCCATAACATTGTAGGTGTTAGACGGAATGGTCACCGGTTCCAGTTCCGTATTCACCGTAAAGGTATGGCTTTCGTAGTTGCAAGAAGAATCCGAATAGGTCTCGTCGATGACCGGTTCCCTAATCGTAATCACGATGTCGTTGTTCTTCTTGTTCTGGTCGTTCTTGTTGTTCTGGTTGTTCTTGTTCTGGTTGTTGTTCTGAGTGCTGTTAGAACAGTTCTGGTTATCATAATTATTAGACATATTTGCGTCCTCCTAAAATGGTTTTTAGTTACACAAATATTATGGCTGTTACTACTCAGAATTATCCCCGAAATTTATGGGACTTTTTTCCTATTTTTCTATTGCAATTAGTACTAAAGTATTATATAATAAATACAACGAAGGGAGAGTTAAACCTCATCTCTCCTTTCTACAAACCCTTATATATTATATTTATACTCCCCTCAATGAGTCGTCAATCCCCTTGGCGGCTCATTCCTCTTTTACGCTGTCTTTTCTCAGGTTTTTAATTTATCAAACCACTTTTAAGACTTTTTTAACAGGAAACGGGCCCATA
>CALATK010000216.1 GCA_937891805.1 uncultured Fibrobacter sp. | reverse complement strand
CTTCAACAAAAAAGCCCAGGACGAATGGAACAAGAAATACGAAAAGGGCGAAAAGTACAAGCGCGAACTGCTGGTGAATTTCAGGCGCGAAGAACAGGAACACCGAGCCACCATCCGCGACAATTCCAGCCAGTTCAAGGACCCCCGCGACGGTCAGGTTTATAGGACCATCAAGATCGAGGGCCGTGAATGGTTCGCCCAGAACGTAAATTACGATGTGCCCGGGCATTCCTGGTGCTATGAGGACAAGGACAACTACTGTGTCCGTAGTGGCCGTCTTTACGATTTAGAAGGAGCCCGCAAGGCTTGCCCCGAAGGTTGGCATCTGCCCCGCGACAGGGAATGGCAGGACATGCTGACGGGCCTCACCCAGTGCTACGATGGTGTGGATAAATGCGGTGCATTTGCAAGCAAACTGAAGGCCACTACGGGCTGGCACGGTGGTGGCGGCACAGACGAATATGGCTTTACGGTTTTCTCTTCGGGCTACCGTAAGATGATCGGTTCCAAGACGGTGCGTTACGAAGATATGGGCGAATATGCGGGTTTCTGGTCGTCCCAGAACGGCAGGAACGAAACCATTTGGCTTTGGGCCATGGGCCGCATGTCAGACCAGATGGTCCGACAGCTTGTGAACAACAAGGGCAACGCCTACTCTGTCCGCTGCATCAACGGAAACTAAACAATCGAAAAATTAGGGGTCCAGCAATTCCCCACGAATCACTTCCACCTGGTCTCCCACCAGGCTGATGATGTTCGTGGGGTTGATTTCGATAGGCCCGCAGTCCACCATCATCTCTACGGAGTGTTCGAAGGTCTTCCATATTTCGTCGGGGTCGTAAAGGTCTTCTTCGCTGAGCTTTGCCGCCGTACTCAGGATAGGCTTGTCAAAATGCTGGAACAGTTCCGTGAAGAAGGGGTGTGTCGGCATACGGATGCCGATTTCCGGACGTTTTACGTCTAGCCGCCTGGCGATGTGCGGGTCCGCAGGCAAAACAAAGGTGTAGGGCCCAGGGACTCTCGGCTTCATGATGTTGAAGGCAAAGTTATCTACGCGGGCATAGTCCGTAGCCGCTTTGATGTTTGGCACGATCAGGGCCATGAAGAATTTCTTCATAGGCTTTTTCAGAGCGTAAAGCTTGTGGATTGCCTTCGGAGATTCCGCGTTACAACCGATAGCATAACCGGATTCGGTGGGGTAGAGAACCAGACCGTCGTCTTCCAAGGCGGCAGCCGCAAGTTTAACGATTCTTGCCTGTGGATTGTCTGGATGTACTTCAAAACGCATAGACCAAATACCTTTTATTCCATTTTTTCCTTAACTTCTGACCTTCTAACCTTTGATTCCTTAAGCGGATCCTCGCCTGCGCGAGGATGACATCTCCCGCACTTCGAACCCCGAACCTCGTGCCTCGAACCTCACATTTCACACTCCACATTTCCCTAGATCCTATCCCCCTAATCCCTAGCATTGCGGAATCACCTGTGACCCTTCGAAGGCGTTCTTGTAGTGTTCAAACTGCATGGGCTTCTGGTAAGCGCGAATAGAAAGGACGTCGAAACGGCAGGGTGTGTCAAAGCCTTTTGGGGCCTTTTCTTTTTGAGTGTAGAGGTAATGGCAGGCAGTGTTCCAGATTTTACGCTGTTTGAGGGCATTGACGCGGGCGGCAGGATTTCCTTGCCCAGCGGTCCACACGGACTTGACCTCTACGAAAACAACAGTCTGTCCGTCTCGGGCCACAATGTCCAGCTCGCCTCCGCGGTAGGCGTAGTTTCTGTCCAGAATTTCATAACCGTTCCGCATCAGGTAGGCCGAAGCCTCCGTCTCGATGGCGTTACCCTTCTTGCGGTTGACGGACTTCATCGAATTGCGATTCACAGATTCATTTTTCATTGTTAATTCCTCAAGCGGATTCTCTCCGGAGCCTGCCCTGAGCTTGTCGAATGGGCGAGGATGACATTCCTCGTGCCACGAACCTAGCCTCTAATCAACCTCCATCCCCAGGAGCCGTACTTCCGAAATGGCGAAATCTTCGTTTTCGCCTTCGTAGATGTCTTCCAGATAGAACTTGAGTTCTGTGGTTTCGATGGCCTGGATGGTGGGGTACTGCATGCCCTTGATATTTTCCAGCTTGATTTTTTGCTTGAATCCATCAGCGGTTTCTACCGTAAGAGTTTTCGGTTTCTTGAAAATACGGAACCGGTCACCAAAAAGGTCGTCAACGGATTTTTGGTACCCGATGGCGATTCCCAGGTGGGTGACCAATGTGTTTTTCTTGAAATAAAGGCTCAAAACGGGATTCTGCGGCTTCAGGGGCATGCTATTGAGCCATGCCGTCTTCAGGTCACCGTCATTCAGGTTGTCTAGACCATAATCTATACCACCGTCATTTTCCAGGGCCTTGGTCTCGAAATTACCGACCGCTTCGTCCCACTCTAAATCTCGAAGGGTGCTTTCGGGTTTGTGAGTGAGCATCAAGAGCACCATCAAGATGATAATCAGCGGGAATATGGAAAGGGCGAGAGCCGTAAGCTTGCGGTGGATTTTTTTTGCCTTAGAAGGAATCTTGGTGGCCACTTCGGCAATGGATTCTCTGCCATGGCTGAACAAAGAAGTTTTCCGTCCTGTAATTTTGCCTGTGCTTCGGGTGTCCTTTTGCGGGAAAACCGCATCGCAGGTATCCAAAAACTCCTGCATGTCGTGGAAACGCTCGTTCAGCTTTTTCTTGAGGCATTTGAGTATCATCTCTGCAAGCCCCTTTGGCATGTCCGGCCTGAACTGTCGCGGGTCAGGCGGTTGTTTCTGCACATGCTGAATGGCAATCTCTATGGGCTTGTTGCCGTTGAACGGGAGCTGTCCGCAGGTCATTTCAAACAAAATGATGCCCATGCTGTAGATATCAGACTGGAGGGTCACTTCTTCGCCGTGGCACTGCTCCGGAGACATATACTCGGGCGTGCCCATGGTCATGCCCGTTCTGGTAAGGCGCTGTTTTTCCATCTCCTGGATGTAAGAAATCCCGAAATCCATGATATAGACACGGTTATCGTGGGTAATCATGATGTTGGAGGGCTTCACATCCCTATGGACAATACCGCGGTTGTGGGCATACAAAAGACCGCGGGCAATCTGCTTGATAATCACCTCAATAGAAGAGAAGGGGAGTTTGCTCTGCTTCTGCAAAATGTCGGAAAGCGCCACGCCCTTCACATAGGTCATGGCAATAAAAAGCTGGTTGGCCTGCTTTCCAAAGTCGAAAATCTGGACAATGTTCATGTGGTCCAGTTCTTTCATGGCCTGGGCTTCCAGATAAAACCTCTGGATTGCCTCTTCGTCAGAAGATGAGTCCAACACCTTCAGGGCCACTTCGCGGCCGAGCCTTTTGTCCAGGGCCTTATAGACGTAGCCCATGCCTCCCCGTCCGAGAGTATCTATCAGGTCGTAGTTTTCGTTAAAGGGGCGAGGGAAAGTATTTGATTGATTCTCGGGACTCATTTTGCTTTTCTAAGGAGGTGTAAATTGACGAAGGTTATAATACAAAATATAATGATGAGTGTCATCAGCATTACAAAGTTCAGGCTCTCGAAAGGCCTGTCCAAAAGTAAATCCAGAAGGGCGTCCTGGTCGAACCTTGACCAAATGGCAAAGGAAAGAGCCTTTCCGATAGCCTGCATCTGGTCCAGGGGAACAAGGGCTCCGGCCAAGGCCACCTGCGGAATGATAATCAGGGGCAAGAAAGCGTTTGCCTGTCCGGGATTCTTGGAAAATGCGCTGACAAGGCAACCCATGCTCACGGCAGGAATCACCGTCAGGGCAAACACAAGGGCAAGAATCGGCAAGGTCGGATGCATCGTCACCTTGAAGGAGATAAAACCGTAAATAACGAAGGTCTGCATAAAGGCTGCAACGGAGGGAATTCCCGTTTTGGCAAGCAGGTAGGGGGCGATGGACATGCCTTTTCGCAAGTCGTTAGTCAAGATTTCTTTTTCCTGGACGATTTCTCGAATCGAAAGGGAAAGGGCAAACCAGTTGGCACAGAGGATTAAGGCAAAGCTTACAATCCCAAGAGGCGAATTGTTGGAAAAAATCTGGGAGAAGACAAATCCGAGGATAAAGGGCTGTATAAACAGGGCAAAGAGTTTTCCCTTGTCGCGAAACCACTGCTTGAGAATCAACTGGATATGGTAAGGAAGCAGAGTCGATTTTTTATCGGTCTTGAAATAGGTTCGGTTCTTTTTTTCGCCTTCAGCTACTTCCATAGATTTTTTCGAAGAGGCCCAACGGATAAAGGAGTCGTCGTTCAATCCCGCTAAAATACTTTCGGCACTTTTGGTATTGAAAAACCCCACCGATTCTTCGCGTGAACCATAGAACACCTGTTTTCCCTGATGGATAACCAACACCTTGTTGGCGATATTCAGGGCCTCGTAGCTGTGGGTGGTGAGAATTACCGTATGGCCCAAGAAGGCCAGCTGTTTCAGGTGGGTGCACAGAATGTTTGCGTTGTAGGGGTCCAAGCCCGAAAGGGGCTCGTCCAGCACAATCAGGCCAGGAGAGCCGATAAGTTCCTGGGCCAAGGCAAGCCTTCGCATTTCGCCACCGCTCAGAGTCTTTACGGGGTTGTTCTTGCGGGCGGTGAGTCCGAACAGTTCACAAATTCGGTCAGCCCGTTCCTGGAAAGATTCCTTCAGCTCCTTTTTGTCCATGGAAATTTTCGCCCCATGCAGGAGCGTTTCCATGACGGTCAAGTCCTTGTGGAGCGCCGGGTCCTGCGGTAAGAAGGCTATCCGTTTGCGGATTTCCTTGTTGCGGTAATCCAGCCCGGAATAAAGGACTTCGCCTTCGGGAGACTTGGTGTATTCCCCTTTCAGCAGTTTTAGGAGCGAAGATTTTCCTTGGCCGGAGCGTCCGATAATGGCAAGAATTTCTCCTGCGGGCAGGTAGAGGTTTATGTCGGACAACAGCTCTTTTTTGCCGGCATAGACATCTAGATTCCTAAGCGTCACGTCAAATCCGGACATGACCCGCTTGACCAGCAGGTCGCCAGCCTGGAACGAAAACTCGAAGTTTTCAAGACGGATGGTGTCGCCTGCATCCAGGCGTATTTCGTGTGTCTTTTTGCCGTCGGAATCCGTCAGTTTTTTTGCAAAATGGAGTCTGCAGCCAGAATCCAAAAGTTTCGCCTTCAACGCGGTGTTCCCGTTTTCACCTTCCAGTGTAATCTCCTGGTCTTCTGAGGTCAAGGTATATGATTCCGTAGAATCAGATGCATCCAGAAGCAGCAGGGAAAGGACGTCGCCCCGTAAAGTCACTCTCAAGCGGTGAAGCCCGATGACGATGATGTCGCCATCTTTCAGAGAAATTTCAGAGACGTCTTCATCGTTGACCTGGGTGACGCTATTGCTTGAAAGGTTCTTTAGATTCCATGAACCATCGGCAAATTCTATGGTCGCATGTTCCCTGGAAACGAAAACGTCGGAGAATCGGATGTCGCAATCCTCCTTTCGTCCGATGGTAAACGGCTTTCCTTTTTCAGGTGTGACTATATGGAACATGTCGTCGGATGCCCTTTAGAACGGCTATTTCAAGCTCCTGATGGCAGCTTCGAAACGCCTGCAGGCACTTTCCAAATTTTCGTCGCTGGCAGCATAAGAAAAACGCACGCAGTTGTCGTTTCCGAAAGCTGCTCCCGGTACAATGGCAAGCCCTTGACTTTCAAGGATGAACTCGCACAAATCTACGGACCCCTTGATGGTCTTTCCGTCAGGCGTTTTTTGACCATAGACGGAGCTCACAGGGGCGAACAGGTAAAAGGCTCCCTCAGGAGCGCGCAGCTTTTGCCCCAGGGCATCGCCGATTTTTGACACCATAAAGTCCCTGCGCTTGCGGAAAACCTCCCTCATTTTGAGAGACTCGGCATTTCCCATCTCTAGAGCGCCCAAGGCGGCGTACTGGGCGATGTTGCTCGGGTGGTGCGTAGCTTGCCCCTGGATTTTCCCGATAATTTTGGCGATGGGAGCGGGGGAGGCGTCGTAGCCTACGCGCCAGCCGGTCATGCAGTAAGACTTGGAAAAGCCGTTGATGACAATGGAACGTTCCTTCATTCCGTCAATAGAAGCGATGCTGGTAAAAGTTCCCTGATAAACGAAGTATTCATAGACTTCGTCAGAAATGCAGTAGAGGTCGTTTTCGACAATGACCTTTGCCAAGGCCTCCAGTTCCTCGCGGCTATACAAGGAACCGGTGGGGTTGCAAGGGTTGTTCATTAAAATGGCCTTGGTCTTGTCATTACAAACTTGTTTCAGCTGTTCGGCCGTTATCTTGAAATCATTTTCCTGCAATCCGTCAACAAATACGGGAACGCCTCCAAGCCACTTCACCAATTCAGGATAAGTCACCCAGTAGGGGGCGGGGATGATCACCTCGTCACCGGGGTTTATCAGGGCGGCAAGGGAGTTGAACACGGCATGCTTTGCGCCGCTGGTGACCGTAATCTGTTCGGGTTCATAACGGAGCCCGTTTTCTTTGGAGAGCTTTTCGCAGATTTTTTTGCGCAATTCCAAAATGCCGACGGGAGCGGTGTAGCGGGTCTTTCCGCTGTCTATGGCGCAATGCGCCGCCTTGCAGATAGGTTCTGGAGTCGGAAAATCCGGTTCGCCGGCACCAAGGCTAACCACGTCCTTGCCTTCGGCAATCATTTTCTTGGCAAGGCTGTCAATGGCAACTGTCAGGGAGGCGGCAATATTCAGGGTTCTATTGGAGAGACTTTTGGGCATTTTCTTTTTTTTGCCTTTGCAGGATTCTGTAGTTGTCTAGAGAACCTGCAATTAACGAAAACATTGTGAACTGGGCGATTGAGATGCAAATCAGTCCGATAAACGAAATTTGCCCGATGCTTTTTAGGCCCGGATGCGATGAAATCAGCAAACCGTAGGTTCCAATCATGGCCGCCATCTGGCTTATGGAAATAGAGAAAGCCTTGCCTTGCAAAAGGGTGAGGGCGGTCCCTTTCCGCTTTTCGTAATAGGCGGTCCACAACTGGATAGAACCGTCAACGCTTGCTCCAATTAAAATCGGAAAGGCGATAGTGCTATAGACAGAAAGCTTGATTCCAAGGACGTTGATTAGGGCCAATAGCCAACTCATGGCAAATAGGGAAGGGAGGATAGTAAAAATGGCCCTGCTGAAACGATTGTAGAAGAACAGCAAGAAGAACCACACCAGAACAGACCCCAAGAAAATGGTCTTGTCGACATTAGATAGCACCAGGTCCAAGAACTTTGCCCGCACAACAGGCACGCCCGTCATCTTGTAGGTGCTATCATCCGAGCCATTTAGGAGGGCTAGGTCGTGTGCCAGATGCCTACATTCCAGCCCGTTGTTCGGATTGATGTTCGAAAAGATAAAGGCAAAGGCCCCTGCATTCCCGTCGATGTCGCTAAACTTCTTGCGGATATTTTCGGGTTGGTCGTCTTCATCAAAATCGAATCGGTAAAGAATCTCAGAAATCTTCGAGACATTCAGCTTTTCGGCAGAATCCAGCTGCTGCAAGATGTCGTTAGTAAAGAAAGCTTGGATTTCTTTAAGCTTTTCTTTCTTGTTGACCTGATTCTTTGGCGAGAAAGCGCTTAATGTATAAACGTTCTCAATATTAGGAATCTTGCCCTTAGACTTGAGCTGTTTGAACCTTCTATAAAGTTCATCGCCATTGTCTTTTGACATCATGACGATGACGGGGTCATATTGAGGGAAACCTGTTTTTGCGATTAACGAATCCGCCACCCGTTCTTCGCGGGGGAGTTCAGTCTGCCAGAAATCATAAAGGAATTTCAGGTTCACACCGCCATAAATCAACGCCGCAAGACTCAATACGGAAAGAACGGCTATAATGATTCCGTTGGTCCTGTAAGAAAGGAGCGTTATCTTGAACACTCTCTGGAAACGGAAGCTGTTGACAGAGAAGGCTTTTTTTCGCTGGAACAAGTGCAGGAGAGATGTAGAGATAAGTATGGTGAAAATCCAGTTTAAAATGCAGCCTATGGAACCGAGGATGCCGAGCTCGCGGATCCCGGCCACAGGCACGATAATCATGCAGGCGAAAAACGAAGCCATGATTCCGGCCGATACCGCTGTAGATGGACCAATCCCCAGAACGGCGCTCTCAATGCAAAGCTTGGGACTCAAGTTTCTGGACCGTTCTATAAAGTATCGGTTCAGCACATGGGTAATAACCTGACAGGCCTGTCCGGGCAGAACCAGGGCAAGCAACAGGGTGAATACATTGATGCGTCCATACAGCAGCCAGGCCAGGGCCAGGGTGTAAAGGATCGGGAGCCCCACTGGAATCGCCGATACCAGTATTAGCTGGGGTTGCTTATAGAAATGGATAATGAAAAGCAGCAAGATGAACAGGGCGGTGATTTTTCCTGCAAATTTTGCCTCGGGGAGTAGCGTCCGCCCCGTCTGGATGGTGTCGTAGACTTTTCCGGTGTAATAGACTTTTATGGAGCCATATTTAGGATTGTCCCTGAAGAATGACTTGACTTTGCCGAGCAAGTCACGGTTGGCCTGTAAGTCGGATAGGGAATTTTTAGGATAGATGTCAACAACCCGAATTTTTCCGTCACTGCTGGCGTGGGTTCTCGAAAGGATGGTGAAATACTTGTTTTCCAGATCAGTAAAATCAAGAATGGCCTGGTTGGTCTTGTTGTCATTTGAATCGACTGAAGTCTGTGACTCGTCGGACATGTCCACATATAGGGGGTTGTGGGCCAGAGTGATTTTTTCTTGCAACGTCTGGATTCTATTGGCGACCGTGTCCAGGTCATCTTCTTCGATATAGAGCAGACTGTGCTTCTTGTAGAACTCGATATCCGTTTCAAATTCGGCAAAATGAATGGTCGAGTCAGCTTGCAATCTTTGGTATAACGACCGTGCGGCGGAATAGTTCAGGGTGCTGTCTTCGGACTCCATGACAACGGTCAGGCTTCCAAGGGCCCCGAATTTTTCTTCTATTTCTTGATGGTAAAGGGGCGAGCTCCCCTTTGAGGTCAGGGCGTCCTGTAACTGAAGTTCCCACCGCAAATTCTGGACGGGATAGATAGAAAGTAACGCTAGGACAAAAGATATAACCAATATGGCTATCGGATATTGAGTCGCTCTTTTGATGATTTTTGTGACTAGCGAAAACATCACTTGAAATATAATTATATTGTGTCCTAGAATGTATTTGGGTCATAGAAACAAGGGGAGTAACGCATGGAATCGTCAAAGGTTCATAAGACCTTTAGTTCTTTTGCTATTCCTTCTTTTGTTTCAACCAGCATTTGCCGAAGAAACGGTGGGTGAAGACGATTCTTGGCTTTATGCCCATATTTTACAGCCCGTATTGAATGCTGCCGTTTATCCGTTGTCCGCCCCTGTTCGGTATGCCTTGAACAACGGTGTTGTTGAAAAGTCCGTAGAGTTGATGTCCTTTGGTGAAGACAAGAAAATTTTTGTCTATCCCACAATGAACCTAAAACCAGGAACCCAAACGCAGTTGGGTATGACATACCGTCACCGGAGTATTCTCTTTAATAGGGATTATCTGGTGTTGCAGGGTAGTTATTATGCTAACGGTGACCTGTACCTTTCGGACCGTTACACCAAGCAGGAACCTTTTGGCTTGCCGTTGTTTGTTGGCTTCCGTTACAAGTTGTATTGGGACAGCGACGCCAATTTTATTATTCCAGGAACCAAGGAAGCCTTTATTCAACCCGATTCAACCATGAGCTTTCAATGGAGAATCGGAGCTCCCTTGACCAAGTCCAAGAAATTGAATTTGGAACTGTCAACGAGCCAGATGTTTATCGATGCAGATCTCCCGGACAATTCAAAAGACAGTATTTTGAACGATGCAGTTTTTTCTATCGCCGATCGTGGTCTATATCAATCTTCAAAACAGTATTCCGTAGCTCTATCTCTGGTGTATGACGATTTGGACTTTCCGTACGCTCCTTCGAAAGGGGACAGAGTCATCCTCTCCGGAGAATACAATTTTGCGCCGGAGTATGGGGGAATAAGGTATGATTCATTTGACTCTCAGCGAAGCGGGAAAGTTCCCAAGAGCGACAAGAGTCACGACTACATCTACAACAGCCTTATCTGGCAGCATTACTTCTACTTTGGAAAGGCAAAACAGTATATTCTTTCGGCAAGAGAGGCCAGGCAAAGCCGCAAGTTCTACACGGATTTTTCCTGGGACGAGGCCCTTCGCGTATGGAGACCCGAAAACATCAGGGAAACGCTCCTTGAACGAAGAGTCGTTGCACTCCAGTTCAGAATGGAAAACATGTGGGAAATGGACAAGGGCGGAGCTCCCTTCAACGCCTTCCCGACAATGAATGCCCGGTATCCAATGCGAGGTTACGGGGACGAATGGTCGGCATATCATATCATGGGACTTAGCGCCGAATACCGTTGGCCCATTGATCGTTTTGTAGATGGGGTGCTGTTTGACGAATATGCTATGCACGCCGAAAAGATAAAAGAGTTCAGCTTTGACCGATTCTACAATTCCTGGGGTTTCGGTATTCGCGTCAGGATGCCTGAATTATACCTTTTCCGTGCCCAGGTGGGCTTCCATGGGTTGCACGGGGTCAACCTGATTTTGACCATTGCGCCGGAATTCAAATAAAATCCCTGTAATCGACGTTTTTGCCGTCTAGAATGGCTTCAACGAGTGTGCTTCCCCGGTAGGTGAGTTTCAACGAAAAGAAGGGAACATCCTGATTCAGCAACGAAAGAAAAATCATATCGCCATCCCAGTGGGGGAGCTTGATTACGTCTTCTTTCGACACCCATTCCAGAACGCCCTCGTCACATTCCCGCACTGTTCCGCTAAATTCTTTGGACGTGAACAGGTGCATAAACTCTGTCTCGTTCATCCCGTCTGAAATGAAAGTGACAATGCCCCTATATTTGGGGACGATGGTCAAACCTGTTTCTTCGCGGGCTTCGCGAATAATGCAGTCTTCGGGAGATTCGTTTTCTTCGAATTTTCCGCCAATGCCAATCCACTTGTCCTTGTTGATATCGTTTTTTTTCTTGATGCGGTGAAGCAGCAGGTATTTGCCGTCCTGTTCGATATAACAAAGGGAGGTGTTGATCACTTGGATGCCTTCCAGATAGAAATCAGGCTCTTGTTCTTGCGTGTGGCAAGCCAGAGGGTAGGCCAAATCAGAATCAGGTCGCGAATCAGGCTGGTCCAGGTTTCCGCCTTGTCGGCGGCACCTTCAATCTCGAAACACCCGCAAGTGATGCCCAGGTCGTGGTAAAGCGCCCAGCCGAGGGCGATAATAAAGCTTACGAACATCCAGAATATGGCAAGGGCCGATTCCCGCACAAAGGGCGAAACAATCATGGCGAGTCCAAACCACAATTCAAATTGCGGATAGACGAGGGCGAAAAAGTTGTTCAGGAATTCCAGGTGAAGTGCCGGGAAAAACTGGTACTGTGCTACAAGAACCGCAAATTCGTGAGGGTTCTGGATCTTGAAAATCGAGGCAAAGATGAACATGCCGCCAATGCCGATACGGCAAAGGGTTTCCAGGGCGCGGATGGCGAAATCCTTTTGAATCTTGAATGCGGGCACAATCAGGGCACCGCCGATAATCAGGGCACAAAGTCCCACCTGGATATTGTAACGGGAAGCCTTGGGCCACAGGTCAATAAGCCATTCCTGGTCGGTAAAAGTCAGTATAGATTCCGGAAAACTGATTTCGGCAACGCATACGGACACAAAGAAGGTGGCCACCAGCATCAAGATGCCAGAAATAATAGAACGCTTGCGATTCTGAGGCTGAAAACAATCAATCATTTCCGCCTCCTTCTAGAGAATATCCGCCGGTTTTTCCAGAATGTCCTGGGAACCGATCCAAGTGACAGACTTGGCATCATCTACGCGTATGTTGTTCACCACCGCCAGGGCGATGGAAAACAGGGCAATACCAAGGAGCACAATCCAATTCAAGGATTTCAGGTAATTTTTACAGAAAAGGAAGATCTTGTTTTCTTTAATGCTCATGGAGAGCAATATACAAAAATCGGGAAGGCTTCGCCCTCCCTAATAATTTCTGTGAGCCGTAGATGACTCGTATTGACGAGTCGTCGTAGGCGACCTTTGGACACTTGCGCTTTAGCGCTTAGTGTACATGGCCACCTTTAGGTGGGAGTGAGCGCTGACCGGAGAAGCAGTC
>CALATK010000215.1 GCA_937891805.1 uncultured Fibrobacter sp. | reverse complement strand
ATATTGCGAATACCGCCAAAGTTTTAGCAGAACTTTTGGAGCAGGAGAAAATCGATTATGAGCTGGTATTTGTCAGCGACGGTTCCAAGTGCGATGTGGCGAACATTCAGGAACTTTTTACAGAAAATGTAAAAATTGCCATTCCGGACCCCGTCTATCCGGTCTATCTGGACTCCAACGTGATGGCCGGGCGCGCGGGCATGTTGCAAAATGACGGACATTTTTCTAAGGTCACCTACCTGGCGTCCACCGCCGAGAACAACTTCCAGCCGGACCTGCCCAAGAATCCGGTGCAGATGATTTACCTCTGCAGCCCGAACAACCCCACTGGCACGGTGCTCAGCCGCGAGACGCTTCAGAAGTTCGTGGATTACGCCAACGAGAACGGGGCGATAATACTCTTTGACGGGGCTTACAACTGCTACATCCAGGACGAAACGCTGCCCCATTCCATTTTCGAGATTCCGGGGTCCCGCAGCTGCGCCATCGAGTTTAGGAGTTTCAGCAAGACGGCGGGCTTTACCGGTGTGCGCTGCGCCTACACGGTGATCCCTCACGAACTTTCGAAACTCCATTCCATGTGGAACCGCCGCCAGTGCACCAAGTTCAACGGCGTGAGCTACGTGACCCAGCGTGCCGCCGAGGCCATTTACAGCCCGGTCGGCTGGCGGGAGACCAAAGAAGTCATCGCGGGCTACATGCGCACGGCTGGGGTTATCCGCAAGGAACTCACCGAGGCGGGCTACACCGTGTTCGGCGGCGAGCATGCTCCCTACATCTGGTGGAAGATCGAAGGCGGCGAAAAATCCTTCGATTTCTTTGACCGTCTGCTTGCCACCTGCGAGGTCGTGGGCACCCCCGGTAGCGGCTTTGGCCCCTGCGGTGAGGGTTATTTCCGTTTGACCGCCTTCGGCGACTACGAACGCACCTGCGAAGCCCTGAAGAGAATTAGAGAGAAACTATAAGGAGAGATTAGAGACTAGGATCTAGAGACTAGAGATTAAATCCTAATTCCTAACCCTAGCCCCTAAATCCTAACCCCTAAATCCTAACCCCTAGATCCTAATTGCTATCTTATGTCTATGCCAATTCCCATCGGTTCCGAAATTTCGGTTATTCAAAAAATCAGCGTCGCCATCATCCACGAGCGCAACGTGGAAAAGCTGCTGGAAAACGTGCTCGGCATTCTGGAAACGGAACTCGGCATGTTGCGCGGCACGTTTGCGCTCCTGTTCGGCGACACCCTCAAGATTGAGGCGTCCCGGGGGCTCGATGAATCCGAAAAACAGCGTGGATTGTACCGGATGGGCGAGGGTATTACGGGCCATGTGGCGGAGCGGGGCATCAGTCACGTGATTCCCGACCTGCGCAAGGATTCCCGCTTCTTGAACCGCACGGGGAGCCGTCATTACGAAAACCAGGTGGCCTTCATCTGTGTGCCGCTGATTCACGACGGCCAGGTCATCGGCACGCTCTCTATTGACCGCCCGGTGGATGGCGCGACGGACTTGGACCGGGACGTTGCCCTGCTGGAAATTATCGCCAACATCACGGGCGACGCCGCCAACGAATGTATCGAGCTGCACAACGAACGTGAAGCCATGCTGGAAGAGAACCGCAAGCTCCGCGACATGCTTTCTAACAATCCGGGCGACCTGGTGGGTAACTGCCGGGAGATGCAGCTGATTTACGAACAGGTGCGCCAGGTAGCTCCCAGCGACGCTACGGTCTTGATTCGTGGCGGTAGCGGTACGGGTAAAGAGATGATAGCCCGTGCCATTGTGAATTTGTCTGCAAGAAAGGACAAGCCTTTTATTACCCTGAACTGTGCGGCGCTCCCGGAAAACCTGGTAGAAAGTGAACTGTTCGGTCACGAGAAGGGGGCCTTTACGGGAGCGGTGAACCGCCGTATCGGCCGCGCCGAAGCCGCCAACGGAGGCACGCTCTTTTTGGACGAAATCGGTGACCTTACCATGCAGACCCAGGTGAAACTCTTGCGGTTCTTGCAGGAGCGCACCTTCAGTAGGGTTGGCAGCAACGAGGAACTCCATTCGGACGTTCGTTTTTTGGCGGCTACCAGCCGTAACCTGGAAGAACTCATCGCCCAGGGCAAGTTCCGCGAAGACCTTTTCTACCGCCTGAATATTTTCCCCATTTCCATGCCCGACTTGGCCAAGCGCAAGTCCGAT
>CALATK010000214.1 GCA_937891805.1 uncultured Fibrobacter sp. | reverse complement strand
TGATTAGAGGTATGAGGTGTGAGGTCGTTCATGCCTTCGGCATTCACTTTGAGCTTTTCACAAGTGAAATCCTGACAACCTCATACCCCAAAGGCACGAAGTGCCGACCTCATTCCTTTTCTGCGGCTTTTTCCACCGTCTTCTGCAGGTCTTCGGCTTCTTCCTTCAGGGCGTCTTTCGCCTTCTTGTACTCGTTCTGGGCCTTGCCCAGGGAACGTGCGAGTTCAGGAATGCGCTTTGCCCCGAACAAAAGGAGCACCACGACCACAATCAGGATTATTTCTGGAATTCCAAGGGACATATTTTACCTGCCTTTTCCTAGAAATATAACATAATCCGCGGCGGTGACGAGAATTTATCTACGGCACCATCGCGAACTAGGCTACAGTTCGATAATCCTGTATTTACGATTACCCATCTTCAGTTTTTCCATAGCGGGCAGCTGGTGCAGGCCCTCGCGGGTCTCGATGCGTTCTTTGAGGTCGTGAAGTTCCTTGGGCGGGAGCTTGTAGACCATGTCAACGCTGGCCTGGTCCACCGCCACGATGTCTGTGGAGGCGAGAATACCGATGTCGCGGCACTTGGGTTCCGCTGCAGAAAGCCCCGCGCAGTCGCAATCTACAGACATGCGGCGCAGCACGTTAATAAAGCAGATGTGGCCCTTGAAAAAGTCGCAGGTGGCCTTCGCGGAATCGGCCATGGTTTCCATGAACAGGGCTCCGCTGGTTTTCCAACCTGCCGTGCCGCCCGGTTCCATCTTGGTGGGGCCGCCCTTCACGTATTCGTGAATCATCTTCTTGCCCAGGCGTCCGCCCGCGCAACCGATGGCGATGTTCTTCATGGAGCCGCCGAAACCGCCCATGGCGTGGCCCTTGAAGTGGGTCAGCACGATCATGGAATCGTAATTCTTGATGTGTGCGCCCATGGACATTTCCTTGAAAATGAGGCCGTCCTTTACGGGGAGCATCACTTCGCCGTCTTCGTCCATGATATCCACGTCGCAGAAGGTCCAGCCGTTCACCTTGAGGGTTTCGCGGTGCTGTTCGGTAGTGTAGCGGTCGCCTTCGTACCAGGTGTTGGTCTCCACAATCTTGGAGTTGGGCACCTGCGCCTGGAATTCCTTGACCCATTCGCGGGGCAGGATATTGGGGCCGTTCTTTTCGCCGGTGTGGAGCTTGATGGCCACGCGTCCGGTAATGCCCTCGTTGATTTTCTTGTACAACTTGATGAGGCCTGCGGCACTCAGGTCCTTGGTGAAATAGACGTTGGAAACGTCCTTTCCGGGTTCCTTCTGTTCCATGGATTTCCCTTTCGCGAAAGCGGGTGTGAATACGGCGGAAGCGAGCGCTGCCGCGCCTGCGGTTTTTAAAAAGTCTCTTCTGTCCATTTTATTCTCCTTCTACGAAGCCTTGACCGTGTTGCGCCATTTACCTTTCGGGTCTTTCCAAAGGACTGCGGCGAGCCAAATGACAAGTCCCAGGGCAACAGCAGAGAACCCGAGGAAGGTGTCGTTCAGCATGTCGGCTGCGGCGGGGGTGAAGTATTCGGCGCGGAGTTCGGCATATTCGAAAACGGCGTCGATGAACCACATGAGGGAGGCACCCCAGTAGAGGTAGCACAAGGTTGAAATATTCATTTCGTCCTTAGCTCCGGACCTGTACCAGAATATGGTGGCGATGACGGCTGCAAATACAGTTATCAACAAAGTCATGGGAACCTCCTACTTGTCCTGGACCTTTACAGTGGCGGGTTCTGTCGAGACCATCCGGCTGCGTACAAAATGCACCATTGCCCAGGAAAGCGTTACGAAGGCAGCCATAGATGTGCCGACTGTCGCCATTTCATGGTAAACTTCACTCATGGCCGCAGGGTCCGTGGCTGCCGT
>CALATK010000213.1 GCA_937891805.1 uncultured Fibrobacter sp. | reverse complement strand
GAATTCCTTGGCGAGATCGTCAGCCTTGTCGGCAGCGACCACGTCCTTGTTGAACACGAACGGGACGTTCATGATGGAGCGGTCTTCCTTGGCGGCGGTACCGACGAAAACCTTGGAGTTGTCGAGGGCGCTGTAGAGGAGTGCAGCCTTGCTGCGGTTCACTTTTTCGATGGCTTCCACACCGCCGAAATCCTTGAGCCACTTGAGGGTGCGGTTCATCACGTACACGGCAAATACCGGCGGAGTGTTGAACATGTTCTTCGCGTCAATGTGGGTCTGGAAGTTCAGCATGGTGGGGATTGTGCGGTTCACCTTGCCCAGCAGGTCCTTGCGGATGATGGTCACGGTCACGCCTGCGCAGCTGATGTTCTTCTGGGCGCCGCCGTACACAACGCCGAAGTCAGACACGTTGATCTTACGGGCGAGGAAGTCGGAGCTCACGTCGGCCATGAGGAATCCAGACTTCGGCTTCGGGATGTTGTGCCATTCCGTACCGTAGATGGTGTTGTTGGCGGTGATGTGCAGGTAGGTGGCGTTGTCGCTCATCTTCAGGTTCTTGTCAATGCGGCTGTAAGTTTCGGACTTGGTGTCGCAGGCCACGTTCACGTTACCGAACAGCTTGGCCTCTTTGCAGGCCTTGTTGGCCCACACGCCGGTCAGCGCGTAGTCGGCGGTGGCGTTCTGGTCCAAGAAGTTCATGGGGAGCATGCAGAACAGCAGGGAGCATCCGCCGCCCAGGAACACGATGTCGTAGTTCTCGGGAATGCCCATGAGGTCGCGGAGGAACTGTTCGGTTTCTTCGAACATGCTTTCGATGGGCTTTGAACGGTGACTCATGGAAAGGATACTGATGCCGCTGTTGGCGTAATCGATGCAGGCAGCCGAGGCTTCCTTGAGTGCTTGTTCGGGCAGGACAGAAGGCCCTGCGCTAAAGTTATAGACTTTGTTTGCCATGATTCGTTCCTTTTTTGAGGGTGGTCCCTATAGTTTTTGCGTTGCCAAATGTAGAAAAATGAAGGCTTATTCGGGGGCATTCCGAGTGGAACGAAGTGGAGTGATAAATAAAATCGATAATTGAAGCCTCTTATAGGGGTGATTTCGTTGCGTATGATTCGGGACCCGCAGATTGTTTATTCCAAATTGGAATTGTCGGCCGCCGAAATAATGAGAAAACGCTCAAAAAACGATTGTGTAAAAATAAATTTACAATAAGAAATAATAGTTTGTTTTAAATTATATTTATAAAATAACTTACCGTTTAAATTTCTTTTTTTTGCAATCAGCGAAAGTGAGGCCCTATGCTACAACTCCGCCTTCCCAAACTCCTTGCCCTGAGTGCACTCGCTCTTGGACTTTTCTCTACTGCATTCGCTAGCGACATCACGCCCCTGCGCACAGGGCCGGTGAGCCAGTACGGCCAGCTGCAGGCGGGAACGAATAATGCCGGCGAAGGCAGGATTTACGGCAGCTGTGAACATTTCCGTTCCAGCGGGAATGAAGTCCAGGTAAAGGGCATGAGCCTTTTCTGGAGTTGTGCTGCAAATCAGCAGCGGTACTGGAAAAAGGATATCATTACGGGGCTTGTGGAACGGCAGAATATCCAGCTGATTCGCGCCGCCATGGCGGTAGACGACATGGGCGATTGGGCCGATGGTCACTATTTTACAAAACCTGAATTCTATCAGGCCATGTTGGACGAGGCTGTAGAAGCGGCCATCGAAAATGACATTTACGTGATTATCGACTTCCATTCCCATGTGGCGGCGGACAGCGTCAAAAACGCGAAGGACTTCTTTGCAATCCAAGCGCAAAAGTGGGGCGACTACGATAACGTGATCTTCGAAGTATTCAACGAACCGATTTGCGCCTCGGGTTCCGTGGGTGATAATAGCGATTGTAGCGAATATGGCGGATATATAGGCATGGCCGCCATCAAGACCTATGCTGACCAGGTAGTTTCGGTGATTCGTGAGTATTCCGACAACCTGATTATCGTGGGAACACCGATGTGGGACCAGCAACCGAATCAGGCGATTAATTATCGGGTTGAAGACCCTCTAGAAAATGACAATATCGCCTATGCGTTCCACTATTATGCGGGACGGTCCGATGGAGATAAGGCCCATGGTTTTTCATTGAGCTCCAACGCGGATCTCGCAATGAAAAAAGGTCTGTCGGTTTTTGTGAGCGAATGGGGAACGGTGGGCTACGATGGTGGCGGTGCGCCGAGCGCCACGTTGAATCCCCAGTGGCAAACCTGGATGGACTCCAGGAAAATTTCTTCGGCAAACTGGAACGTCGGCAAAAGCGGC
>CALATK010000212.1 GCA_937891805.1 uncultured Fibrobacter sp. | reverse complement strand
ACATCATCAGAACTCCTTCACACTCGAATTCTGTGTCCCGAATTACCTGGCCGGGCAGCACAACACATTCGCATACAAGCTTGAAGGTTATGACAAGGAGTGGTATGAAGTCATGGAGAAGAGGAGTGTGTCATACTCCAATCTTCCTCACGGGACATATACCTTCAAGGTGAAGGCAGCGAATAACGACGGCAGATGGAACGAAACGCCGACATGTCTGGAAATAAAGATAGAACCAATATGGTACAGGACAAATACTGCAATTGCAGTGTTCGTAATATTGTCTCTCATCCTTCTCTGGGGACTGTATATCTTCATTGTAGAGCGCAAGGAGAGAGAAAACAGGCTTGAGCTAGAAAAGCAGGAAAAGATCCATCAAGAAAACATCCATCAGATGAAGATGCGTTTCTTCATCAATATTTCGCACGAGATGCGTACACCTCTGACACTGATAATCAATCCTTTGTCCGAGATGATAGGCAAAAGCACGGACACATGGATGAGAAAACACCCCACCTGCACCGCATGCTTTTACATCACCAGATCGACTTTCATTGGGATAATGAAAATACCCTCCCTCCCCAATATCCTTATACACGATATTATTTTCATTCTTTCTAAACCCCGCCGCAATCACACTCATTCCTGATTGATTGTTTCCCCCAGCAATTAAAAACGAGACCTCTGATCTAACTGAATTTGCCAAATACTCATTTCCACTCTCCCCTGTCGCATAGGATACGGCAAGCATTTCTTTTTCGGTAATCAAGTGCCAACCGTTCGGGCAAATTCCCTGGTGGAAACCATCACGGTCGGGATCTATCCGGTCGGCACAGCTCTTGCTATTGCACTCATACGGCAGCGCCATCATTTCGGCCCACTGGTAGAGTCCGCCCCACCAGTCGTTACAATATTCAACGCTATCGTTATAGCAATACATTTCAACCTTGGTATCATCGTCCTGTTCATTTGCACCGAGCGTTATCTTTTCATGATATTTTAGGTTCTGCGCAAAAACTGTAAAAGTGATTTTAGGAACGCTGTCCGGGCCGTACTTGTTCGTTATTTCAATGGTCGCATACTTCGTTCCATCACGAGTGTTTTCATATTCACCATAAGACATGTTATAACCCAATGGACTCGGCAGGGGTTCATAGCCTCGGCTACTGCTGCTGCGGGCGACGGAACTAGATGAGGGAGGAAGATAAACGACCCACACACCATCTACACATTTGGCGAATTCATCTCCTATTTTTTTCTTTAAGCCTTCTTTTGGGCAAGGTCCCCCCATTACATCTTTAGAACTAGAAGAAGATACGGAAATTTCGCTCGAAGATGAACTCACCGACGAACTAGATACATCCTTCTTGCTGCTAGAAGAATCTCCCGACTTTATGGAACTGGAGCTCTTGGAGTCAGATGAATTCTTTGTTTCTTTCGCGGAACTACTTGATACTTCGACAGGTTCAGATCCCTGGACACTACTGGAAGACTTGTCTTTTTCTGTAGATTCATTTCCCGACGAATTCTTGTCAACAGAAGATGACGACTCATCCAAATCAGAAGTTTCTACCGATGAACTGGAAGTACCGGTTTCGTCGGAACTAGCCGACGAAGAGTCATCGCAAGCCGAGAACACAAGCATTGCAAAAGCTACAGCGCTCACCAAGCCGAGTTTCTTTATCGTTTTCATCTCATACTCCTGTCGTTCAAGCCGTTGTCCTTCAGGCAAAGCATGTCGGCGGCAATCATATCGATGTCCCGCTTGAACTCGGCAAAGGTCAATCCGCATTTCCACTTGATACTCTCAAACGCAGCCTGCGTTATTCCCTGCATGACCTGGGAAACATCTAATGGTTCCACCGGTCAGATACAAAGGTGTGCCGCAGTTTTTCACAATATTCAGAACTCCATCTTGGAGCCTGTACAGGTTCTCCTCGTAGAATTCCGAAAGCGAAATCGTATTTTTGTCTGAAGTCGCCATTGCGAAGCCCCCTTCGGACCTTTTCCGTATAAAGTTTTGCACAGTTTTCCGCCCCGCCCCACAGCACTACCAGGTTGTGCCACGGCACCCGCTCCAGCGAACGCAGGAACAGGGCTTCACGGGAGAAGCCCCCAACCGAAGACACCGTCCCGTCCACCAGGGGAAGGAGCGTCTCGGCACTCACGCTTGAATCCCAGCAAAGGGGTTCAAGGATGCTGATTTTCGACAAAGGCTGCGCCATACCGTCAATATATAAATTTTTTTACCCAGAATCAACAGGCAGACACGGACATTTTCGCCTAGCAAAACAGAACAAGGGAATCAAGGTATTTCCCAAGGGCGGACATGCAAAATTCCGTTATTCGATGGCAGCCGGAACTCATCCAACGACACAACAAATTTTGGATAACTGTCCCTGATTTTTTCCAGCGGAGCGTATTCTCTTGCAATGGTCGACTCACCGTCCATCTTATAGGCTACCTGGATGTAAATGCGCGCGTCGTTTTTGATTGCGACAAAATCGACCTCGCTCCCATCCAATTCCCCGACATACACATCGTAGCCACGCCTGCGAAGTTCCAGATAAATGGCGTTCTCAAAAAGATAACCCATTCCATACCCAAAACCCGCATACAGGTAATTGTGGAACGAAAAATCGTTCATGTAGTATTTGGCGGGACCAGACAGCGAATCCTTGCCACGAATGTTGAAACGGGGGCAAGAATGTATCAAGAAGGCGTTTTCCAAATACCCCGCATAGGTCGAGACAGTCTCGTAATTTGTTTTCCGCCCTTGCCCCTTAAGGCTCTTGACCACATTCGTGAAAGAAATCAAGTTCGAGGCATTATTCGAAAGAAAGACAAAAAGATCGTTCAGCAGGGTAGCGTCCTTGATTCTGTAACGCTGCACGACATCGCGAAGCATCACGGAATCCTTCAGACTCTCGACATAGTTCCGTCGCATTTCCTCCGAATCAAGGTTGAACAGTTCGGGCAGGGCCCCATGCTGGACATAATCCGTAAAAGACGACGCATCCTGCGGCTTGCCGGTCAACTCGCAAAACTCGTCAAAACTGTAGGGAAAAACTTCAAACCGGACATACCGGCCCGAAAGCATGGTCGAGAGTTCCCCGGAGAGAATATCCGAATTGGACCCGCTTATAAATACTTCGCAAGGCTCGGCAAAATCCTGCGAACGGGCGTTCACAAATCTTTCCCATCCATCGATATACTGGATTTCGTCAATGAAAAGATAGGTCTTGCCTTGGGGCGAAAACCGGCTCTTGTAAGCAGCGTAAAGAGACTGCAAGTCCTCTGCAGATTTTATGGCGGAGAATTCAAGGAATTCCTTGTTGATGTATAGCGTGTTTTCGGCAGGGACTCCGCCTGCAACGATTTGCGACAAGACCTGCCGCAAAACGAAACTCTTTCCGACACGACGCTGCCCGACAACAACCTTGACCAGGTTGTTTCCGACACTTTTCATGACTTTTTCCTGGTAAATATGCCGATTAAAGCCCAAAAACGGGCTATTTCCACCCCATAAGTTGTATTTGGATACAGAATCAATAATTTCAACCATATCTTAAAATATATATAATTTTAGCAAAAATTTCAAACATATTTGAATTTTTTTTCTTGGGCGTTCCCCGGCCGGTCCCTGAGCCTGCCGAGGGGGGGCCGGGTCGGGTGCTGCTCGCCTCTCGTCACCCCGGACCTGATCCGGGGTCGGCTCATCGAGCCGCTTGCGCGTCTCGCCACCGCAATGGCGGTGCGACGCCCCCTAACGCAGACGCGAGTGTGTAATGTGTAGTGTGGGGTGTGGAATGATTATTCGACGGCGGCCAAAAGCAGGCGCGGTTCAAGGGGTTCAATATTGAAATTATTTTGAGAGTTCTTTTTGGAAGATTTCTTAGATATGTTTTTCATCTTGGATGTCTTTGTTGAAATTTATTTTAATTTGACACAACGGACGGAAAGGGCGCAGTATTTTTCAAGCCCACCAGGTCCTACATTATTCTCATAACGAGTCACGTACTGCATTGAACCTCGAATAACATCTCCAAATACATATTCCACAGGGTAATACATATAAAAAGCTTCATCTAAATCTTCATATCCTTTTTGGTGAAAATACCTGCCCGACCCAGTAAGCGAAAGTCCACTTTTGTTGCTGCCGGAGAAATAATAACCGGAACGAAGGCCATTCGCAAAGTCATCGGTACTCGTCAGAGCGATTCGAAAATCATTTGCATTCATCATGCGCCAACCATCGGGGCAAATGCCCTGGTGGTTGGGCTGTATAAGGCTTGCACAGCTTTCGGTATTGCAACGACTCGGCAACTGTAAAGCCTCCGCCCACTGGTAAAGTCCTCCGTAACGGTCACAGTTTGTGGTATCATCATCGTAGCAATAGCGCTCAATTTTATCATCATTGGTCATGTTTTCACCAACCTTCAAGGTGACATCGGCGATATTCAAGTTCTGGGCCATGACTTGTATGGAGTCCTTGACATTATTCGTATCACGGCCGACAATCGTCAAGTAATAATAAACACGTCCGTTACGCGTGTCAGTAAAGGTCTTATATTTATCGGATAATTGCCCCCTCAAAGGCAGTGTTTGATCGAACGGTTCATAGGACCCAGAACTGGAACTTTCCGTAGGCACGTAGAGCACATATCGTCCATCTACGCACAAATATATTTTTCCCGTATTTCCATCTGAAAGTATGCCTTCACAGGGCAGCCCAACATAGTCGGTTATTTCGCTGGATGAAGAACTCACCGACGAACTAGATTTATCCTTATTACTGCTGGAAGAATCTCCCGACTTTATGGAACTGGAGCTCTTGGAGTCAGATGAATTCTTTGTTTCTTTCGCGGAACTACTTGATACTTCGACAGGTTCAGATCCCTGGACACTACTGGAAGACTTGTCTTTTTCTGTAGATTCATTTCCCGACGAATTCTTGTCAACAGAAGATGACGACTCATCCAAATCAGAAGTTTCTACCGATGAACTGGAAGTACCGGTTTCGTCGGAACTAGCCGACGAAGAGTCATCGCAAGCCGAGAACACAAGCATTGCAAAAGCTACAGCGCTCACCAAGCCGAGTTTCTTTATCGTTTTCATCTCATACTCCTGTCGTTCAAGCCGTTGTCCTTCAGGCAAAGCATGTCGGCGGCAATCATATCGATGTCCCGCTTGAACTCGGCAAAGGTCAATCCGCATTTCCACTTGATACTCTCAAACGCAGCCTGCGTTATTCCCTGCATGACCTGGGAAACATCTAATGGTTCCACCGGTCAGATACAAAGGTGTGCCGCAGTTTTTCACAATATTCAGAACTCCATCTTGGAGCCTGTACAGGTTCTCCTCGTAGAATTCCGAAAGCGAAATCGTATTTTTGTCTGAAGTCGCCATTGCGAAGCCCCCTTCGGACCTTTTCCGTATAAAGTTTTGCACAGTTTTCCGCCCCGCCCCACAGCACTACCAGGTTGTGCCACGGCACCCGCTCCAGCGAACGCAGGAACAGGGCTTCACGGGAGAAGCCCCCAACCGAAGACACCGTCCCGTCCACCAGGGGAAGGAGCGTCTCGGCACTCACGCTTGAATCCCAGCAAAGGGGTTCAAGGATGCTGATTTTCGACAAAGGCTGCGCCATACCGTCAATATATAAATTTTTTTACCCAGAATCAACAGGCAGACACGGACATTTTCGCCTAGCAAAACAGAACAAGGGAATCAAGGTATTTCCCAAGGGCGGACATGCAAAATTCCGTTATTCGATGGCAGCCGGAACTCATCCAACGACACAACAAATTTTGGATAACTGTCCCTGATTTTTTCCAGCGGAGCGTATTCTCTTGCAATGGTCGACTCACCGTCCATCTTATAGGCTACCTGGATGTAAATGCGCGCGTCGTTTTTGATTGCGACAAAATCGACCTCGCTCCCATCCAATTCCCCGACATACACATCGTAGCCACGCCTGCGAAGTTCCAGATAAATGGCGTTCTCAAAAAGATAACCCATTCCATACCCAAAACCCGCATACAGGTAATTGTGGAACGAAAAATCGTTCATGTAGTATTTGGCGGGACCAGACAGCGAATCCTTGCCACGAATGTTGAAACGGGGGCAAGAATGTATCAAGAAGGCGTTTTCCAAATACCCCGCATAGGTCGAGACAGTCTCGTAATTTGTTTTCCGCCCTTGCCCCTTAAGGCTCTTGACCACATTCGTGAAAGAAATCAAGTTCGAGGCATTATTCGAAAGAAAGACAAAAAGATCGTTCAGCAGGGTAGCGTCCTTGATTCTGTAACGCTGCACGACATCGCGAAGCATCACGGAATCCTTCAGACTCTCGACATAGTTCCGTCGCATTTCCTCCGAATCAAGGTTGAACAGTTCGGGCAGGGCCCCATGCTGGACATAATCCGTAAAAGACGACGCATCCTGCGGCTTGCCGGTCAACTCGCAAAACTCGTCAAAACTGTAGGGAAAAACTTCAAACCGGACATACCGGCCCGAAAGCATGGTCGAGAGTTCCCCGGAGAGAATATCCGAATTGGACCCGCTTATAAATACTTCGCAAGGCTCGGCAAAATCCTGCGAACGGGCGTTCACAAATCTTTCCCATCCATCGATATACTGGATTTCGTCAATGAAAAGATAGGTCTTGCCTTGGGGCGAAAACCGGCTCTTGTAAGCAGCGTAAAGAGACTGCAAGTCCTCTGCAGATTTTATGGCGGAGAATTCAAGGAATTCCTTGTTGATGTATAGCGTGTTTTCGGCAGGGACTCCGCCTGCAACGATTTGCGACAAGACCTGCCGCAAAACGAAACTCTTTCCGACACGACGCTGCCCGACAACAACCTTGACCAGGTTGTTTCCGACACTTTTCATGACTTTTTCCTGGTAAATATGCCGATTAAAGCCCAAAAACGGGCTATTTCCACCCCATAAGTTGTATTTGGATACAGAATCAATAATTTCAACCATATCTTAAAATATATATAATTTTAGCAAAAATTTCAAACATATTTGAATTTTTTTTCTTGGGCGTTCCCCGGCCGGTCCCTGAGCCTGCCGAGGGGGGGCCGGGTCGGGTGCTGCTCGCCTCTCGTCACCCCGGACCTGATCCGGGGTCGGCTCATCGAGCCGCTTGCGCGTCTCGCCACCGCGTGGCGGTGCGACGCCCCCTAACGCAGAAGCAATGTGAAATGTGAAGTGTGGGGTGTGGAATGTGGAATTTATACCGCAAAATCCATCATGAACCGGGGTTCAAGAGCCTCAATACGGTAGTTGTTCTTGGTGGACTTCTTGACGGATTTCTTTATTTTTTTCATGTTCATTTTGTAATCTTACTTATAAATTTTATTTTGACTTAACACAACGGACGGAAAAACCATTTATCTTTTTCGTTGAATATTTCGCAAAACTATTTAAGGACTGCCCCGTAAAGGAGTCCGAAGCCTTTGTTGCTGGAGAATCTGCATCTTCTTCTGGATAGAACCAATACACCGCTTCACCTATATTCTTAAATCCATAATTCCAGTTATACCCCGCACCCACAAGGCTATACCCAGTGGTGTTGTAGCCGCCAAAACCCTGAGCACGAGCCCCTTTTATTCCATCTTCATTTCCATCAGCTTTGAGAATGACAACGAGGTCGTCGTAAGTGAGCAGACGCCAGCCGTCGGGGCAAATTCCCTGATGATTCGGCTTAATGGAGTCGGCACAGCTCT
The DNA here is from genome assembly GCA_937891805.1 of uncultured Fibrobacter sp. Lineage (GTDB taxonomy): Bacteria > Fibrobacterota > Fibrobacteria > Fibrobacterales > Fibrobacteraceae > Fibrobacter. The sequence goes on along the minus strand of CALATK010000212.1, from coordinate 1,728 downwards.
TACTATTGCATTCGAACGGAAGGTTCATCATCTCCGCCCACTGGTAAAGGCCTCCATACTTATCGCACTTGGTGGTATCATTATCGTAGCAATAGCGTTCAATCTTGGAGTCGTTGGTCTGGTCCTTATCACCATTTACCATTTCACCTATATTCAAATTTTCGGCCATCACCGTAACAGATGCGCCATCCTTGCCGTTAATCGTCAAATAGTAGTAACTACGTCCATTACGCTTATCAGAAAACTTCTGATAAGCGTTGCTATTCAAACTATCTGCCAAAAGAGGCCCTGCATGATTATAGGGAATATATTCGCTACTACTCGAAGCAACTGACGACGAAGACTGCTTCACGGAAGAACTGCTGCTAGACTTGACACTTGACGAAGAATTGACCGACGAACTAGATACATCCTTCTTGCTGCTAGAAGAATCATCTGTCTTTACGGAACTGGAGCTCTTGGAGTCAGAAGAGACTTTTGTTTCTTTTGTGGAACTGCTAGACTTATTCTCACTACTCGATGACTTGTCTTTGGTTTCGTTACTAGACCCATTCGACTCCGCTGACGCTCCGCTCAGGGTGACACTCGAATCAGACGACTCTACAGACGAACTGGAAACACCTGTTTCGTCGGAACTTGCCGATGAAGAATCGTCACAGGCGGAAAGGGCGAAGAATGCCGCGAGCACCGCCACCCACAAGAAACCAAGACCCTTGACACACTTCATACCATTATCTCCTGTAAAAATTTTCACCACCCACAAACCAAGCAATGTGAAATATGGAATGTGGAATCTATACCGCAAAATCCATCATCTGGCGGGGTTCGAGTTGTTCGATTTTATAATTAAATTCACCGATTCTCTTTTTATAGTTGTTTTTAGTCATATTTCAAGCCCTTTGACATGTTGAGATTAAAGAGTTCTCTTACTTTTTCATTTGTTTATTTTTGCACAACGAACAGAAAAACCATGTGTCTTATTTGCATCTTGAGATGCTATAGCAGTAGATGTTTTATTTTGCCGACCAGAGAACGATTTCACATTGATGTCACCACCTCTTATAGCCTCTTCTGGATAATGCCAATATGTAATTTCTTTCAAATTTCTAAACCCATAATTCCAAAGATACCCTGCCCCCATCAAACTGAATCCACTAAAATTCATGCCACCAAAATTCGTACTTCTAATATCCTCAACATCATTTTTATTACCATCAGCATGCACAATCACATATATATCATCATAAGTTAAAAGTCTCCATCCATCTGGGCAAATTCCCTGATGGTTTGGCTTAATAGAGTCAGCACAACTCTTGGTGTTGCATTCGCTCGACAACTTCATCGCTTCTGCCCACTGGTAGAGTCCGCCATATTTCTGGCAATTCGTCGTATCATTGTCATAACAATACCGTTCTATCTTGGAATCGTTATTTTGGTCCTTATCGCCATCAACCATTTCGCCAACATTCAGGTTTTCTGCCATAACTGTGACAGACGCGGCTTCATCATTTTGATTTGTACCATTGATTGTTAGATAATAGTAGGACCTTCCTTCGTATGTAAACTGCTTATAAGCCCCTGTAAGTACGCTATCCGAATTAAAAGCCTTCATATGATTATAAGGCTTATACTCGCTACTACTCGAAGCAACCGATGAAGAAGACTGTTTCACAGAAGAACTGCTGCTAGACTTGACACTTGACGAAGAATTGACCGACGAACTAGATA
>CALATK010000211.1 GCA_937891805.1 uncultured Fibrobacter sp. | reverse complement strand
CGGCATTGCCAAGTTCTACAAGCCCGAGGAGCTGATCGGCAAGACTTTGGTGGCGATCACCAACCTGCCTCCCCGGAAAATGATGGGCAGAGAATCCTGCGGCATGCTGCTGTCGATGCTGTTCGAGTACGACGGAGAGGAGATGCTGAACTTCATCCTGCTGGATGACAGCATCCCGGCAGGTACCCCGTTCGTGAGCCTCGGCATGTACGACGTGTGCTATGAACTGAACGTGACCCCGAACCGCCCGGATGCACTCAGCCACCGTGGCGTTGCACGCGAACTTGCCGCCAAGTTCAACCGCCCGCTCAAGCCCCTCGCCTACACCTTGAACGAGGACGCCGAACCGGCAAGTTCCGCCATCAGCCTCGAAGTGGTTCCCGGCTGCGGTTGCTCCCGCTACGTGGGCCGCGTCATCAAGGACGTGAAGGTCGAAAAGTCCCCGGCTTGGCTCGCGAAACTCCTTCATGCCGTGGGCATGAACAGCATCAACAACGTCGTCGACATCACGAACTTCATTTTGATGGACGTGGGCCAGCCGCTCCACAGCTTTGACATGGACCAGCTGCACGGCAACAAGATTAAGGTTCGCCGCGCCGTGAAGGGCGAAAAGATTGAAACCATCGACCACACCGCTCACGAACTCGTTGAAAACGACCTCGTGATTTGCGACGGCGACCGTCCGGCCTGCGTTGCCGGCGTGATGGGTGGCGTCGAGTCCGAAATCGTCGACGCTACCAAGAACGTGTTCCTCGAAAGTGCCTGGTTCAACCCGACGGTGGTCCGCAAGCAGGCCAAGCGCCTCTGCATTTCCACGGACTCCAGCTACCGCTTTGAACGCGAAATCGATTTCGCGACCCAGGACGAATACAGCAAGTACGCCTGCGCCCTCATCCAGGAAGTCGCGGGTGGCCGTATTCTCAAGGGCTCCGTCGAATACACCGGCGACGACCACAAGAAAGAGAACAACGTGGTCACGCTCCGCATCGCCCAGGCCGAACGCGTTATCGGCATGAAACTCGACATGGCCCAGGTGGAAAAGTTCCTCACGGGCATCGCCCTCGAAGTCGTCTCCAAGACGGCGGACTCCATCACCTTCAAGATTCCGAGCTTCCGCCCGGACCTGGAACACGAAGTGGACCTCATCGAAGAAGTCGCCCGCCTCGTCGGGTTCGACAACATCCCGTACACGCTGCCCTCCTTCAAGATGCAGCCGAACGAGCTCCCGCCGATTGAAGTTCTGAACCGCAAGATTCGCAAGACCCTCTCTGCGATGGGCCTGCATGAATGCTTGAGCCTGCGCTTCACGAGCAAGGCCCGCACCGAGGCCCTCTTTGGCCCCGAAAGCGACGACCGCCGCTCCAAGCCCGCACTGCTCCTGAACCCGCTTTCCGAAGAGCTGGGCGCCGTGCCCACGAGCCTCCTCCCCAACCTCCTCAAGAGCGTTGCCGAGAACGAGAAGAACCGTCCGGGTTCCGTGCGCCTGTTCGAAGTGGCCAAGGGCCAGTTCAAGCGCGACCGCAAGGACGTGCGCGACCCGGGCTTCGACGAATCGAACCTCGTCGCCCTCACGATTGCAGGCAACTTCGACGTGAACCCGCTCAACGACAAGCCCGCCCAGATTGACTTTGCCGCATTCAAGGGATTCGTGCAGAGCTTCCTCAAGCGCGTGGGCCTCGTGGTGGAATTCCGCGTGCCCGCCAAGCCTGAAATCTTCCTGCACCCGGGCAAGCAGACCGAAATCCTCGCCGACGGCGTGGTGCTCGGCACCATGGGCGAACTCCACCCCTCCGTGATGGCCGCTAACGACATCAGCTACACCACCTACGTGATGGAACTCGACATGGACAAGATGGAACACGCCACCCACAAGAAGATCGTGTTCGAAGCCTTCAGCCGCCAGGTGCCGTCTAGCCGCGACATCTCGCTGGAAGTGGCGAAGTCCATGACCCACGAAGACATTGTCGCCCGCATCAAGGGGCTCAACCCCAAGAACCTCGCGAAGATTACCCTCAAGAGCATCTACGAAGGCGACAAGATCGAAGCCGGCAAGAAGAACATGGTCTACAGCCTCACCTACCAGGCCATGGACCGCACGCTCACCGACGACGAAGTCAACAAGGCCCACAACAAGCTGCGTGACAAGCTCGTCGCAAACGGGGATATTGTGCTGAGATAGTCGGCAAAACAAGTTTGCCTCCCGCATACGCTTTGCGTATGCGAATAAAGATTCTAACTTGTTTAGCAAATGAAGATTGCTTATTTAAAATTTTTGCCGTTTGCATTGGCACTTTGTGGACTTGCTGCATGTTCTACCGACCCCGAGCCAGAAGACTTTTCTGCTGAGGAACTCCGGGACATGACCCCCATCATGCAGTTCAAGGGAAACCCCATTCCCGAGGATTGCTATTCCGAAGAACATGTCACCACTGACGTCACCGAACGCATGAAGCCCGGTGAATACTCATACTCGGGTCCCTTTTGGCGGTTGGAATGCTATTTCTACTATGAAAAATATGCTGAATTTTACCAGGCCATTGAAGACATGGGCTGGAAATACGATTCAGACGAAGGCAACCAAGGTGATTGTGGGCCTAAACACGAATACACGAAGACCGTCAACCACCGCAAATTGCACCTATACGTGAAAACCTGCGATGGCAGCGACTGGTTTGTATCTAAAGACCGCTTCCTATTCCACGTGGAATACAAATAAAAAGGGTTAAAGCCCTTTAATCTAAACTTGGCTATAGGTCCACTTCACGTGGCCTTCCAGGAATTCGTGAGCATCAAAGACCAGACCAAAATGGTCTTTGATTTTTTGTACCTCGAAACGCATGGGATTGTCGTCCCAGCCAAGGTCCTTTTCTACAATCTTGGACTTGCAGCCGGGCTTTTGCGCCACCATCAGTTCCGCGATTTCTTTCCAGCTAATCCACACGTCTCCAAGCCCCAGGTAGATTTCCTCGTTCTTGTCGGATTCCAGCAGGTTCATGTAGAGCATGGCCTGCTGGCTTGCGTGGATAAACTGGGTACCGTCGTTTTTCACGATATGAATGTCCCTGTCTTCCTTGACGGCACGGGCCATTTCAAAGAAACGGCGGTCCGGCTGGGAACATCCGTCGGGGAACGCGGGGTTACCGAAGGTGTAACCCGGACGAATGATGTTGCGCTTCATGGAAACTTCGGGGAACTGCTCTCCGTAACCCCTGCGGAAGCCTAGCACGTAGGCCTCCCCCGCCGCCTTGGTGGCGCCGTACAGGTCCAGAGGCAGGTTGCTGGTCACTTCGCGCATAGAGGGCCGCGTCACGCCCATGGCCGCCGTACTGGAGGTATAGATAAACTTCTTGCAGCCCGCCTTGGCGGCGTTTTCCAGCAAGAAAACGGTAGCGCGGGTGTCATTCATCAGCATGGTGCTGGGAGTCTCGCCCCAGCCAAGAGCGATATGGATACAGGCGTCACAGCCTTCCAGCCCCTTGGCAAGCTTGTCAAAGTCGGTCAGGGAGGCTTCTACGAAACTCACACTGGCCTGGGAACGCAGGCTTGGCACCTTGTTAGGATGCCTTGTAGCGATAACCACCTCGTGACCTTTCTCCAAAAGGGCACGAACTACGTAGTGACCGATAAATCCTGTTCCGCCAGTGACGAATACTCGCATAATAACCTCTTTAGTTTCCGTTCCTAAAAATATAGTCTTTAGAAATTCCAGGCAAGGGCCCTTTCAAAATTTACAGGTAAAAACCGATGAGTCCCGCCGTGCAGAGGCAAATCAGCACCACCGCAGGCAAAATAGGCTTCCGCATGGACTTTGCCCCCAGCACGCACACAAGACCGCCCTTGGTAAGGGTGTTGGCAAGGCTTGCAAGCAGCATAGCAAGCACCAGTTCTTGCACTGGTAAGCTCGACTTCATGCTCATGTCCAACAGGGAGAATGCCACCGCATCCATTTCGGCAGCACCGCCCAAAAAACTGCAGGCCAAAAGGGCTCCCGAACCCAAATAGACCCGGGCCGCATTGGCCACAAACATGACCGCCGTAAACACGATACCGAACTTGATGGCCGGGAGCAGATTGAAAGGATTGTTGAAGGTCGAGTTCTTCGCCTTGTGGTCCATGCCGTCCTTGACTTTCAGGTAAAAAGCGTAAAGCAACGCGGGCACCGCAGGCAACAGGAGCGGAAGTGCCAAGGGTTTTGCAAGCTCTGGCACCAGCACAATGCAAATCAGGTAAAGGCGCACATACATCACCGCCCAGCTGAGCACGATTCCCAGCGCAAAGTTTCCGGAGTAGTCTTCGTTTTCGCGGCTGCGACCTGCAAGGTTCAGCGTCAAGGCGGTACTGCTGGCCAGGCCCCCTAAAAGTCCCGTAAGCCAGATGCCCTTGCCGGGCCCCACCAGCTTAATCAGGATGTAACCTACAAAGCCGATACCGCTGATAAAGACCACAAAAAGCCAGATGGTATGGGGATTCAGAACCTCGAGCCCCGCAGGGCCGTAAGCCTGGTTGGGCAAGAAGGGCAGGACCATCAAGGAAATGACGGCAAATTTCACCGTAGCGATAATATCTTCGGTAGAAATCCTGCTGGCGAAATCGTGGAGCTGCCGTTTCAACGTCAAGAGCCACACGATGACAATCATCAAAATGCAGGATTCCAGCAGCCGGTTATACCAGCACAGCGCTCCCAAGAAGTACACCACAATGAGAGCAAAGCTGGTGGTCAGGCCGTCTTCTTCCTTGTTCACAAAGCCATGGGCCACGTGGCTTGCCACCAGAAGGAGGCCCACCACCACAAAGCCCGTGATGAAGGGTGCCACGGAACTCATGAGTTCCGAAAGGAACGATGCCAGAGCGCCACAGAGGCTTATGATGGAGAAGGTGCGGACACCTGCGGGGTGGCGGCTTGCGCTTTCGGAGTAGGATTTCTCCCGCTGCATGCCGATGATAAAGCCGATGCCCAATGCCGCGGCCAGCTTGTAGAATTCGTTGAATTCAATCATAGGGCACCTCCCTTAAAAATCAGTCCCGCTCCCACACCTGGAAAGCCGTCGGAAAATCGTTTTTCTCGTCGGCAGGGAGTGCCTCTTCGCTGACCATACACCAGCCGTCTCCCCATTCCGGGAAAAACACGTCCCCTTGAACCTGGGAAAGCACCTTGGTCAGGTAAAGCTTTTTCACCCTGGGCATGGCTTCGCGATAGACGGCAGCACCGCCGATGATAAAGCATTCCGTCTCGCCTGCAGCCTCCGCCTGTTCCAGAGCGTTTTCCAGCGAAGGACACACAATGCAGCCGGGAGCCTCGAAAGAAGCATTTCGGGTCAGCACGTAGTTGGTTCGGTTCGGCAGGGGTCGCCCGATGTCGTCGTAGTTCTTGCGGCCAAGGATAATGGAATGGCCCGTAGTGATGGCCTTGAAACGCTTGAGGTCGGCGGACAGGTGCCACGGCAGGTGACCGTCACGACCGATGACGTTATTTTCAGAAACAGCGACAATTGCGGAGATGAGCATAGTAAACATCCTAGTTCAGAGTTCGGAATTCGGAATTCGGAACTGATTGTGATATTCTAGAACCAATTCTGAATTCATAATTCCGAAATCCGAATTACACAGCGATCGGTGCTTTAATGGTTGGCCACGGGTCGTAATCCGTGAGTTCAAAGTCCTCGAACTTGAATTCAAAAAGGTCCTTCACATCGGGGTTCATCTTCATGGTGGGGAGCTTGCGGGGCGTGCGGGAAAGCTGTTCCTTGGCCTGGTCAAAATGGTTGCTGTACAGGTGGAGGTCACCGAAGGTGTGCACGAACTCTGCTGCCTCGTAACCGCAGACCTGGGCAAGCATCATGGTCAACAGGGAATAGGACGCAATGTTGAAGGGCACGCCCAAGAACATATCGGCGCTACGCTGGTAAAGCTGGCAACTGAGCTTGCGCTTGCCGGACTCCCCTACACCGCCCACATAGAACTGGAAAAGGCAATGGCAAGGCGGCAGGGCCATCTTGTTCACTTCGGCCACGTTCCAGGCGCACACCAAATGACGCCGGGAATCGGGATTGTTCTTGAGGCTGTCAATCAGGTTCTGGATCTGGTCGATGTGACCTCCGTCGGGAGTAGGCCAGCTGCGCCACTGATGGCCGTAAACAGGGCCAAGGTCGCCGTTCTCGTCGGCCCATTCGTCCCAGATGGTCACCTTGTTGTCGTGAAGGTACTTGATGTTGGTATCTCCCTTCAAGAACCACAGCAGTTCGTGAATGATGCTGCGCAAGTGGAGTTTCTTGGTGGTAAGGCAGGGGAATCCCTTGGAAAGGTCATAACGGTTCTGGCGGCCAAAAACGGAACGAGTCCCCGTACCCGTGCGGTCGGAACGGTCCACTCCATTGTCCATGATATCTTTCAACAAGTCTAGGTACTGCTGCATAAAATCCTTTTATTTTGCCAGGCGGTCAATTTCTCCCTATACAGCCAACAGGTTCCCGCATTCGCGGGAACGGCAAGGTTAAAACGCCACCTGTAAAAGCGTTCTATACCAAAGTATAAAAAAACTGCACTGGGTCCCGGACGAGTCCGGCTATCGCGGTGTATTTTTTAGGTTCGGGGCAAACTTGAAGCATTCCCTGTTCTTGGGAAGCACACTGAAAAATTTCAGTTCCTTCGATATAAAGCCTTCGGCTTTCGCATTCACCCTCCAACGGGTGCCCATGGGGCATTTTTCAAGAGTCACCTTGGATTCGGCAGCAATGTAGCCGCGTCCAACCCTAAAGGTGTAGTATTTGCCATCGGCTAGGGTGTCAAGCCCTAGCTGTTTTGCACTGCCAAGAGCTTTACTCTTGTTAAAGAAGGCTCGCTGAGTTGACATATAGCCCTGAACCTTGGTATTCAACTCGTGAAGGGCCGCCTCCTGAGCCTGGGCGCTAGATACCAGCATACAGCCGCGGATACCAAAAACGGCCAGTACAACGGCAACAATCACCCCTGTCGCGATTCCAAGCCTTTTAAGGGCCGCAGGACTCATGGACAATTGATCGACGGAAGCTCCGTCTTCCCCATCGACAGGTTGCCATTTCAGGAGTTTCAAGGCCACCAGCACGTGCCCCGACTGCCTCGGCAAGGCAAGCCCCACCAGGGCAATGACGAAAAGCACAACGCTCAGCACCAGAAGCAAGGTCAGGGCTGTCTCTACCGTAGGAATCAGTCCCTTCAGTTCGTTCAGCATCGAAAGGAGCTTCTTGTCTTCGGCAAAGTTGTTGGCGGCAAAGCGCCCCGTGAAATTACCGTAGCGTGCAAAGGCCAGGTCCAGAATTTCTTGGGCCATGGTCATGGCTATGGACAAGATACGCTGGACCAACAGGCAGAACATACCCGCAACGGCAACCACGGCCGACACCAGCCGAACAGTCCGTATAGGAGTAAAGCCGTTCATCAGCGTCTCCTATTTCACTCCTGCCAGTTCCTTCGCGAGCTTCTTTGCTCCGGTAAAGTCCGCCTTGCCGGTACCCAGCTTCGGCACCTTCTCCACAGGGAACGCCAGAGACGGAAGCATGATGGGCGGGAATCCGCTGGCGCGAAGTTCCGAAAGCACCTGCTTCGGGTCCTTATCGCCCTGATAGAGCAGCACAATCTTTTCGCCCTTGGCGGAATCGGGAACCGTAGTCACCAGGTAGTCGCAGCCTTCCAGCACCGGAGTGTCCTGAATCTTCTTCTCGACAGCTCCAAGACTAACCATCTCGCCGCCAAGTTTGGCGAAGCGGCTGTAACGGTCCACAATGGTGAGGAAGCCATCTTCGTCCAGATAACCCTTGTCTCCCGTGCGGTAATAGCGAATACCGTTGATGTTCACGATGACGCTCTTGGTACGTTCGTCATCCTTCAGGTAGCCCTGCATCACCTGGCAGCCGCCAATGAGAATCATGCCAGCCTCTCCCGTGGGGAGCGGTTCGTTGGTCTCGGGGTCCACAATCAGGAACTGGGTTCCAGGGAGTGCCGGACCAACGGTACCGGGCTTGTTGTTCACCTGCATGGTCATGTAGTCGTTCAGCAGGGTGTTTTCTGTATTGACCGACGCCACAGGGGCGGTCTCGGTACAACCGTAACCTTCGTAAATTTCCTTACCGAACTTGAGGCGGAATGCCGTAGCCAGTTCAGGCCGCAAGGCTTCGGCACCAGCGATAATGATACGCACATACTTGAACACCAAGGGGTGTACATAGCGGCTCACGGTAAAGGCCCGCAAGAAGGTGGGGGTCGCCACCATGCAGGTCACGCGGAAGCGGGAGCACACGCGGGCCATGGTCTTCACGTCGGTGGGGTCCGCCACCGCCACAATGGGGCAGCCTTCCGTCAGGTTCAAGAGCGTGGTCACCGTCAGGCCGAAACTGTGGAACAGCGGAAGCTCCGAAAGCATCACGTCGCCGCGGCTCACGTTCAGGATACAGGCCAACTGCTGGATGTTGCCCATCAGGTTGCGGTGCGAAAGGAGCACGCCCTTCGGGGTTCCTTCGGAGCCGGAACTGAACACGATGACGGCAGTATCGTCGATACGGGTACGCTTGCAGAACACAAAGCGGATAAGCCATGCGGGCATAATCATGCAAAGCACCAGGAGGGCCGCAATCTTCACCTTGGGGATTTCCTTCATCAGGTCTTCGGCATAGAGGATGCGCACCTTGTCCGAAGCCACCTGGGAGTAGTCGTTACCCCGACCCTTCAACTTTTCCACGAACTGGCGGCTAGAAATCACGGTGGTCACATCCGCCTTTTCGCAGCAGTACTTCACGTTATCTACAGAAGAAGTGTAGTTCAGGTTCACGTTGGTCTTGCCCATGACCCAAAGAACCAGGTTTACAATCACGCCTGCGGGACTTGGCGGAAGCATAATGCCAATATTCTGCTCCTGCCTACCCAACTTCTTTTTCAAGAGCCCTCGGAAAGCCATAACTGCTCCCATGAGCTTGTATCCGGAGAAATGCCCACCATCGGTGTTGTAGATGGCGGGTCCGTTCTTCACGTACTTCTTGCAGGTCTTGATCCAAGAGGCCGCAATGGGACGCACAAACTTGACCGCATACTGCCAAGCCTCGATAGAAATCTTGCGGACAATGGCACGGACCTCGTTTGGAGGTGTGGTTGCAGGAATAGCCTCGCCAAAAGCCACCGTCACCGAACGGTCCGAGGAAGCGCCATACATGTCGGAGCCGCTGTAGCTATAGTTGGAACCCCAGAGTCCCTGGATGTAGAAAGGTAGCAGTACCGCATCGGTCCCTTCCACCGCCTTGGAGTAATCCAGATTGAACGGTTCCACATGGGGGGACTTGGAAACCTCACCCGTAGGGAACATGACCACCGCCTTGCCCGCCAAAAGGGCCTCGTGGATTTTTTCCATAGCTTCTTCGGGGTGGCGGTTATCGATGCGAATCATTCCCAAACGCTTTAAGATTGCCCGCAAGTACCACCTTTCAAAGTGGTCCTTGTTACTTGCAATGCAGAGCGGTCGGGGGCTTGCCATCTGGAGCATAGCCCAGTCCACAAAGCTATGGTGATTACCCACCATGAGCACCGGGCCTGCATTAGGAATGTTGCCCACATTCAAAACCCGAATCTTGTGACGGCTGAACACCAGGCGCAAGAGGGAGCGGAGCAAAGCCTGGGGCAGGTTCGTGATAGTCCAAGCGAATACGCAAAGAGAAATGACACCCAGTCCCACGAAGTAGAGCTGCGGACGGATATGGGTGTAATGCACCATCACCGAATATAGCACAAGGAAAATACCAAGGATTACCGCCTGTATCAAGTTCGCAAGGGCAATGACCCAGCCCGAATTGTTTGGGCGAGTATTGTACTGCAAAAGGGCGTTCACGGGCACAAGGAAAATACCACCGAAGAACCCCACCAGCACATAAATCACGGATAGGGCCGCGGGGTGAACCATAAAGGGAATCAGGAGCATGCAGAGGGACGCCCCAATCATGCCCAGGGGGATAAAGCCCGTCTCGATAAAGTCCTTGGAGTTCCTGGCCGCAAAGATGGAGCCCACCATCAGGCCCCCGATGGCAAAGGGAATATAGTTCTGGATCATGTTCACCGTCTCGGAACCGGATACATCCTGGAACAAAAGGGTAAACACCTGAGCCATGGCCCAGAACATGGAGAGGGCGATTATGGTCGCGCGCAGAGGACGCTGGCGCCAGCCCAGGCTAAACCTGCGCCGGGCGGTGGTAAAACTAACGTTGGGGTCGGCATACTTGACCTTCGGGATCAAGAAACTCGCCACGGTACCAAGCACGCTCACCCCCACCAGAATCCAGGGAATCACCACTGATTTAGAGATAATCCTGCCCACGGCCTCGTACCTGGCAAGGCTACCCAGGTCAATAAGGTTCACGCCCACGATGGCAAGCCAACTGGCCGCGATAATGCCACTTAACGAAAAAATCTGCAAGAAGGCGTTGGCGTAGCTCAGGTTCCGGACGCCGAACATCTCTTTCAGCACGGCGTACTTGGCTGCACTATGAATCGCAAAGCCTGTAGAAAGGCCTATGCAGAGCCAGAACGCCACACGGGGAACTCCGCAGGTCACAAGCACCGCCATGGCTATCACAAAGGCCGTCATAAAGAGAGACGACCAGGCCAGCACCCTGTTCTTGGAAAACTTGTTGGAGAAAAGCCCTGCCGCCCATACGAACACCACGTAGGGGGCGATAAAGAAGATCTGCAGCATCAGGCTCTGCCAGTTCTGGCCGCCCTCCACCCCGGCAAAAGAGCCGGACAGAATCTTCTGGGCGTAAATGAACACACCCATCTGGACAAACGTTACCGCAAGGATAGAAAGAAAGAATCGGATCGCTCCGCTATATTTCCACATTTTGGACCTTCGTAAAAATTTGAAGGTAAAGATAGCTTTTTAGAACTAGTTCAGAATTCGGAGTTCAGAATTCAGAGTTCATATTTCTGAATAAGAAACTCCGAAATCCGAATTCACAAATCCGAATTAGAAATTCTTCCCTGCATCAGCCGCTCAATCTCTGCTACTTCTTTCGGGATTTTCTTTGAAATGTTCAAAAAGCCCGTTTTCGTAATCAGCAGGTCATCCTCGATGCGGATACCGATCTTTTCGCGGTAGCGCCGCCCGTTGAATACCCCCTCGAATTCACCGTACAGTCCCGGCTCACAGGAGATGAGCATACCCGGTTCCAAGACGGTATCCAGAGAACGGGAACCTGGGTCACCATCGTGAATGTGCTCACCGATAAAGTGACTCACCCCATGGGGTCTCTTGTCATAACACAGTTTGAACTTGCCCTTGTGGGCCTTTACCAATCGGGATTCCAGTTCATCCATGATAAATTCCCAAGGAATCTGGCCTATTTCTTTCAGGCTCACTCCGGGTTTCACAGATTTCTGATAAACTAACGCCGAATCCAAAACAATCTGGTATAGCAGCGCCTGCAAGGGGTTGAACTTCCCGTTCAGGGGAATTGTTCTGGAAATGTCGCTATGAAGGGTCCCGTAACGCACGCCAAAATCCAAGAGAATCATCCGTCCCAACTTCAGGGGCTCGTCGTTTTTCACATAGTGCAGGCAGCAAGCGTTTTCTCCGGAGGCGGCAATGGTCGGAAACGCCAGGTCACCGTCGCTTCGGCGCTGCATCTCGTAGTTCAAGTACAGGTACAGTTCCCGCTCGCTCTTGAAGGATTTCACCCGCGGGAGCAGGTTGCGGAAAGCCTTCTCCGTGATGGACTGGGCCCTCTTGGCGTCGGCGATGCGCTCCGGTCCCAACGGAAGCCTCTCTGCAAAGTGTATCGGCGAGCAGGTCTTCACCTTCATCCCCTGCCGGCCAAGGACCTTCGCCACCTGGTCTTTCAGTCTGTCGTTATGGTCTCCCCGAACCTTTTCGAAATAATAGACGTAACCGAACCCCCTGGACCGGTATTTTTTCGCCATGGTTTCCACAAAGGGCAAAAACTCCAGGGCATCACGGACATCGGCAATACCTGTGACTCTAGATACATCGTCGTTTCCAGGTTCGACACCAAGCCGTTTTCCGTTCCAGAACTCTCGGAAAAGGTCCTTTTCGGGTACAAAGAGCACAGGCTTTTTTGCCTTGGGGTCCAGCACCAGGTAGCACCCCGGCTGGTTCACCCCCGTAAGGAACAAGAAAGCCGGGTCCTGGACAAAGCGGGTCCAGGTTTCCGTAAAGGCTTCTTCGGCACCAGGCTCCCTGGACATTCCGCCAAAAATACAGAAGGAATCCAGTTTTTCCATCATCTGGGCGCGCCTCTGGGCATATAAGGCGCAAGAATCGTAATCCGGCGAAGAAATGAAGACCTGGGAATAGGATTTTCGCAAATTTTCGGCAATTTTCATAAGGATTTCACTTTTTTACAACTTTTTTGCCGTAAATAATATACATTTTACGCAACACAGACTAGAATGGAGCCTGAATAATGTCATTTTTGAAAAATTGGAAACTGATCCTCGCCTCTCTGTCCCTTGCCCTCTTCACCGCTTGCGCCGGCTCTTCCGGTGGTAGCAGCGACGAAGGTGGCGCCGAAGGAGGTGCAGCCGGCGGTGCTGGTGGAAAGGCCGCTGTCCAGAAAGAAAAGATCGACGAAAACAAGCTGAAGAAGAACGAAGACGAAGCCATGGCCATGACCGAAGAAAACCATAAGCTCCGTAAGGAAATCTTCGACGCCAAGAACAAGTTGGGCATTCCGGTGGAACGTCCCGACGCCGAGTAGGTCATTTGGAACATTACTCCATCTCTGATAACCTGAAACGGATGGTTTCAGGAGAGAACGAAACGGTTTTCCGCTTATTGGAAGGCCGTTTTTGTGTTGAGATACAGACCAGACTCCCGGGCCTCAACTTGAAGCCCAAGGACGGTGCAGACCTACAAGGCCTGCTGACGGTCCTGGACCAGCTGAAAATCGCCGCAAAACACGGGGAATCCTTTACCGCCAAGCAGGTGGAGCGCCTTCTCGGGAAATCTTCACCGGCTGTCGTCCAGGATTTCGACCTTGGCGCAGCCCCCATCATCCGGAACCGGTTCGGCATATCCATTGGCCCCAAGACACCCTCCCAGGCAGAACTGGTAAAGGCAGTCGAAAAGAACGACGTCATTTTCGCCAAAGGTCCCGCCGGTACAGGCAAGACGTTTCTTGCGGTAGCTCTGGCCGTCGCAAGCCTCGAACGTAACGAGGCCGAACGGATATGCCTAGTCCGGCCTGCCGTAGAAGCGGGAGAATCCCTCGGGTTCTTACCCGGCGACCTGAAAGAAAAAATCGCCCCTTACCTGCGCCCTATCCACGACAGCCTCTCCGAGCTGCTACCTCCAGAAAAGCTCCGTCGGTACGAAGAAACCGGAGCCATCGAAGTGGCTCCCCTCGCCTACATGCGTGGACGCACCCTCAAACGAGCCTTTATCATTCTGGACGAAGCCCAGAACACCACGATACCCCAGATGAAGATGTTCCTTACCAGACTCGGGCCCCACAGCAAGGCCATCATTACCGGAGACACCTCCCAGGTGGACCTGGCCCAGGGGCAAAAGTCCGGACTGGAACACGCCATGCCCATCTTGAACGGAATCAGGGGCATCGCCAAAGTTGAATTTACCGCCACCGATGTTTTGCGGCATCCCCTGGTGAAAGACATATTGTCCGCCTACGAGCAAAAGGACTCCAAATGAAAAAGAAGAAGAAAAAGCTCCATCTTTTCCTTGGCTGCGTGTTGGTCGCGGCTATCGCCATATTCCTGTTCCCCGACAAGAATATCGCCATGCAGGCAGACCACCCCCACCTGGGCCAGCTCAGTACCCGCACCATCATCTCCCCCATCAATTTCGACATTCCCAAGTCCAAACAAGAAATTGAGGCCGAACGCCAGCGCGCCGAAGAAAAGGTCAACGCCATTTTCGAGTACAACTCCGACGAAACCAACCGCATCAGCGAAGACCTAAAACAATACCTCCACAAGCTCGCCCAATACGGCAGCCTGCAGGCCCAGATCAATAACGCTTCCGCCGCCAATTCCAATCCCGAGGCGGCAGACACCCTGCAGATGAAAGTGCAGCAGGCTTCCCGAGTCTACGAGGTATTAAAGCAAAGGCTTTCCATTACCGCCATCAAGCCCTTGAGCCAAAATTCAAAGGCCAGAGATTCCGTGTTTTCTGTATTCAACCAGATGCTCAGGCGTGGCGTTTCCAACACCCTTCTCGCCAAGACCGAGACCGAGCTTAAGTTGTTCATGGAATCCTACAATGTCCAAGAAATCAAGCACCTGATTTACAACAAGACCACCGTGGCCATGATTCGCGATAGCGAGGAAACCACCCTGGAAACAACCGCTATCCAACCTTTGCAGCGCCGTATCGACGAAGCCTTCGCTCAACTGCAACGGGCATTCCCCAGCGACCAGGGACTGCAGAGCGCTTTTTACGAAGTACTCTACGTGTTCTCGCTGCCTAACGTATTCTACCTAGAAAAAGAAACGGCCGCCCGCAAGGCTTCCGCCCGGGACAAGGTGACTCTCATCAAGGGTATGGTTCCCCGTGGCATGGAAATCGTAAAGCAGGGCGACCCCATCACCAAGGACATCTTGGAAAAGATGGAAGCCCTGCAGCAAGCCCAGCAAAAAGAAGAAAACCAGAGAACCCTGACGGCTCCCTTTGGCCAGTCCATCATCCTCGCCCTCATCATCATCGCCTTTTTCTTCTATTTCTTCTACAACGAAACGGTACGCAAGTTCAAGAGCCCGAGGCAGCTCTGGAGCCTTGTTCTCCTGGCAATTATCCAGCTGGTGAGTTTCTGGGCCGTGCACTACCTGTCCAACTCCCTGAACAGGCCCGAAGCCATGGTACTCCCCGAAGGGGTTGATTTCATGTGGCTCTATCCCTTCGCCTTTACCCCGGTCATTGCCACCGTTCTCTTTAACTACGGACTGGGCATCGCCTTCTCCGTGCTGTCTTCCCTGATATTCGGCATCCTCAACGGCTACGACCTGGCGGCTACCATTGCCGTGTTTGCGGTCTTGATTATTTCGCTCGTTCCGTTGGTAAAAATCCGCTACCGGGTGCAGTTCATCTACGCTATTTTCGTGGGCATCCTTTCCATGGCGGCATCCATCAGTATCATGTTCCTGCTACGTAACCGCATGAGTTTCGAAGCCTTCTACCAGACTCTTATTGCCGCAAGCGCGAACTTTGCCGTATGTATCGCTATCGCGTCGGCATTCTTTGTGCACTTGATGGAACGTATCTTCGGCATCACTACGGTACTTACCCTCATGGAAATGTCCGACTTCAACCGTCCGGCCTTAAAGCGCATTTCGGAACTTGCTCCTGGCACTTTCCACCACAGCATCCAGGTGTCGAACCTGGCCGAAAAAGTGGCCGAAAGTATCGAGGCCAATTCCTTGCTGGTCCGCGTCATGGCGTTGTACCACGACATCGGCAAGACCATGCGTCCGGAATTTTTCACCGAAAACCAGAAACAGGGAATCAACCCCCACAATTCCCTGGATCCATCCCAGTCGGTCAAGATTATCATCGGGCACGTGACCCAAGGCTATGCCCTTGCCCAAGAATACAAGATTCCTGAACTGGTGGCTGCAGGTATCTCCGAACACCACGGCACCACCACCATCCAGTATTTCTACCACAAGGCTCTTGAAGCCGCCAAGGAAGACCCCACAAAGGTCGTAAAACAGGAAGATTTCCAGTACAAGGGACCCAAGCCCCAAAGCAAGGAAACGGCAATTCTCATGCTGGCCGACATCATCGAGGCTACCAGCCGTTCCATGTCCAACATGGATTCCGAAGCCCTGCAAGAAATGATCCACAATACCATCCAGGGCCGTTTCAACGAGGGGCAGTTCAGCGAATGCAACCTGTCGGTCCGTGAACTGTTCAAGCTGGAACAGGCTTTCCTCCGCAGCCTGGACGGCACCTACCACACCCGAGTGAAATACCCCGGCCAGAAGTAGGAATCTCCCTTGACATTCGGCTTTTTTATGCTATATTTGCGCAGTCACTTTAAGGTTGTGTAAGACGATGAACAAGAAAAATTTCATTTTGATTGCTATCGGAATCTTGCTCCTGGTAATCGGCTTCTTCTGCCTCCAGCAGGGTCCTGCCGACAATCCGGTCAGCCTTACGGTCGCACCTCTTATCCTGGTTCTTGCCTACGTGGTGGTCATTCCTCTCGGAATCATCTTCGGCGGTAAAAAGCAGGACAAGTAACCCTTTCGGGCGATTAGCTCAGTTGGTTCAGAGCGTCTGCCTTACAAGCAGAATGTCAGCGGTTCGAATCCGTTATCGCCCACTACCGAAAATCGGAAACGATTTGGGGTGGTAGCTCAATTTTGGTTAGAGCACCGGCCTGTCACGCCGGAGGTTGCGAGTTCAAGCCTCGTCTATCCCGCGAAGACCCTCTCTTTTGAGAGGGTCTTTTGTTTTTTTTACCCTGTAGGACAAACGAAAAACCCCGGCAGATGAACTGAACCCAAAAAGTTGGACAGTTTAAAGTTAGGATAAAACTGCGTTATG
>CALATK010000210.1 GCA_937891805.1 uncultured Fibrobacter sp. | reverse complement strand
ACTTTACTGCCGGCTGCGGTCTTTGGAACACAACTAGCTGGGATTTCAACAGCAAACTAAATGCTCTGTCAGTTCGATGTGTAAAAGATTCAAATTAGGCTCCATGCATCCAAATATTAAAGGAATATAATTATGACATATGCTATTGTTGCAACAATTACACGAGTAGAGAAAAATCAAGTCTACATCAAGGGGGTTGGAAAGCATCTTTTCGAAGATCCGAATAAAAGTCTTTGGAATCTTTTAGAAGAGACTCCCATGCCGACTATCGTTCAAGGGCAGGTCGCACATACAACAACAAAGTTGATTGATTTGCAGAATCCCTTAAACTATCACTGTTTGAAAGTTGTCAACTGCATTCTCTTTGCCAACGCAATGCTTCAAAAGAAGCCACTAAAGTTCATGATAGACGAAACAGGAACATCGCCCAATCTAGCCTATACAATTACAGGAGTAGAGGTGCTGTGATGTCCGAATATCACGAAGTGACATCTGTCGCCAAATACATTGATGTTCTCAAAGATTTGAAGAAAGGAGGTGTGTGCGGTCATCGAGAGAATGTCCGTCTATACTTTCGTGGTGAACCCCTCGATTACGGCAACAGTGCAGGCACCCCAAATATCGCCCGTGGCGGCTGGCTTGAAAGTGGTCGTGAATCGATTTTGTTCCGGGAATGTGAACGGAGAATGTCCAGTGAATTCGCCCATTGCTCAACGACCTTCGAAAAACTAGCACTAATGCAACACTACAGGATTCGCACTCGGCTGCTTGACATCACGCCAGATTCGTTGCAGGCCCTATTTTTTGCACTTTACATTGATTCGAAGTCTAAAGACGACGACAGCAAAGATTGTGTAGTACTTATTTACGAAATTCCTGAGGAATCCATTTGCAACTGGCATTCCGACAAGGTGAGCGTCATTTCAAATATTTCTGTTTACGCACACGACAATCTTGACATAAGGGGGATGAGTCCCGATATAGAAGAATTCAACAAACAGGACTCAATACACCATTTGCTCCATGAAATCCGAGCGGAGAAGCCGCATTTCAAGGACGAAATTGTAAAAGACCATCTGGAATCTATATACTGCGTCCATCCGCTGTTGGACAATCCACGAATCAAGGCGCAGCAAGGGGTATTTCTTCTTTTTGGAATGAATGGGGACAGGCTTCATTTGGCGACTCTTGAATCCAACAAGGGCCCTGAAATCCGTCTCGCCAAGATTCGCATTCCGCAACAAGCGAAAAACCAAATTCGCGAAGAACTAAACCTGCTAGGAAAAACAGTTGACACTGTTTATCCCGATTGGGATGGTGTTGTTGATTATTTTGAACGTTTCTACGGAAAAAATCCAGAAGAATACTACAAATAAAAGGTGCGTTAGGGATAGTGACCCCTTGAGGACAAGACTCGCGTAGCGAGGCTTGGTTCTGGGAGGTGAGCGGCAAGCGCGAGCGCTGTCGATTGCCCCCAGAATATAGCCCGACCCGGCATCCTTCGGCAAGTTCAGGGACCTTGAGCCGGGGAACGCCCAAAGATGCCTTTCGATCGCTCTCCGCATTGGTTTCGACAATTACATGAAGCTCCACCAGGGCGCCTACGAGATGGATCAGCACTTCAAGACCGCCCCGGCCGACAAGAACATGCCGGTGATCCTCGCCCTCATCGGCGTGTGGTACAACAACTTCTTCGGTGCTTCCAGCTACGCCATGCTCCCGTACGACCAGTACCTGCACCGCCTTGCCGCCTACTTCCAGCAGGCCGACATGGAATCCAACGGCAAGACCGTCGATCGTAACTCTGCCCGCGTCGATTACCAGACCGGCCCGATCCTCTGGGGCGAACCGGGTACCAACGGCCAGCATGCCTTCTACCAGCTCATCCACCAGGGTACCAAGATGATTCCGTGCGACTTCATCGCCCCGGCCAACAGCCACAACAAGGTCGGCGACCATCACCAGAAGCTGCTCAGCAACTTCTTTGCACAGCCCGAAGCCCTGATGAACGGCAAGACCCTCGCCCAGGCCCAGGAAGAACTCCGCAAGGACGGCAAGAGCGAAGAAGAAATCGCATTCCTCGCCCCGCACAAGGTGTTCGAAGGCAACAAGCCCACCAACTCCATCATGATGGACTACGTTTCTCCGGAAACGCTGGGCGCCCTCATCGCCATGTACGAACACAAGATCTTCACCCAGGGCGTGATCTGGAACATCAACAGCTACGACCAGTGGGGTGTTGAACTCGGTAAGCAGCTCGCCAAGAAGATCCTCCCGGAACTTGCCAAGGCCGATGCCGAACTGAACCACGACAGCTCTACCAACGGTCTCATCAAGTGGTTCAAGAAGCACCAGGCTTAATTAGACGAAAGAGGCGGGGCGACGCCCCGCACTTGTGTCATCCTGAGCGGAGCGCCGTAAGGCGTGAAGTCGAAGGATCCACAAAAATTAAAAGGCCGCGACTTAAACGTCGCGGTTCTTTTAGCATTTGTGCAAAAAAATTATATATTATCCTGCAAAGGACAAATAAATCTACATGGAACTTTATCACGGCAGCAACATAGTGGTTTCCGTTCCCGAAATCAGAACCCCATCTCATCGGCTTGATTTCGGCACGGGGTTTTACACAACCACGAGTTTTGACCAAGCCAAGCGCTGGTCGATTAGTAAAGCGAAACTGGAAAAGAAAGGCTCTGCAACGGTTTCTATTTTCACGGTTCCTGACGATTTTCTTCAAAACAAGAATCTAGATATTCTTGATTTCAAAAAAGCTGATGAGCAATGGCTTGACTTTGTTATCGCAAACAGGACGGATAAAGACTTCATTTATAAGCACGACATCGTGAAAGGAGCCGTTGCAAACGACAGAGTTTTTGCCAGCCTTAACGCTTTTGAATCCGGCTTCATGGACAAGCCCACCTTGCTAAAAGAACTTCGCACCTGGGTCTACGTGGACCAAATCCTGTTTCATACAGAGAAGGCTCTTCAGATTCTTAAATTCTCGAGGGCAGAACAAGTATGATTCCCGAAATTACACAAGAAAATGTCCGACTCTTTATTCCGTATAAAGTTGCAAAAATCTGCGACGAATTATGTCGGCAAGATCACTTGACTGCTTCAGAGGCTATTCTTAAATTCTACAAAAGCAAATTAAGCCGCTTACTCAGTCAAGAAGACACAAAACTTTGGCAGCTAGGTTGGGTTGCTTTATTTGACATGTATAAGGAAGAAGCACATGAACACTGAGGACTTGGCATTTTGGCTCTCTTGGTGCATTGAAGAATACGCATCTAACAAAGGCAAACAAGCCTCTGACATCGCCCAGTTTTTTGAAAAAACTGGTACACTTCAATACCTTTCCGAAAATGCAGAAATTCTGCACACACAAGGAAAGTCTTTTATATTTGACTGCATAGAAAAATTTTTGCAAAACAATCATTAAATTCTAAAATTTATACCCCAACGCTGCATACCCCTTCTTGCGCTTGGCGAGCATACGCATGAGTACAGGAACATCAACATCTGCGTAGTCATAAACCTGAACTTCGGTTTTGCCCGCGGCCACGCGGTGTAATCGACCTACATATTGAGCCAATGTACCCTTCCATGAAATTGGAAATGGCAAGGGATGGAGCGTACCTTGAAATTCTGCGTCAATGCTGGTTCCGGCATTTCGTTCGTCCAGAATTATCGGCTTGATTATTCTTCGGCAGAGGAATACTTGTTAACTAGAGCATTTGCGGTCTTGGCATGGAATATACAATCATTCCAAATTGAAATTGCCAAATTTATCGTAAAAAGGCGTCTTTTGACGTTTTTAGCACAAAAACAGACTTTTTTGTAAACTTTTTTTGCTTATTGTCGTTTTTTAAGTTATTTTTAGAGCGTAGAAGAGTTTTGCTCTGTTCTCAAGGTGAAATCGGGAAAATTTCAACTTGTGCGAGAATAGGGCGAACGCTCACGCAGGCATGCTGTTTTGCGGCATGCTTCAGTTTGTCGTAGCCGGCTTATCCACCGGTTTTTGACCGTATAGGCCAAGGGCAACAGCCCTTTCGGGGCGTGGGTCGTTTGCATTTATCGTACAAGGGCCCTTTCCCGAGCCTCACTTTGGTGAATGCAACGCACCCGCACCCTTTTTTTGTTTCATCACAAAAAAAAATACGGTCTGCAAAAAGAGCAAACTCCAGAAGTTTAAACGATGGAGGCTTATATGGCTCTGAAAACAAGACAGTCCATTTCGCTGGCAACTGTAGCAGTATTCCCGTTTACGCTCATCGCTTGTGGCGATGAAGGAACAGAAGAACATATTACCCAAATGGCAGAAGAAAGGATTCTAGTGGTCTCTGACATATTAGAGCTTCCCGTTTGTTCACAAGAAAACGAAGGCAAGCAAGCACTTGTCAAAGGGGAATCTTCATCTCGCATCTGTGTTGATGGTATGTGGTTTGCCACATTTGCCGAAACTCAGAGCGACTTCAAATGTTCTGCGGAATATTTACTAGATGGCTCCGGTCTAAAAATCATCTGTAACGGGGACTCCATCGGTGTGGTGTTGAACGGAGTAAACGGAGCCGTTGGCCCTCAGGGCATCCAAGGTGCAAAGGGTGATACCGGCGAACAGGGGCTTCAAGGCGTAAAAGGCGACAAGGGTGACCAAGGCGAGCAAGGAATCCAAGGAGAAAAAGGTGATAGGGGGGACCAAGGTGAACAAGGAATCCATGGATTGAAGGGTGATAAAGGCGACACCGGAGAGCAGGGAATCCAAGGCGACAAGGGAGACCCGGGCGAACAGGGAATTCAGGGTGATAAAGGAGACCCCGGCGAACAAGGCATTCAAGGAGAAAAAGGCGACAAGGGTGATACAGGGGCAACCGGGGCAAATGGCGCAAGCTGTTCCATAGATCGAGCAGGTAACGTCATCACCATTATTTGCGGAGACAAAGTTGCAAATATAAATGTCGGAGAAGTTGTCGGCGAGGACACAAGCATCGTTCATTTTGAAGATGTCATCTTGGATTCCCAAAAGATTGCTGTCTCACTGGATTCTCTTTCTGGCTTCGCACAAAAAGGCCCTTTCCTGACTGGTTCGCTTGTCAGTTTACAAGAACTTGAAGACGGTCGCACCCTTAAACAGGGCAACGCCTTGTTTACAAGCAACATTGTCAACGACAGTGCTTACTACAAGTTTACGGCAGTCGACTTAACGAGTCAATATGCACTGTTACAAGTAAGCGGTTCTTACAAGAATGAGTTGACAGGAGAAAATAGCGATGGGGAAATAACCCTAAAGACATTGGTAAATGTTCTGGAGCGCAAGACCGCGAATGTCAATGTGTTGACTCACTTGGCATACGCCCGAGCCCATTATCTTGTAACAAGAAAAGACAAGAAACCGAACTACGCAAAAAGGCTTGCCTGGTCCGAAATCTTGGCAATGTTCTATATCAATGCCGACGGCAAGAAATATTTCGAAGACGTGAATTTGCTAGATGGCGATGAAAACAGTGCCATTCTGCTTGCCATATCGGTTCTTTTGCAAGGGAACAAATCCGCCTCGGAATTGGCTGCGCTGCTAGCAAAAATTTCAAACGATATCGAAACCGACGGAACATGGGATGAAGAGCCGACAAAGGCTTCTATTGCCGACTGGGCGGAATCCTTCAACAGCAATGCATCGCTACGAGCAAACCTTGAAAACATGGGTATTCCAGCAACAATTGCTTTCGAGAAATACCTAACGAAATTCTGGACTCATGAATACGGAATTGGTGATTGCGGCATAGAGCGCCATACGGAAATTGCCCAAGACACAAGTCCGTCTAGCCAAAAGTATGGGGTTCAATACTACTGCGACACCGATGGCTGGAGACAAATCAATTCCAGCGACCTTGGAGTGTGCACAACTGCAAGGGAAGGAGAAATTACTCAATCGGGCAGCATCTACTATGTCTGTAGATCCAAGAATTGGGTCAAGGCGACACCTTACGAATACAACACCTATGGCTGGCGCGACGGAACAGATGGCGAAGTTCGTGAAGGAAATGCGAAAACGGGTGAGTTCTACATCTTTACTGAAGGGGCATGGACAGAATATCCTATCGGTCATGATTTGGGAATTTGCAATTCGAAACGAAAAGACGAAGTCGGGCTTTCCGGCGGAGTCTACTATATATGCAGGGAGAACAGCTGGGTCGAAGCGACCGTTCTCGAATATGACACCTACGGGAGAACCTGCAATGACAACGGAACGGTCTATGCGGGAAAAGTCATCCGCACAAACATGTATGTATGCGACGACAGTGTGTTCAGAGTCGCAAACGAACAAGAAATCTCTTTAGGAAAATCATGCACAAATTACTGGAACAAGTGGAAGACCATCCGTAAGACATACACGGCCACGCAAGATTCCATCTACACCTGTTCCGGCGAAACCTGGGAAGGCGGTGTTGACATCCATTACGACATCATGACGGACACTAGGGATTACCAGACCTACAAGATTGTGACCATCGGGACACAAACCTGGATGGCGGAGAATCTGAACTACAATTACAACACGGGAACCGCCAAGAGTTTCTGCTATAAAGATTCAATCGCTTACTGTAATAAATATGGTCGACTCTATAAATGGTCTGCAGCTATGGATAGTGCAGGATATACTTCTGGGGGTTATCGCTGTGGATTTGGATTAAAATGCACCCCAACATATCCTGTTCGCGGAGTGTGCCCAACAGGATGGCATTTGCCAGATTCTACAGATTGGACAATCTTCTTCCATGTCGTAGAAAACTGCAATAATATAACCGCAACGGGATCTGATGATGTGCCTAATGCAACAGACGCGTATGGTTTTTCCGCTTTGCCAACAGGTTATTACTCTGGAGTGAAGGGCGAATTTGTTTACGCGTCTCCATATCGGTTCTTTTGGTCTTCATCTCAAATTAATAGCAGCAAAGC
>CALATK010000209.1 GCA_937891805.1 uncultured Fibrobacter sp. | reverse complement strand
CGCAAATCTTGGGCGTGAGGCAACTGGGCCGTGCACACTTTTGGCAACGGCTC
This sequence comes from uncultured Fibrobacter sp., assembly GCA_937891805.1. Classification (GTDB taxonomy): domain Bacteria; phylum Fibrobacterota; class Fibrobacteria; order Fibrobacterales; family Fibrobacteraceae; genus Fibrobacter. Next base: position 2,540 of record CALATK010000209.1, on the reverse strand, counting down.
TGGTCGCGGCCCCGCATGTTGTACATGTTGGCGCTTGGGCCGCCCAAGTCGGTGATGGTGCCGGCAAAGCCATCCATCTTGGTAATCAAATCAACTTCCCGCAAAATGCTTTCGCGGCTGCGGCTGGCAATGAACTTACCCTGGTGGGCGTTTATGGCGCAAAAGCTGCACCCGCCGAAACAGCCACGGTGGGTGTTGATGCTGAACTTGATCATGTCGAATGCCGGAATAGCACCCCGCTTCTTGTAGCGGGGGTGGGGTTCACGGGCATAGGGGTATTCAAAGCTTTCGTCCAGTTCGCCGTATTCCATGGGCGGGTACGCGGGGTTAATCACTACGGTCTGTTCTGCGACATCTTGCAGGATGCGGCGCTGGAACCACTTGTTGCATTCAATGTCCACCCTGCGGCAGTTCTCTATCTGCGTGCGTTTGCTTGCGAGGCATTCCTCGTAACTGGCGAGCCGCAGGTCTTCCCAGTTCTTGTTCTTGGGAACGTTCCCTTTGGGTACCAGGTAGGCCGTCTGGGGAATGGAAGTCAGGCTGGAGAAGGGTACGCCTTTTTTCAGGAGTCGCACCATTTCTTTCAGGGGCTTTTCGCCCATGCCGTAAACCAGAAGATCTGCCTGGGTGTCGAATAAAATGCTGGGTTTTAGCCTGTCGCTCCAGTAGTCGTAATGGGTTACGCGGCGTAAACTGGATTCCAGCCCGCCAATCATCAGCGGCACATCGGGATAGAGCTTTTTCAGAATCTTCGCGTATGTGTACGTTGCGTAATCAGGGCGGAATCCCGCCTTGTTGCCGGGAGTGAAGGCGTCGTCGCTCCTTAGGCGTTTTGCGGCGGTGTAGTGGTTCACCATGCTGTCCATGCCGCTACTGATGGCAAAGAACATTCGCGGGCGTCCCAACTTCTTGAAATCCCGCAGGTCGGCGCGCCAGTTGGGTTGCGGGAGAATGGCCACCCGCAGGCCCTCGTGTTCAAAAAGCCTTGCCACTACGGCGTGGCCAAAGCAGGGGTGATCCACATAGGCGTCGGCGCTAATGATAATCACGTCCACGTAATCCCAACCTAGTTCGTCTAGGTCTTCTTTGCAGATGGGTAAAAATCGTGGATCGTAATGGGCCATAGATTCAATTTAGAAAAGAAGAATGTTGATGATTGTGCGGATAACCTTTTACTGCTGACGAAAACCCTGGTGACCGTTAATCCTTGCGAGTTCTCCCCGCATCCATCCTTGTCATCCCCGACTTGGTCGGGGATCTCCTCTCCCTTCCCCCTGTCACCCCGGGCCTGTCCCGGGGCCGCATGCAACCGCCCCACATTTTTGTTGACAACCTGTTGACAGTCTTGGGTCCAGGCGGTTCACGACCCGTTTCCAGGGCTCCGGGGCGAAAAAAAGCTAAAAAACAGAAAAAATTTTCACAAAACCCCTTGCCGGGGGCGAAAAATTGTTCTATAATTGGCCTCACCCTCGGAAAGGGGGTTGCGGAGGCCCGCGAGGCCGCCGGGAAGATTGAAGGAATCGGAGATGTGCTTAGTGACGGGTCCAAGAATTTTCTTGGGAAGTCAATACGAACGTGATTAAAGTAACGGGACCAAGACTTTGAAAATTAATGAAGAGTTTGATCCTGGCTCAGAACGAACGCTGGTGGCGTGTCTTATACATGCAAGTCGAGCGGGGCAGCAATGCCCAGCGGCGAACGGGTGAGTAACGCGTAAGCAATCTGCCCCATATCAGGAAATACCCGTGCCAACGCGCGGTTAATGTCCAGGAGCGTGGCCTCCCGCATGGGAGGTTGACAAGAGATTTATCGGTATGGGATGAGCTTGCGTCCGATTAGCTAGTTGGCGGGGCAACGGCCCACCAAGGCGACGATCGGTAGCCGGCCTGAGAGGGTGATCGGCCACATTGGGACTGAGATACGGCCCAGACTCCTACGGGAGGCAGCAGTAGGGAATATTGCACAATGGGGGAAACCCTGATGCAGCAACGCCACGTGTGGGAAGAAGCATTTCGGTGTGTAAACCACTGTCGTGAGGGAATAAGGCGTCTTCTCGGAGGCGTTGAATGTACCTCGAAAGGAAGCACCGGCAAACTTCGTGCCAGCAGCCGCGGTAATACGAGGGGTGCAAGCGTTGTTCGGAATCACTGGGCGTAAAGGGAGCGTAGGCGGAGATGCAAGCGGACTGTACAATACCGGGGCCCAACCCCGGACCTGCAGTTCGGACTGCACCTCTTGGATAGTTCAGGGGCAGGCGGAATTCCTGGTGTAGCGGTGGAATGCGTAGAGATCAGGAAGAACACCGATGGCGAAGGCAGCCTGCTGGGGACTCATCGACGCTGAGGCTCGAAAGTGCGGGTAGCAAACAGGATTAGATACCCTGGTAGTCCGCACCGTAAACGATGCATACTGGGTGTCCGGGGTTCGCCCCGGGTACCGCAGCAAACGCGTTAAGTATGCCGCCTGGGGAGTACGTACGCAAGTATGAAACTCAAAGGAATTGACGGGGGCCCGCACAAGCGGTGGAGCATGTGGTTTAA
>CALATK010000208.1 GCA_937891805.1 uncultured Fibrobacter sp. | reverse complement strand
CTGGAATCCCTGCCAGCGCAAAAAGGGCTACAGCGGGGTAGGCGTGCTTACAAAGATCGAACCCGACGCGGTGAACTACGGTTTCGATATCGAAGAGTTTGACGTCGAAGGCCGCGTGCTTCAGCTGGTGTTCCCGGACTGGGTGCTCAACAGCATCTACTTCCCTAATGGCGGCTCCGGCGACGACCGCCTGGATTACAAGCTCCGTTTTTACGACGCCTTCCTGGAAAATTCCGAGCGCTGGATTGCCGACGGCAAGCATGTGCTTACAGTGGGCGACTACAACACCTGCCATAAGGAAATAGACATTGCCCGCCCCAAGGAAAACGAGAACGTGAGCGGCTTCTTGCCTGTGGAACGGGCCTGGATGGACAAGTACGTGGAGCACGGTTTTGTGGATTCCTTCCGCAATCTGCATCCGGACACACGGGACGTTTACTCCTGGTGGTCCAACCGTTTCGGCGCCCGGGGCAGGAACGTGGGTTGGCGTCTGGACTACGCCTTCGTAGACGAGGCCCTGATGCCCAACGTGGTCCGTTCCGAAATCCACACGACGGTCATGGGTTCGGACCATTGCCCCATCAGCATCGAGCTGGAGCCGCCCTTCGCTCCGTTGCCCATAAAGTCCGCATCTGCGGAAGCAGAAGTCCAATAGAAAAAAGTCGCCCTTTCGAGCGACTTTTCTTTTAACTTGTTTGCGACAATTACGAGTGCAGGTATTCCACGATGGCGTCGTGGATGGTGGTGAACACTTCCCGCAGTTCCTCTTCGTCTTCTTCCAGGAGCGTCACGCGGAAGCCCTTCAGGTCCGTGCAGAAGCTGGTGCTAGGCACTACGCAGATTCCCTTCGCGCCCAGCAGGTAGTACACGAAGCGGTAGTCCAGGTTCGTGGTCTTGCTGCACCATTCTTCCACCTTCTTCTTGATGATTGGGTTGTCGATTTTCAGCGTCTGGTGGCTGTTCAGCGTGCCTTCGCGGAAGATGATGGTGTTGTAGAACGCGCCGTAGGTGGGGTTGAAGTAGAGTTCCGGGATGTCGGAAAGTATTTCGTTGATGATGGCGCTACGGCGGCCAATCTTCTCGTTCAGTGCGGTGCGGTGCTCGATAAAGCGCGGATCGCCGAGAACGCGGGGAATGGTCATTTGGGGGAGCGTGGTGGAGCAGACTTCCACCATCTTGGCGTTGTCGATGGCGCGGCAGAAGGCGTCGAACTGTTCGTCCTTGTCCCGGTTGTAGTATTCGGCCCAGCCGCAGCGAGCGCCTGGCCACGGGTATTCCTTGGAAATACCCTTCAGCGCGATGCCCGGAACGTCGCCGATGTATTCGGCCAGGGCGTAGGCGTGGGCGCCGTTACCGAAACGTAAAGCACGCGGGAATCCTCTTTATTGGTGATCGAGATCATTTTCTTGAAGGTCTCATAGTTGATCCTGTCCACAAGATTCAGCTCCTCCTTTACCTCGG
>CALATK010000207.1 GCA_937891805.1 uncultured Fibrobacter sp. | reverse complement strand
CGCCCCGCAACTCCTCCACCGCTTCCTTAACCAGCCGGATGTACGTCTCGAATCCCACCTCGGCGATAAAGCCGTGCTGCTCCTGACCCAGGAGGTTTCCTGCGCCGCGGATTTCCAAGTCCCGCATGGCCAGCTGGTAGCCGCTCCCCAGGTCGGTGTACTGCTCCAGCGCTTTTAGGCGGCGCATGGATTCCGGAGAAATTTCCGACTTGGCGGGAATCACCAAGAAAGCCTTGGCCAGCACATCGCTACGGCCTACGCGGCCCCGCATCTGGTAAAGCTGGCTGATGCCGAAATGATGGGCGTTGTTGATGATAATCGTGTTGGCGTTGGGCACATCCAGACCCGACTCGATAATGCTGGTGCTCACCAGCACGTCGAATTCCTTGGAAAGGAAGGCGTTCATGACGCGCTCCAAATCCCGGTCTTCCATCTGGCCGTGGGCCACCGCCACGCGGGCCTCCGGCACCCAGGCTTCCACTTCTTCGGCCAGCTGGTTGATGCTCTGCACACGGTCGTTCACCACGAACACCTGGCCTCCGCGGGCAAGTTCGTCCTTCACCGCTTCTGCAAGAATCACGTCGTCCCGCTTCAAAAGCTTGGTCTCTACAGGCAAGCGGTTGATGGGCGGCGTATTGATGAGGGAGATGTCACGAACGCCGGTCATGCTCAAGTGCAAGGACCGTGGGATTGGCGTGGCGCTCATGCTGAGAGTATCCACCGACAGGCGGAACTCCCTGAGCTTTTCCTTCTGCTTCACGCCGAATTTCTGTTCTTCATCTACGATGAGCAGGCCCAAATCCTTGAAATGGTTCTTCTCGCTGAGCAGGGAATGGGTCCCTACCACAATGTCCACCTTGCCCTCGGAAAGCCCGTTAAAGACTTCCCGTTTTTCCTTGGCCGTGCGGTAGCGGTTTACCAGGGCGATGTTCACCGGGAAGGCGGCAAAGCGTTCCTTGAAATTCTCGTAATGCTGGGCAGCCAAAATCGTCGTGGGCACAAGGATAGCCACCTGCTTCTTGGCGCAGACGCACTTGAAGGCCGCACGCATGGCCACTTCTGTCTTGCCGAATCCCACATCGCCGCAGACCAGACGGTCCATAGGCCGCCTGCTTTCCATGTCCCGCTTGATATCTTCGGTAGCCTTCACCTGGTCTGGCGTAGGCTCGTATTCGAAGGCGTCTTCGAACTCCTGCTGAAGCTTTCCGTCGGGTGGGAAACCGAAACCTTCCACCAGCTCGCGACGGGCGTACAGTTCCACAAGTTCCCGGGCAATCTGCACCACCTTCTTCTGGACCCGCTTCTTGACGGTATCCCAGTTCTTGCCGCCCAACTTGTCCAGCTTGGGCGGTTCCTCTTCGGAAACATCCAGGCGGTCAATCTTCTGCAGGTCTGAAACGGGGAACTTGAGACGGTCTCCGCCACTGTATTCCAGCAGGGCGCAGTCCACCATGCCGCCGTTGACTTCTACACGGACTAGCCCAAGGTAACGGCCCACACCGTGGTCTTCGTGAGCCACGTAATCCCCGCGGTTCAGGGACTCCACCATCAGGGCTGAGGCCACCGAACCCGCAATCTGGCGCTTGCGGGCCTTGCCTGCGTGGCGGTTGAAAATGCGGGTCTCCGTAAGGAAGGCCACCTTTTCGTCGGTAAGCCAGAAGCCTTCCGTCAGGTTTCCCACAAAGTAATCTTCTACGGGGAGTCCTTCCAGCACGTGCCGGAGTCTTGCAAGAGCTCCCGGCGTAGGGGCCACCACATAGACCAAGCCTCCCGAGGCACCGAACTCCTCTATCTGCTTCGCCACGGCGTCGGTTCCCGTGCTGGAAAAATCCTGAGGGGTTGCAGAGATCTTGTACCAGCTGTTGGACTGAGCCTCTACCCGCGTAAGGTCCAGGCTTGCTTTGCCCGGGAACTGTCTGGAAATCTCGCCGAATTTCCACCAGATTCTCTCCGGCGATTCCGTATCGGGGCGAGCCGCTTTCTGTTCGCCGAACAGGTCTTCAAAATGCAGGTGTTGCCTTGCCGCCGTTTCCGCCAAGGAGGAAAGTTCTTCGAACACCAGAGAACAGCGGGGCAGGTAATCCAACAGGCTGGAATTCAATTCCTGGTAGCGGGAGCGTTGCCACCAGAGGCCGGAAATATCAGCGTCAATCTTGGAGGATTCCTGCAAGGGCAGGGTGAACTCTCCCATGGGGAACAGTTCAATGCGGTCCATCCTTTCGATAGAACGCTGGGTAAAAATGTCAAAGGTGCGGATGGACTCGATTTCGTCGCCGTAGAATTCGATACGGACGGGGTGCGGGTACAAGAAACAGTTCACATCTACAATGCATCCGCGAATGGAAAACTCCCCCACGCTGCTCACCACGGGCTGTTCTACAAAACCATGGTCCAAAAACCAGGGACGGAGCGCGGCAGGTTCTACCACGTCGCCCACCTTCAAGGACCGGATATTCTTCTGGAGCGTCCCCGGAGCGGGCAAGCGCATGAGCAGGGCATCCAGGGAGCAGACCACCACCAATGGCTTTTCCGGATTCCCGGCGTCCTTGAAAAAACGGAGCCGTTCTTCTAGCACTCCTTCGAAAGGGACCTTCTGTTCGTAGGGTTTGAGTCCGATGGACGGGAAAAACCGCACAAAATCCTCGCCAACGAGGCTCTGCAAATTTTCCATCCAGACTTCGGCGGACTTGAAATCCTTCGCCACCACCAAGATGTTGCCCGGATCCGTAAAGAATCGCCTGGCCACCATCATGGCGGCCATAGGGACCGTGGCACCGTTTACATGGACGGCTTCGCCACCAGCCTCCGCAAAGAGGTTCAGGGTCCGGGGGACCGGGTTCTGCAGGTATTCTTGGATGGAGTCCATGGGTGCGACCAAAGATAGAAATTTATATATTTGGTAACACTTCATACCGGGGGTGCTTTCTATCTTCAATAGAAGCACCAGCGGTTCGGCCATAACAAAATGCAAGCATTTTGTCACGGCTCTCACCTTGGGGGTGCTTTGGCATCGACAGGGTCGCTGAAGTGTTAGTTGCAAGCCGAGGTCTCAGACGAGGGCACTCGTAAAAAAGTCTGAAAAAAAATAAGTGCTGACGAAAACTACGCACTCGCTGCCTAATTAGCGGCAACGCCGGGCCTCATCCCGCTCCCATCGGGATGTACGTCCGGACGCAATATGGGATAGGAATCTTCCATGCCTGGGGGCAGGTTCCGAGATTCACTAGGCTGGTCAGACTCTGCGCCGACCTTCTTGGGCGTGGATAAGACGAGACCTTAAATACGAAGGGAAAGCTTGTAGGAATGGACATGGACGTGATTTTGGACAGGGGTTCGACTCCCCTCACCTCCAGAAATAATAAGGACCCACTTTATGTGGGTCCTTATTATTTCTGTTACTAAAATGACCGCTCGGACTGGATGCTGGATTCTTCAGCAGGGCTGGTCCTCGCTTTCGCAAACACGCCTCGTTAATACGAGGCGCTTTTTGCTCACAACGACCGCTCCGACTAGATGCCGAAAAGCACCTTGCTATTTCTTTTTACTGTAATACTTGCCGTAGTAATGGCCGTAATAATGGCCCGGCTCGTGCTCACAATGGTTCATCACAAAGGCACAAGGCTTTTCACTATAGCGCTTGAGACGGCCCACCGCATCCTTGATAGAATCCATGGAATGCTTGCCATAGTGAAGAACAAGCAGGTTGAAGTCCACCAATCCGCAAATTAGCTCGGCGTCTGTCACCAGGTCCATAGGCGGAGTATCCACGACAACCACGTCAAAATGTTGCTTGGCCAAATGGAGGAGTTGCTCAAAAGAACCCCCTCTCAGCATGTCCGTAGGTGCAATGGTCGCATTGCCAGCGCCCATAATGAAGAGATTTTCTACCTCGGCAATAGACACAGCCTCTTGCAAGTTGCACTTGCCACACAGGGCATCGGCAAGGCCATATTTTTTGCCGCTGTGATGCACGCCGCGGCGCATATCCGCATCTATAAGCAAAACCTTCTTGCCCGACATGGCGTAAAGGGTTGCCAGATTGATGCTTACAAACGACTTTCCAACGCCAGGAATCATCCCGGTAACCATCATCACGCGCTTTTCGTCTGACATCGAGAAATCGATTGCCGTCTGTAAAGAACGCATAGCTTCGCAAGCAGGGTTGTCCGGAGCGGTAAGGACCAAAGCCTTGTGCTTTTTGCCCCTAGCCAATGATTTAACACCATCCTTAAATTCAGGAATCTTGGCATAGACGCTCGTGTCTGTTTCTCGTTCAACTTCAAGGGAACTACGAACGCCATTCCTAAGCATACGCAGCAAAAACACCAGCAGCACTCCAAGCATAAAGCTTGCAGCAACGGAACAAACGAGAATGTTGAACTTCTTGGGTTTGCTGGGTTTCGACTCCACCTGGGCAAAATCCACCACTCGCACGTTACCCACCTCGCCAGCCCGAACCACGCGGAGCTGCTGGATATTGTTCAGCATGGTGGTATAAAGGGCGTTGTTTACCTGGACCTCTTCCTGGAGGCGCATCACCTCTTGCTGGGTCAAAGGCATTTTCTCTGCCTTGACCTTGAGTTTAGCCAGTTCTTTACGCAGTTTGTCTAATTGCTTGTTCAACGTAAGCACGTTGGGGTGTTCGGCCTTGAACAAGCGGGTCACCCTCTGGCGTTCCTGCTCCATCTGGAGAATCTGCTTCTGCAAGTCCACCTCTTTTTGCAAGTGCACTTGAGTTTCACCCGTCATATCCACAGAGCCTATCTTGTAACGATAGTCGGCAAGCACCTTTTCAGCACTATCCAACTTGGCCTTGACCCCCGGCAGTTGTTCTTCTAAAAACTCTAGAGTCTTTTCAGCCTCGGCACTGCGCATTTCAACATTCTGACGCAGATATGTATTGGCGACACTGTTCAGAATTGCGGCCGCCCTGTCCGGGAAACGGTGAGAATAGGATACCGAAATAATACCCGATTTCTTGCCCTTCTCAGCAACATTCAAGCCTTTCGCCAAGGACCTTATTGCAGACAAGGCGTTTATTTGAGAAAGCACAAACACCTTTCCCTCTTGAGCCCGCAAGAAATTCACACGGATTGCCAAGGTATCGTCTGCATAGGGAGCCTTGATCATGTCCCCGACCACTCCTTCTACGAGAGCAGAACCCTCGGGAGTGACCACCACGTAAGAACCGGGGCCTGTTACCACAGCTTTCCATACACCATCCCTAGCCCTTTCCGGAATATAGAGGTATTCCAAATCCATACGGCCTTCTTGGTGCATCAATCGATCCAGACGGCCAACAGGGGAAGCCTTGAAACAAAGGTGTTCGTCTTCAACGACACTGGAAAGAACCATGCGGCTCTTGATCAGTTCAATTTCGGCATCGGCAGGGCTAGCCACATCTAAAAGGGCGCCCATCTCGCCCATGGCCTTGCTGGTCTTGTTTCCCTTCACGTCAATCTGCAAAAGTGCGTCACTGGTGTACTGAGGACGAATCCAGTTACCCAACAGGATACCTATCGCGGCACCAACCACCATGAACAAGATCAATACAAATTTCTTTTTCCACAAAATTCCCAGGGCTTCCATCAAGGTGATGGTATCCCCGGTCTGTGGGGTTTGGATTTGCGCCAAACTAATTGTTGCTCTCTGTTCGTTTTCAGACATTCAAAAACCGATTTTTAATTTTTTACCAAGTATAGAAAAAAACTAGCCCCGATAGCCTTTGGGATTGTTCTTCTGCCAATTCCAGGCGTCGCGACACATCTCCTCAATGCCGAACTGAGCTTTCCAACCCAATTCTTTATAGGCTTTTTCGGGGTTGCAATAGCAGGTGGCAATATCCCCTGCACGGCGGGGTTTAATGCTATAGGGCACCTTGACCCCGTTCACCCGCTCAAAAGCATTGACCACATCCAACACGGAATATCCGTGTCCCGTTCCCAAATTGTAAATGGCAAGGCCGCAATTACGTTCTATAGCCTTTAGGGCGCTCACGTGACCTGCAGCAAGATCACACACGTGAATATAATCGCGAACACCCGTTCCGTCGGGAGTATCGTAATCATTACCGAATACACCCAATTCCTTGCGAATTCCCACTGCCGTCTGAGAAATATAGGGCATCAGGTTGTTGGGTATCCCGTTAGGATCCTCGCCAATGAGACCACTGGGATGCGCCCCGATAGGGTTGAAGTAGCGCAGCAGCACCACATTCCATTCGGGGTCGGACTTCTGCAAATCCATCAGCACCTGTTCCAGCATGGACTTGGTCTGACCGTAAGGGTTGGTGATAGCGCCCTTGGGGCAGTTCTCGGTAATGGGAATTTCTGCCGGATTGCCATAGACCGTAGCCGAAGAAGAAAAGATAATGTTCTTGACTCCGTTATTACGCATTGCATTGAGCAACACGAACGTGGCGTTCATATTGTTCTCGTAGTACTCCAGAGGCTTCTCCACAGACTCCCCAACGGCCTTGAGTCCGGCAAAATGAATGCAGGCGTCAAATTTATTCTGTTTGAACAAGGAATCCATGGCAACAGCATCGCGGACGTCCGCCCTCACAAAGGGCACTTCTTTACCAATAATCTTTGAAACCCTGCGGAGAGATTCTTCGCAAGAATTGACAAGGTTATCTACCGCAACCACGGAATGCCCCGCCTTGTCCAGTTCAACAATCGTATGACTCGCGATATAACCCGCACCACCAAGGACAGCAATATTCATTTTCAAGCCCTATTCCTTTTGATCTAAATCTGAATTAACTGGCACTGGATTCTGCAAGTGCACAGTTTGCTGGGGAAACGGAATCGAGATGCCAGCAGCCCCAAAGCGTTGTTTTACCTCGTCCGTGCACATCCACAACAAATCGAAGTAATCCGAATTTTTTACCCATGCCCGAAAAGACACCTTTACAGAGCTATCCGAAAGAGCCGCCACAAAAAACTGTGGAGCAGGGTCTTTCAGAAAACGTTTATCGTTCCCAACCATATCCCGTAAAACATTCAGAGCGACATCAGTAGAATCTTCATAGCCGATTCCCACCGAAATTTCAAGGCGCCTTGTCGCATTCTTACTGAAATTTACAATGGGATTTCCCCACAAGGAACTATTGGGAGAAAAAATATACAAGCCATCCAAGGAGACCAAGGTCGTATTGAACAACCCGATACCCTTTATGCGACCCTTCACCTGGCCACACTCTATGTAATCCCCAGCTTTGAAAGGACGAAGGAACATTAGCAAAAGTCCAGACGCTATATTGGACAGGGTATCCTTTAAAGCCAAACCAATGGCTAGGCTCGCCGCTCCTACCATGGCGACCAAGCCGGCGGTATTTACGCCAGCAATATGAAGGACCAACAAAAGAGTCACTACATAGATAGCGTAAGAAAAAAGAGAGTAGACAAGCGGCCTGGCCGAGGCATCCATCCCCCTAATTTCAGCTTTTGCAAGAATATACTTGAGAAAAATGAGCAAGACCTTAGCCAACCCAAGCACAACCAGAGCTAGTACCAGTCGCTGCACCAGGGAGTGCTGGAGCAAGGAATTCATTCCCTCTCGAAAAAAATCCAAATTATATCCCATGATGAGTCGAAATATAAAAAAAACAGTAAAGGGAATCTGCTTTAGATTCCCTTTTAACCAGATTACAGGTTGTTTTCAAAAAACTGTGGTCTATTCTATCGCATTGCTTTTTTCACAGTTTGCACAGCCGACCCAACACGCACAAGATAAGCTCCGGCATGATTTATTTTAATTTCAAGGCCCCCTGTTCTGGGTACGATTCCTGAACGAATCACCCTACCCTGCATGTCCATGATGGCGAAGGACTGCCCCGGCACGGCACCTTCGAGCCAAATGGACTTGCCTGCGGCATAGGCCCTGAACAGAGGAACTTTTGCCACAATAGAGGGATTAGATTTCGGAGACAACGATGACGAGCCGCCTTGATTGGGAACAGCCACCTCGATGTAGTCAATGTCCACATGCCCCCAGTTCTTGATGATAGCGAAGGTATTGGCCCCCGCCTTCAGCGATACCTGAACCGGCATATCCTCAAAGGCCGCGGCAGCCCCGCCCAAGTTTCCTTCAAGGGTCACCGGGAATTCCTGGGATTTCACCTTGGTTCCGTTTACGTAGATATCCTGAGTCTTGGCGTTTGAAGCAGTGTTGCTGAAACGGATTGTGACCGTGTATGTCCCAGCAGTAGGTACATTGACATTGAAGGTGATATTGCCCGTCGTTTCGGTGCGCATATATTTACCGCCCGATGCAGCCTGATTTGTCTTTTCAGTACACCCGGTGCAAGTCGCATCTTCCGCTTCGTAACGCACGGTCTCATAAGAGGTACTTCCCGAAGAGGAAATGGCCGAAGAAGAACTGGACGGGTTGACCGACGCACTGGACGGCGGCGTAAAGCTTGACGAATACCCGATGCCGGACTCCGGTATCTTGAAAAGTTCCGCACAGTCATTGCGGACATCCCGTATTTCCTCTACCACGTGGTTCTTGCTTTCTACGCAGTCGTTCTTGTCAGTGCCGCTGTTGTCGCACCAGCCATTCTGAGCATACTTATCGGCGGTGACCGGATAATTGACAAAAGATTCATACTTGCCTACATTGGATCCCGATTTATTTCCATCTGCAGGCATCACCACTTCCTCTACATAGTAACGGAAATGGGAATTGTAGTAGGGCAATCCCTGCTTGAGCGAATTGTAGAAGTAGTTTCCGGTAACGGTCCAGGAAGCACCCTTCATGTCGATATTGGCGTCATCATGGTCCACCTGGCCATCATAATTGGTACTATCCCCAATAAACATGTTACCCTGGACAACGCCCCTGACAGTTCCCTCCTTCACGTCAATGTTCTCGGCCGTTGTCGCCTTCACAATATTGCATGTAATCTTCGTATCATTCACGCGCCAGTCATAACCACTATAACGGTGTTGCGATGCACTTTCGCCCCAAAAACCGGCATTCTTATCGGACTGCTGCGACGACGCCCAACCCTTATAGTAAGTGCCAACATAAATACCTTCACCGTACTGGGCAACATCGAACCCAGAACCATGAATAAAGTTACGGTTCAGGGTCACCTGCTGGCTGGAATCGCGAACATGGACCAGTTCCGTTCCGGTGTGGTACACCTCGCAGTCTTCCATCAGGGCACCGACAGAATTATCGAACACCACGCCCTTACTGAAGGTATGAATTTTCAGGTTTTTAAGAACAACGTAATTCCCCGTTACGTGGATGCCGTAGTTGCTGTTGACCGCAGTACCGTAAATCTCAGGAGAATTTGCAGGGTCTGAACCTGCGAGAACTATGGGATTGTCCTTTGTGCCGTCGGCACCAAGCCAGATGCGGCCACAATCGCGGCCAGTCTCGTTCACGAACTTGTCGTTTTGGCAGTTGGATGAGGGCAGTTCATACTTGCCCGAAGCTACCCAGATGGTATCCCCCGCCTTGGCATTCAAAGTAGCCGAAGTCAATTCGGTAGTAGTAGAAACATTCACCTGTTTGGCGAAGGCAACCGACATGGAACTGGCGGCCACCATGCACAACACCACAAAACTTCTTCCTTGAAAAAGACTCATAGACACCTTCCAAATGCTCCCCTTCAGTAATATATTCTTTTTATAACGGGAAAGCACACTTAATTAGGAAAAAAATGTAAAACGACCCTTTTTCAACGGACTTTCACAACCCATTTCAGCCCGCAAAACGCCCAATTTTCTAAATTTTCGCCCACTATGAGCATTTCTATCCCTCAGTTGCCCAAGGGCACCCGCGATTTTTACCCGGAAGCGCAGCGCATCCAGAACTACATCTTTGACACTTGGCGGAGCACCGCCGAAAGTTTCGCCTACGAAGAATACGAAGGCCCCATGTTCGAGCATCTGGAGCTTTATACGGGCAAGTCCGGCGAAGAAATCGTAAGCCAGCTCTACAACTTCAAGGACAAAGGCGACCGCGAAATCGCGCTCCGCCCCGAAATGACCCCGACCCTTGCCCGCCTGGTCATCCAGAAGGCCAGGGAACTGAAAAAGCCCTTCAAGTGGTTCTCTATGCCGCGACTTTTCCGCTACGAAAAGGCACAGAAGGGCCGTCTCCGCGAATTCGTACAGTGTGATATCGATATTTTAGGCTCCTCTTCCACCAACTGTGAAGTAGAGCTGATTGATACAACAGCAAAAGCATTACTTAATATCGGCATTGAAAACTTTAAAATCCGCATCAATGACCGCCGTATCTTAAAGAACTTAATCGCTGCGGCAGGCTTTGAAGCTGCAGACGCAGACAGCGTA
>CALATK010000206.1 GCA_937891805.1 uncultured Fibrobacter sp. | reverse complement strand
TTATGCCCTTTGGGTAGACCTCAAAGCGAAGCGACCTCAAACCCCTAACCCCTAGATCCTAGCCCCTAAATCCCCATTTTCTTAAAAAAACATATACATTATTAAAAGTTTTTATGTAAATTACAGGAACGGGCCCTGAAAAGCCCCTTTACCTTTTGGAGATATTATGAGCTTACTGGATGCATTTAAACCGAAATGGCAGAATTCCAACCCCGACAAGCGTATCGAGGCCGTCGAGGAAATGGGACCTTCCAATCAGGACACCTTTGAACGAATCGCCCTGTACGACGAAGAGCCCAAAGACCGCACGGCAGCCGTCAAGAAACTGACGGTGATTTCCGCCCTCGCACAGATTTCGAAAAACGACAAGGACGCCCACGTCCGTCGCCTGGCCGAGTCCCGCTATTTCGATGAAATTGTCCGCAAGCTCAAGGATTCCCGCGCGGCCTCCCCCGAGGCCCTGCGCTTTATCAACGAACTGAAAGATACCCGCTACGCCGAAGACCTGATCAAGAATTTGCCCTCCTCCGAGCTCCGCCTGGAGCTGGTGAAGCTGGTGAGCAAGGCGAACCTGCTCGCCATCGCCGCCACCAAGGATGCCGTCGAGAAGGTGGCCATGGAAGCGGTGAACAAGCTTTCTTCGGAAAGCCTGCTTCAAGAAGTGGCCAAGTCTTCCAAGCACACCTCCGTGCGCAAGGTGGCCGCCGACAAGATCAAGGCCATGCAAGACGCCGCCGACGGCGGAAAGCGCGCCCAGATGCTCCTGATGAGCAAGCGGGAGGCCCTTATCCAGCAGGCCCACCACCTGGCCGCCCAGAAAGACCCCATTTCTGTAAAGGGCCAATTTGAAGAATTAATGGAAGAAGCCAAGGCCCTGGGGATGGGCCCTGCCCAAGCCACTTTGGACGGAATCTACGCCAGCTTCGTCAAGTTCTGCGACGAGGCCGATGCCGCCCGCATCGCCGCCGAAAAGGCCGAAGCCGAAAAGCAGGCCCTGGTCAACCACCTGATGGAAACTTGTGCCGAACTGGAAGCCCTGGTAAACGAAAACAAGCTCCAGGAAAACATGGAACGGGCAGACCAGATTATCGCCGAATGGAACGAGAACAAGTCCAAGATGACTCCCGATGCCATCCGCAAGTTCAACCAGCTGTTTTTCAAGGTTCAGGACCTGAAAAAGAAGGAAGCTCCTGCCGAAGAAGGAGAGGCCACCGAAGAGAAGGAATCCAACCGCAGGGAACTTCTGGACCAACTGCAGGCCCTCGCCGACACGGAATGCTCCGAAACCACTTCCAAGCATCTGCACGGCATTGTCCGGGAATGGGAAAAGCTTCCCCTGCTGGAAGGCAGCGACCCCGAACTGCAAGAATACAACTCTCTCCGTAGCAAGCTGGGCGAAAAGATTGCGGCCTTCAACGCCTCCGCACAGGAACGCTTCGAAAAGAATTCCGAAAAGCTCAAGGCCATCATTGAGCGGGTCAAGGGTTTCAACGAAAACGAAGACTTCAAGGAACTGAGCCTCAAGCTCAGGGCCGCCTTCCAGGAATGGAAAGACATCGTAGGCGACCAGAAATTCAAGTACCACGAGCTGTGGCTGGAATACAAGTCCGCCACGGAACGTTTCCAGGAAATGCGGCAGTGGCAGTCCTGGCACAACGAGAACGACAGGGCCTCCATCCTCGACGAACTGGAACTGCTTTCCAAGGAAGAAGGCAGCCAGGAAGTGCTGGACAAGCTCAAGAATCTCGCCACCAAGTGGAAAAACATCGGGCCCATTTCGCCCACCAAGTTTGCGGAATTCAAGGACCGTTTCCAGGGACTGTTCGAAAAAATCAAGGAGAACTGCGCTCCCTTTATCGAAGAGCGCATGGCACAAAGGGTCAAGAACCTTGCCGACAAGGAAGCCCTCTGCCAGAAGGCCGAAGAGCTTTTGAACAACGCCGAAATTTTCTGGAAGGACAAGTTCAAGACCATGCAGGAAATCCAGGAATCCTGGAAGAACATCGGCATGGTTCCTAAAGAAAGTCTTGCCGCCCTGATGGAGCGCTTCAAGAAGGTGACCGGCGAGTTCTACGCCAAACACAAGGAAATCCTGAAACAAGAGGACAAGACCCGCGAAGAGAACTACGAGCGCAAGCTCAAGCTCTGCGAAGAGGCCGAAGCCCTGACGGAATCTACCGACTGGAACGCCACCTCCGGCAAGCTCAAACAGCTACAGGAATCCTGGAAGACCATCGGCCCTGTGCCCAAGAGCAAGTCCGAAGAAATCTGGGCACGCTTCCGCAGCGCCTGCGACGGATTCTTCGAGAAGAAGCGTGGCCATTTCGAAGAGATGGACGCAGCCAAGCAGGAAAACCTGAAAAAGAAAGAAGACCTCTGCGCAAAGCTTGAGGCCCTGGACCTGTCGAACATCAGCCAGGAACTGGTGGATACCGTCAAGTCTCTTGAAGCCGAATGGAAAGAAATCGGCATGGTTCCCAAAGAAGCCATCGAGACCATCAACAGCCGTTTTGCAAACTTCGTGAACCAGTTCATGGACAAGTACGCCCAGGTGAACGAAGACATCAAGAAGCAGCTCGCCGACATCAAGACGAAAAAGCAGGCGATGATCGAGAAGGTAAAACAGTTTGCCGAAAGCGCCGGCAGCAACCAGCTGGCCGACGCCGTCCGCGACCTCCAGAAGGAATGGCGGGAACTGGGTTCCTGCGGTCTAGACGAAGTGAACCTGCAGAAGGACTTCCGCGAAATCTGCGACGACTTCTTCAGCCGGCGCCGTGACCAGCTGGATATCCAGGAACAGGCCCGTCAGAATAACCTGCAAAAGAAGATTCTGCTGTGCGAACAGGCCGAAGACCTGCTCACCGACCTGAACGAACAGACTGTCGGCGGCGCCATGAACAAGGTGAAGCATCTCCGCCGCCTGTGGAAAGAGGTTGGGGCTGTTCCCCGTAGCGAATCCGACAAGGTGTGGAAGCGGTTCAATTCCGCCTGCGACCAGGTGTTCGCCTTCGGCCGCAAGGACGAAGCGGAGCAACCCGCGGAGAGCTAAACAGGTGTGAGGGTTTTGAGTTGTGAGTTGTGAGTTTTGAGACTTTGGATTGGAATGTCTTGAAATTCGCAATGCTCACAACTGAAACCTGACGACTGACAACAGAAAATGCTATTCCCTCCCTGGACAAGTGTTGACGAGGCGGTCCGGCTATTGCAGGACGGCCAGGTGGTGGCTATACCTACAGAAACGGTTTATGGCCTTGCAGGGAACGCGTTCAATCCCGACGCCCTGGCAAAGATTTTTGCCGCCAAGGAGCGCCCCACCTTCGACCCCCTGATTGTCCATATCTGCGACATCAAGCAGCTGGCCGAAGTGGCCAGGGACATTCCCGATGCCGCCTACCGGCTGGCCGAGGCCTACTGGCCCGGGCCCATGACGCTGGTGCTTCCTAAGAAGGACTGCATCCCGGACCTTGCCACAAGCGGGCTTCCGTCGGTAGCGGTGCGGTTCCCGTCGCACCCGGTAGCGCAAGAAATTATCCGGAAGTCAAACCTTCCCTTGGCCGCCCCCAGCGCAAACCTTTTCAAGCATGTAAGCCCGACGACGGCTATGCATGTGGCCGAACAGCTGAGCGGACGCATCGCAGGTATCGTAGACGGCGGGCCGTGCCAGGTGGGCGTAGAAAGCGCCATCATTTCTCTGTTGAACGAGACGCCCACCATCCTTCGACCGGGCGCCGTCACCGCCGAAATGGTGGAGCGGGTTCTCGGGAAGGTGGCGTTAGGCGTTTCCAGCTCCAAACCCGGCAAACCCATGGCGGCGCCCGGACAGTTGGATACCCACTACAGGCCACAGGTTCCGCTATATTATGGGCCAATAAAAAAAGACCACAAGTTGCCGACCCGAACCGTGAGAATTGCATTCGGGACGACAGAAGGTCCGATTCCAGCAACCGTTAATTTGTCTAAAACTGGCGACCTGGTGGAAGCCACCGCCAAGCTATACGCCCTGATGCACGAACTGGACAGGCCGGAATACGACCTGATTCTGGTGGACCCCATTCCGGACACCGGACTGGGGATGGCGCTGAATGACAGGCTGCGGCGCGCGAGTATCAAGACTTTGCCTTAGGCAAAACAAAAAGGCCCCGGCGTTCACCGGAGCCTTTTCAGCAACTTCTGCTAAAGAAATTACTTTTCGATTTCGTACTGAGCAACCAGGTTGCCTTCAGCGTCCAGAGCGCGGACAACGTTTTCGTCGCGCTGGAGGGTGAGGTTGGCCTTTTCGCCGTTGGCGGCGGTCACTTCGACGGACATGGAGCCATCGGCGTTCTTCACGGCAGCGATGGAGTTGCCCTGGGCGTCGGTTTCATGGTAGGAATCGCCGGAAGCGAGAGGATTGGAACCAGTCCAGAATTCAACAGTGTTGAGGACCAGGCCGTCCACCAGGAACAAGCAGATGCCGTACACCGGAATCCACATCATGAAGAAGTGGACAATGGAGTTCAGCCACTTGTTGCCAAGAGTGCCGTTCCAGTCATGGAGCTTGTTGAAGCAAGCGTTAGAGCCGTAGCAGCCAGAAAGAACGATCATGCCGGCAGCGAGAAGGGTAGCGATACCTTTTTTCATTTTTTTATTACTCCTTAAGGATTGAGTTTATCGTAATTACGACAAAAAAAATATAACTAAAAAGCAAAGATTTTGGCTATACCCCCAAAAAAGAACTTAAGGACTTGATAGGGCTCACACTTTTATTTAACGCATTTTATGCGTTAGACGTCTTGGGGCGTAAAAAAGGGGCTTTTCTCAAGCATCAGGCCCTTCATTTTGTTAAATTCGTAGTTCAACCATGAAAGAAGCTAGAGCCGTCAAGTTTTCCCAAAGCACCATTTTCAAGAGTTTGCTGCTCCTGATTCTTGCTACGGTATTGATTGCCTCTATCAGTATTTTCTTCTTTGTCCGGGGGCAGGTAAAGTCCCTGATCGGCTGGAGCAGCGACAACAACCGCACCCAGCTGCGGCAAATGGTCATTGCGGCAAACACCGACATCCGTCTTTTCGCCAACCGTATCATCTTCCTCACCCACACCACAGAGATCCAGAGTTTGGACTCCTCCATCGCGGGAGCCTACATCAACAGCGACAACATCGCCTCCCTGTTCAATGATGACGAGACCATCAACCTCTACGACGACGAAAACAACCTGATTTGCGAAAGGCAAAACGATTTCGCCGACGAAAAAGTCCAGCTCCATTTCGACATTTCCAGAATCCCCAAGCACAATTCCTACTTTAGCCCCTGGAGCATCGAAGACGACCACTCCATGCCCACCCGCATTTTTGCGTCTGAAGTTATCGGGGACGGGAAAGAGAAGGGTATCCTGCTTGCAAATTTCTCTTTCGAGCGTCTTGAAAAATACTTTGCCGACTGCAAGGTGGGCAAGAACGGGTTTGTTATAGCCATCTCCGAAAAAGGCGAGATTCTGTACCTGCCCAGTTTCAAGGAAACCGGCCGCAAGCGGATGAACATTACGGAACTCGGCTTCGAAAATTTCCAGCCCCAGAGATTTGAAACTCCGGGACCCACATTCATCAAACTCAAGAACGGCAACGAATACCTTGTCAATTACGAATACAGCCACGCTTTCCAGTTCGGCCTGCTTTCCCTGCAACCCCGCAATGAGATCGAAGACATGGCGTCGGCCATCAAGCAGTCCAGTATGCTTTTCCTTGTAGGAACCATCGTTGTCACCTGCCTTATTTCTTTTTGGATGTTCCTCATCTTGGGCAAACCCTTGAACAAGCTGATCGTCCACATGAAAAAGATTACCGACGACAACATAGACGCCCCCGAAATCAGGTTCGGCCGGCGTAACGACGAAGTGGGCCAGCTTTCCAAGGCGTTCAACCTGATGCACGAGACTATCAGACGGCAGTTCAAAGAATTGCAGTCCCACAGAGAACTCCTGGAACAAGAAGTTGCCGAAAGAACCCAGGAACTGGAAGAGGCCAACAAGAAGCTCCGCATCATGTCCAGGACCGACGAACTGACCGGGCTACCCAACCGCCGGAACATTCACGAGTGCATCGAAAACGAAGTCAGCCGCATTTCCAGGTCCCACAAGCCTTTCTGCTTTGTGTTCATTGACATCGACCATTTCAAGAGAATCAACGACACCTACGGACACGCCTGTGGTGACGAAGTGCTGAAATCCGTTGCACAGACCATCCGCGGGATGTTGCGGAACTACGACATCGTGGGCCGCTACGGCGGCGAAGAATTTTTGGTGCTACTCCCCGAGACCGACTTGGACGGAGCAGCCGTTGTGGCTGAGCGGTTCCGCAAGCAGGTGGAAGAACAGTCCATCAAGCACGCCGATTTTCTCATCAACGTCACCATCACCCTGGGCGTTTCCAAGTACGACGGCCGCCTAGGCGCCGACCGCAGTATCCAGATGGCGGACAAGGCCCTGTACGAGGGCAAGGAATCCGGCAGGAACAAGGTTGTGGTCTGGGGACCCGATCGAATCTCCGAAGAAGACTATAGAGCCGCGGCCATGGAAATGGCCCGTAACAGATAAACTAATGGGGTATCAACTGAAGGTTCTGTTTCAGGACCTTCAGTTGCTGTTTTGAAAACTCCCTCATGGACTGTTCCGTACTCACCGGGAACATGACAAAGGAAGCATCGGGACAATCGTCTTCATTGAAGGCTATGCCGTAGGCGGTCCGGTCTATCATCTTGTAGGCGCGACCCGGCAGGGAGTAGTCCCGCACTCCGGAGGTTTCGCCCTTTTTATACAGGCCGCTTTTCAGGAGCTCCGGACATGAGGGGGTGTCCTCAAAGCCGTCTTCTAGAATGGACATGTCCTGATAGCCTTCTATATCTGCCCAGGTGGAAGTGGTATGCCGAAGCCCAAAGAAATGCCCGGTCTCGTGCACGGCCACCTTCACGATTTCTTCGGCGGTGAGGGCGCGTTCCCCCGTTGACGTGAGGGCATGACTCCCCACAATGACCGTACTGCCCTCGCCTCCCCTAAGGTTAGAGGCAAAAAGGGCCGCATAACCCAAGACATTGAGCTCGTTGATGCGATGGACCAGGACAATGTCCAAAGCCTCGTTCACTCCCTTCACGGGCCAGCCGCCCAGTTCCGCAAGGGTCATGTCCTCAGAGGTCGCTCCCGCGTGCCAATGCGCGTCTGACGGGTATTTACTCCCGAGAATCGGATGTTTCGAGGCGTAGTTGACATAAATCGTATCGATGACAAAGGAGGTATAAGCTTTGCGGAATGCCTGCAGCAACATTTTTGCGAGGCTGTCCATTCCGTCTACTCCCTCGATAGGGTCGATAAGCCCCACAGGAATCAGGTTCAGGGAAAGGTGATTGGAATACTTGCCCGAGCCTTCGAATTTTACGTCTCTGGTTTTGCCCCTATAGTAGTCGTCATCCTGCACCAGGGTGAGGCCCCAGATGGATTTTTCGTTTTCTTCGCAGACAAAGTTAAAGACATAACGTCCACCGGAAACTTCGGGTTTTAGGGTTTCCATCTTGGACATTCCGTAACCGTCGCCATCGCGGTGCTCGTAAAAACGGAACAGTTGCATCTTGGGAGCTTCAAAGGCCGAATCCACCCCGAAAGAAAGGGTGTAGAGCCCGCCCGGGTGCACAATCATCATGACTCCCGTGGAAAGATGCGCCTCCACGGAATCCCCCAGGGCGGGGTCGTTGGGGAACATGGCGTAAAGTTCCTTTTCCAGCGGGTAAACAACTCTTTCCGGGTCAGAATCTTCGCTACAGGACGAGAAAAAAAGGGAAAAAGAAAGAAAAGTGAAAAAAATGAATAGTGGGTAGGCTTTTTTTGCACCAAAAAAGCGTCTTATACATAGAGGGGCAAAAAAATTTGACCTGGCCATGCCCCAAAGGTACAAAAACAAGCCGCAAAGGATTGTACAGAATGAAGCTTTTTTCTTCTTTTCGAGAATTGACATTTCCCCTGGCGGGGAAACCCGCCCTGGTGGCAGCCTTCACGATAATGGCAGTCATAACCGCCTTTGAAAAGCCCTTGTACGGAGCAGTTCTCCTGGCCTTGTTGTGGAGCCTAGCCCATGTTTCTGGAAAATTCACCCAGCGGGTGGTACTGGCGGCACTACTCGCGGGAATCGGGAGCATTCTGATTTCGGCACGGGTATTTTCGAGTGGGGAGACGACCGCAAATCAGGTCGTAACAGTGCCAGGTTCGCAGGTCGTAACAGCGGCTAATTCGCTGGTCATAACTGTGCCGCCGAAGGAGGGGTGCGGCACGGTAGAGGCGGTGCTGCCCCGGAGCAACGGAGTGGCGTTTGTGGTAAAAGTCCGTTTTTCGCAGGTCGCAACAGTTGACACAGGGGGTGCAGAAGCCGACACGAAGGTCGCAACGGTGCCGAATCGTTCGGTCGCAGAAGTCGTCGGAACCTACCGCGTGCGGCTTACCGAAAAGCGCGCCCTCCCCCTTTTGCCGGGACCTGGAGACTCCCTCTGTTACGAGGCGTCCTGGTACCCGGTAGAACCGCCCACGGTCCCAGGTGCCTTCGATACCCGAAAGTGGCTGGACAGCCAGAACCTTTCCGCCTACGGAAAAATGCTGCACTGGAAAAGCTGGCGGGGCGGCTGGACCTTCGAGCGGAGTTTTCACCATTTCAGGAACTGGATTCGCCAAAAGCTGTCGCGGTTCTTGGACCCGGCAGAAACGGGACTTTTGATGGGACTCCTGGCCGGAGACCGGAGCGGCATTCCCGAGGCCCTGCGGAGCGATTTCCAGCGGTCGGGACTGGTACATGTTCTAGCGATTAGCGGTTTTCACGTGGTGCTGCTGGCGGGGCTCCTGATGACGTTCCTGAAGGCGACAGGACTCCCCCACAGGATTGTGCGGGTGGTGGGCATCTTGCTCCTTGCCATCTACGTGCCCGTCACCGGCGGCTCCCCTGCGGTGACCCGGGCCGTCATCATGTTCGCCGTGCCCCAGGTGGGCATGCTCCTGCAACGGCCGGCGGGTGCGCTGAACAGCCTGGGGGTGGCCCTAATCCTCATCTTGCTTCCAAACCCTCAGGTGCTTTGGAATCCCGGATTCCAGCTGTCGGCGGCAGCTACCGCCGGAATCATTCTCGGGTCCAGCCACAATCCCCTGAAGGCGCTACCCGAAAGCCTCTCGAAAAACAAACTATGGGCCAAGTTCCAGAACTTTATCGTCGAACCCACCTACGTGACGCTGTGTGCCACCTTGGCGACGGCACCTCTCCTGATTTATCATTTCAAGACCCTCGCTCCCCTGGCCTGGCTAGGCAACATCGTCATCGTCCCCCTGATTTCCTGGGGAATGGAGGCGGGGCTTTTTGCACTGCTTTCGCCCTTCGATTTTGTGACGGGCATCTTTTGCAGCGCGGCATCAGTCCTGCTCCGGACCGCAAGCCTCTTGACCCACCTGCTTTCCGATTCCTCGGCGGCATCGGTGACCGTAGGGCCCTACCCGCCCTTTGTGCTGTTGCTGATGGGTTTTGCGTTTGCCCTGCTTACCAGCATCCGCAAAAACAGGCTTGGTGCCATCCTTTTCTCCCTGGGACTCCTTTTCTTTTCGGGCTTTTATTTTGCATGCAACTACCGTGATGTGGTCTGGCCCACCTGGAGCCTTACCGCCATCGACATCGGGCAGGGAGACGCCATACTGATTACCACACCTTCAGGGCGGAACATCTTGGTGGATAGCGGGCCCAATGACCGCAGGGACTCGGGCAAGGATATCATAGTTCCCTATTTGCGACATTCCGGTATCCTAAAGCTGGACGCCCTTGTGGTGACACACGCCGACGCCGACCATTTCGGCGGGGTTCTCGGGATTGTAAAAAGTTTTCCCGTCAAGGAACTCTGGGTCAGCGAATGCGCAAGGCTGGAGCCGAAACCCGCCTGGATTAAAACGATGGCCGTGGCGTTGGAGCGGGGCATTCCCCTGCGGGATATCGGCCGGGGGTTCACCTGGTCCGAGAACTTTTTCGAGATTCGGGCCCTGCACCCTGTTTCTAGCGACAAGTGCGCCGAGACCAACGAAGAAAGCATTACCCTCCGGGTGAAGGGCCTCGGGCATTCCGCCATCTTGACCGGAGACTTGACGGTGGCAGGCGAAAAGAAGATCCTCCGGTCTCACGCCTTCTTGAAAAGCGACGTGCTGAAACTGGGCCATCACGGGAGCAAGACGTCCAGCAGCCGAAACTTTCTGACGGCGGTAGGCCCAAGGCTTGCCCTGGTCTCCAGCGGTCGGAAAAACAGGTTCCGTCACCCCCACAAGCAGGTCACGGACCGGCTGGACTCCCTGGGCATTCCTTACCTGAACACAGCAAAGCGCGGGACCATCACCGTGCAGTTCACCCCCGACACTATGCTGGTGGAGACGATGCTATCGGGGGATGTGGTTGAGAGAGGAAATTAAACCTATTGACAAAAGAAAAAAGGATATATATATTATGTATATGAAGCGCAACTATGACTTCAGCAATGCGGTAAAGAATCCGTATGCCAAGAAATTGAAGAAAACGATTTGCATCAACATCAGCGAATCAGTCCTCGCCTATTTTAAGGAACTCGCCGAAAAAACCGGGATTCCCTACCAGACCCTAATCAACATGTTCCTTACTCAGGCCAAAGCCGAAAAGATGGAACCAAAATTTATCGCAAAACCACCTCGAAAAAAACAGGTGGCATAAAACAAGCGACATAAAAGTCCCGCTTTGTTATTTTCCCCGCATCGTCAGTTTGCGCTTTTCAACTTTTCTTCTTCAGGAGGAATCGTTTTGCCGTTGACATTTTCCTTGAAGGAAATCGACAAAATCCCAGAAACCCATCTTTTTTTCTGATTTTTTCAGCGTCAAAACGCTTGCGAACCCGCATAAAATATGGTATATTCAGAAAGTAGGTCTTATAGTGGCTCTTTATGAGCGGGGATAAAACTGGGAATGTTGACATTGGCCTGATAGAAATCGAATAGAATGAATATGAAAAAAATGTCTTATTTATATTTTTTGCTGGGATTTGCTTTCGTTTATAATGCTGTTGTGACGCTTCCCTTGTACGTTTCTTTGAATGATTCAATATTTGTTGATCCATGGGGGGGAGTGTGTGGGTATATTCCAACGGCTTTTTTGTTAAATTTGTTAAGAATTTCATCAAAAATGAATGAACGTATTTTTTTCTTTTTTGTTATTGTTGGACATATTGTAGGATGGGTTTGGGGATTTTTTTTCGTAAAGATATTTATGAAACCTGAAGGTAGAGGTAAAATTTTTTTACTCTACATTGCTAGAACCGCTATTGTTTATGTAGTGCTATTTTCTATTGTTGTTTTGCTATATTTTATTCATTTTTGGAATGTGTTGTAAATGCCAACAGGCTCAAGTCCGTGGCGAGCGGCATGGGCGACACTGCGGATGAACGAAACATGAGCGACACGGCCAATTTTGTGTCTTTTAGGGGCTCATTATGAGCAGGGATAAAACCAGAACAAAAAAATGTTATAATTCCTGGAAATTGCCGATAATACGCAAATGATCAGGACTCTCGGCGGAAACTCGCAGGGACTAACAGTCACAAGAGTTTCCTCCTGTAGCAACGGTTCTTACCTGCAAAAGACGTTCTTGATTGCAAAAGTTCATGTAAACCTTAGCCATTGCTTTTGTTTTTGACCGAGATGTGAGTTTCTCGAGTGAACAGTCGAAGGTCGTGAGTCCGTGAGCCGAAAGCAACTCGTATCAACGAGTTGTGTCGGCGACCTTTGGACACTTAGCGCTTTAGCGATTAGTGTACATGGCGACCTTTAGGTGGGAGCGAGGCAATTTCGTAGATTCTGCTACAAGATTGAGCCGAGCAGTCATTATGATGAGCGAGGG
>CALATK010000205.1 GCA_937891805.1 uncultured Fibrobacter sp. | reverse complement strand
AATGTTGCCCAGTACGCCGAAAAGCCCGAAGAAATGGTCAAGTACCTGATGCACCCCACTCCGAAACACCCGGATATCTGGCCTGCGATGGAAATAACGCCCCTTACCGAAGACCAGGCGAAGATGATGACGGCTTGGCTTTTATACATTTTGGACAATCCGGAGGATCCGGGAAGGCCTAAGTAACTGGGAGCGGGAATGAAATACCTGATGGCGGGATTGTTGGCACTTTTGTGCGGGTTCTTCCTGGCCGATTTCCTGTTCCGTCAGCAGGCTTCCGAAGTCAAGACTCCGGGAAATATTCCCTTTGACCACGCCCTTCACGGGGATTCCATCGGGCTGGATTGTTCCCATTGTCATACGGGAGTGACTTACCAGGCTCACGCCTACCTGCCTTCCAAGACGGACTGCATGGACTGCCATAGGCTGCCCTTGACCGAGAACCCGGGAATCGAGAAACTGGATTCCGCCTTGAGCCGTGCCGAGGAATTCCCCTGGGTGCACAAGAGGGTTTTGCCTGAACACGTGGTGTTCCACCACGGGCTTCATTTTGCGGCAGGCGTGCAATGCAGCGACTGTCATGGCTCTGCGGAAAAGATTCAAAAGAACCGCTACGGAGGGGAGCGCTTTACCATGCAGAGCTGCCTGGACTGCCATAGCGGAAAGACCTTCGAAGGCCGGGGTTTCAAGAAGGCTGCCATCCATTGCGGGGCGTGCCATCGTTAGGGTTTTGTCTTATGGATAGGCGTGAATTTATCAAGGCGTGTACGGTGGTAGCTTTAATGCAGGTCCTGTGGGGCTGCCGTCGCTTGCCCGACTTTTCCGGGGCGAAAGTTCCAGAAATCGCCGAGTTCGAACGGGAGGTTCGTTTGGCCCTGTCCCGCGCCAAGGGGGCTTTTGACCTGGTGCAGGTCCCCATGCCCGGCCCTCTTGAGGTCCACGGGGCTTCACCTGTGAATCGTTTCGGCATGGCTATCGATTTGGACGCCTGCGACGGATGCGGCAAGTGCATTCTGGCCTGCATGCAAGAAAACAACATTCCCCTGAGTTCCAAGGGAGAGCGCGATGCCGGGCGGTTCATGCACTGGATAGAGATGCACGGCGGCGCCCCTGCCATGTGTTTCCACTGCGGTAACGCCCCCTGCGAAAAGGTCTGCCCTACGGGGGCCGCAAGCCACACTCCCGACGGTCTCAGCACCATGATGTACAAGCGCTGTACCGGCTCCAGGTTCTGCGGGGCGAACTGTCCTGTGGGGGCCCGTAAGTTCAACTACGTGGATAGCGTCAAGGAAGGTCTTGCCCGCAAGTTCAATCCCGAAGTTCCCTTGCGCTCCAAGGGCGTCATGGAAAAATGCTCCCTGTGCCTGCAGCGCCTGCAAGACCACAAGCACGCCCAGATGGCTACAAGGCCCGGTGTGGAATGGCGGGGGAGCGGCCTCAAGACCGCCTGTAGCGAGGCCTGCCCCAAGAATGCCATTATCTTCGGGAACTGGCTGGACCAGGATTCCCCCCTGGTTCAAGAGGCCAAGCACAGGAACCTTTACGTGCCTCGGGAAATAGCGAATCTCGATCCTTCCGTGGTGTACATGCGGGGGAGGCGCTAGTGTACAGGATTCTCGTGTACATAGGTGCTGCACTCTTGCTTCTGGGGGCTTTCGCCTTCGGGGTTTCCCTGTGGGAAGGCCCCACCGCATGGCATACGGATGCACGCACCTTCTGGGGCATTCCCATCTCCCTCTTTGTGCTGTGGATTGGACTTGCCCATGCGGGAACGCTGATCTCGGCCATATTCCTTGCGCTGGGTTACCCCCTCGGTCGCCGCACGTCTATGGTGGCGGAACTTTCCACCCTGTGTTCCCTGGCGGTGGCGGCCCTGTTCCCGTTGGTTCATCTGGGAATTATCGAAAACTTCTACATGGTTGTCCCCTTTCTCGACGCCCGCGGTAACTTTTCGAACCTGCGGTCGCCCCTGGTCTGGGATTTCTGCTGTATTTCTGTATATGGGCTTGTGTCCCTGCTGTTTTTTGCAACGCACCTTTTCAGCGAAAAGTTCCCCGACCTGAAAAAGCTGATTCGCCCCATGGCCTGGCTGCTCTTTCCGCTGGTGCTGTGGGTGCACACCATCGTGAGTCTTGACTTTGCGGTGACTTTTGTGCCCCAGTGGCGCGGGGCGTTTTTCCCGCTTTACTTTATCGCGGGGGCTATCTATTCTGGCCTTGCCCTGGTCATTATCCTCCTTACGGCGGAGCACTGCCGCGTGCGTGTGCTGGAAAAGCTCATGCTTGGCCTTTCCTGGTTCATGGCGGTTTTCTGGCTGTGGGAATTCCTGCTGAAGGGCACCTTCTCCTTCGAGGTGGTGTTCCTCGGGGCGGTAGTGCCGCAGCTGATGTGGCTCCGGGTTATCCGGGAAAATGCCTTCGGTCGGCTCCTGGTGGCGTTCTCCGTCTTGGTTTCGTTGGGGCTTGAACGCTACATCCTGGTGACCCCGTCGGAATATAATTCATCCGACTATTTTAGCTGGACTGACCTTGGGCTGGTTTCGTTCTCCTTGGGCCTGTTCACCACCTTGTTCTTTGTTTTCCGCGCCAAGTTCAGCTCCCTGCTGGAGGGCGAAGACGTGGTAATGGGGGAGATTGTCCTGCAGCAGGACGAGTCGGACAAGGAGTCGGAAAAGGTTTTCCTCCCTGAGAAAAACGACTTTTCCATTTTGCGGCTGCCCCTTTTGCTGGGCGTCCTTGTTACCCTGCTGTATGTGGTCTGGGCCGTTTCAGTGGAAAATACGAATCTTGCGCCACTTTCGGTGGTGAACGTTGTGCCCTTGTGCCTGCCCCTGCTTGTGCTGGTGGCGAGCTTTACTTTGTGCGCAAGACCCCTGTGGGGTATTTCTGGAAAACGGGTAAAGCTGGTTTGCGCAGTGCTTGCTGGAATCCTGGGCTGCCTTGCAGGGACGTTCTGGGCCGGGGGCAGTTCAGATGTTTCTTCGGGTGTCATATCCGTGCAAGGAGTTGATTCGCCCAAGACGGTAGAGTTTATATGGTCGTCCAGGTGCGCCGGTTGTCACGGGCAAGACGGTAAGTTCAACGAAAAGTTCGTGCGGGAATTCTACCCGCTGCCCCAGAAGCTTACGCCCGTGCGGCTGGATACCTTGGGAGAGGACTCTCTCGTGAAGGTCATTCTGGATGGCCGGGTGAACATGAACCCCTATCGGGGCCGGGTCTCCGAAGACGAAGCGCGGGGGCTGGTTCGCTACATGCGCCATTTGGCAGGGGAGGGTGAATAATGGATGCTATCCTGAATGCCCTATGCTGCCTGATGGCCCTCGGAACCTCCATGTTTCTTTGGCGCCGTCCTGTCAGTATCTTCAAGGAGACGGGTATTCTTGCCCTTTCCTTGGTGGTTTTTGGCCTGTTCTCCTACCTCACGGTAGATCTTTCGGAACCATCCCTGGAATACATGCCTTTCCGGATGCTCGCCCTGTGTATCTGTTTTTCCACAACGACCCTGATAAGCCACAAGACCCGCTACCTTGTGCTTTCCCAGGTCCTTTGGCTGTGGGTGGAATTCTTTGGCGGGCTCACCTTCGTGTATCACGGGCTGGACATGCCCTGGACCCGGATTGTCGCAATCGGTGCGGGCGCTTTTGGCGGGCCTTTCCTTTCCCACATCAGTCGGGAAATGGAATTTTTGCTTATGGTCTATTGGATTGCCGTCTGGATGTTTTTCTAAAAAATTACCTGGGAATTGGTCTTTTTTTATAAAAAAGCCGAAATTTTTATAAAAATCCCTTGACAAGGCAATCGTTTTATCTATATTTGGGTGCGTCATTCGACGGTGCTTCATAGCTCAGTTGGTAGAGCCCGCGACTGTTAATCGCGTTGTCCTTGGTTCGAGTCCAAGTGAAGCAGCTTAAACGTCCCGATCTTACGGTCGGGGCGTTTTTTTTGTTCATATTTTTTATCTTTGTTGTATGCGGTTTATAAGAACCATATTCTGTCTTTTGTTTTTTGCAGGCATTGCCTTGGCCGACGCTATCCCCGCGAGCGCCCTTGCGGCAGGCGGTGCCGTGACTCGCGACCAGCAGTTGCGCGAAATCCGCGACATCATGCGTGGTGGCCGTGGCGGCTATATCGACCTGGGTTTCAACTATCTGCCCTTCAGGACTCAGACCCCGCTGGAAAGCCCCTACGGCGAGCACGAGGGCTATGCCTTCAAGCACCATTTTGCAGGTTTCGGCAGTGGTGAAGTGACAAAGAACAACCATCTGGGTTTCTTGCTCTGGTTCGAACGCTCCGGCTGGGACGGCGAGGACTTTTTCTTCTGGCCCATGTACAATGACTTTTCCATTGCCCGTTCCGTGACCACCTGGGGCCTTACTTACACCCAGTCGTCCATGAATTTTACCATGGCGGGTGGTATGCAGCACCAGAACGTGGAATATGTGGGGGATGTGTATCCTCACGAGAACGATTCCCTGCTTTATTCTTGGGGACTTGTCCGTTGGGGCCGCACAAGCGTTCAGGCGAATTATCACAAGGCACACTGGCAGTCCGTAAGGATTTCCATGGACCTGGAATCCAGGGCCATTTATGGC
>CALATK010000204.1 GCA_937891805.1 uncultured Fibrobacter sp. | reverse complement strand
CCAAGGGCGTTTACTACTTTCATGCTCTGCTTAAATTTCGTTTAAAGTGATTGTTCTAGGGTTCTGTGCCTGGTGTGGATGCTCGTTGCCTGCATAGAGATACAGGTTGTTGAGAAGCTTCGCACCAAGACGGTTCTTAGGAAGCATACCCTTTACTGCCATCCTTAAGACTTCAGTAGGCTTCTTTGCCATAACCTCCTTAGGTGTGGTGAAACGCTGTCCACCTGGGTAGCCAGTGTGGCGAACGTACACCTTGTCGGTCATCTTCTTACCAGTGAATCTTACCTTGTCCGCATTGAGAACGATGACATTGTCACCGCAGTCCATGTGCGGAGTGAAAGACGCCTTGTTCTTGCCACGGAGGACAAGCGCAAGTCTGGCAGCAAGACGGCCTACCACCAAGTCGGTAGCATCGATCACAACCCACTCCTTCTTGATATCGCCTGCCTTGAGGGATACCGTTTTGTAGCTCTGTGTGTCCATCTTGTACTTTTAAATGGTTAATACTTAATAATTTAATACTAAAAATTGCGATCCCTACACTACATAGGGGGTGCAAAGGTAAGAAGATTTTTGGTTTTAAACAAATTTTATATCGAAAGGACGTTCAGGACGTTGATGAGTTCGCGGTCAATCGGCTTGTCGATGCGGATCGCCTTGTTGAACGGCACGTATACTATCTGGTCGTTCTTCACTCCGACCATGATATTGCGCTGGCCGTCCTTGAGGGCCTCGATGGCCGCTACGCCGAGGCGGCTGGCCAGGATGCGGTCCTGCGCCGTAGGGATACCGCCGCGCTGGAGGTGACCGAGGATGGTCACGCGCGCCTCATATTCAGGATACTCATGCACGAGACGGTCTGCATAATACTGCGCTCCGCCAGTGCCGTCCTTCTTGCTCTCGGACACGAGGACGATAGAGCTGTTCTTGCTCTTGCGCACTCCCCTGCCGATGAATGTCGCCAGCTGGTCGACGTCGGTCTGGTCCTCAGGGATGATGGCGGCCTCAGCGCCTGTCGCGATAGCGGCGTTCTGCGCGAGGAAGCCGGCGTCGCGTCCCATGACCTCGACGAAGAAGATGCGGTTGTGTGAGTTCGCGGTGTCGCGGATCTTGTCAACGCAGTCCATGATGGTATTGAGGGCTGTGTCGTAGCCTATGGTTGTATCTGTTCCATAGAGGTCGTTGTCAATAGTGCCGGGGAGGCCGACGCATGGAATGTCATATTCCGATGCAATGACCTGCGCTCCTGCGAGGGAACCGTTGCCTCCGATGACTATGAGGGCGTCGATGCCATGGGCCTTGAGGTTCTCATATGCCTTGGCGCGGCCTTCTTCATTCATGAAGCCCTTGCTGCGGGCTGTCCTGAGGATGGTGCCTCCGCGGTTGATGGTTCCGCTGACGCTTTCCGATGTGAAATCCTTGATCTCACCGTTGATGAGGCCTTCCCAGCCTCTGTATATTCCCTTGACTTTCCAGCCGTTGTATATCGCTGCTCTGGTCACGGCTCTGATAGCCGCATTCATTCCCGGCGCGTCTCCACCTGAGGTAAGAACGCCTATTGTTGTAATTCTAGCCATAATCATAATAGTTAATCCTCGCAAATTTACTGATTTTTTTCATAGGTTATCCGAAAATCTGTGCCTGATTGCGCCGGCATATATATAATAGGTGTTGCGTCGAAGAAATTTTGTATTTTTGCAGTTTGTTTGAGAAGTATGAAGATAGGAAACATAGAACTGGGAGAAAGGCCGCTTTTCCTTGCGCCGATGGAGGATGTGACTGACGCATCGTTCCGATTCATATGCAAGGAATTCGGGGCTGACATGATGTATACGGAGTTCATATCGTCGGACGGGCTCATCCGCGATGCGCGCAAGTCGCTGGAGAAACTTGTGACATATGACTACGAGGCTCCTATAGGCATCCAGATCTATGGCAACATACCGGAGGCGATGGTCGACGCGGCCGTCATGGCCGAGAGGGCGGCGGAGATCGCCGGAGGCCACGGAGCCGACCTGGTGGACATCAACTTCGGATGTCCGGTGAACAAGATCGCCCGCCGCGGAGCCGGCTCCGGCATGATGCGCGAGCCGGACAAGATGGTGGAGATCACCCGTCAGGTCGTGGAAGCCGTGAAGCTCCCTGTGACAGTGAAGACGCGCCTGGGCTGGGACGAAGACTCGAAGATCATCGTAGAGCTGGCCGAGAGGCTGCAGGATGTGGGCATACAGGCCCTGACCATCCACGGCCGCACCCGCTGCCAGATGTACACCGGAGAAGCTGACTGGACACTGATCGGCAAGGTGAAGGAGAACCCGAGGATGCATATTCCTGTCATCGGTAACGGAGACATCAACTCTCCTCAGAAGGCGAAGGAATATTTCGACAGATACGGAGTGGACGGCATCATGATAGGCCGCGCCACATATGGCCACCCATGGATATTCAAGGAGATAAGGCACTATCTCCAGACCTGTGAACTGCTGCCGCAGATGAGCGTCATCGACAGGGTCGCTCTTGCAAAGCGCCATCTGGCAAAGTCCATCGAAATCAAGGGAGACCGGGTCGGCATACTTGAGATGAGACGCCACCTGTCATGCTATTTCAAGGGCCTCCCTGACTTCAAGGAGACAAGGCTGAAGCTCGTGACACTCAATGACCCGCAGGAGCTGTACGCGACGCTGGACTACATTGCCGAAAGATGGGGTGGCAACGAAGCACCTGATGCGGGAAACGTTTATAACGTTTAAGATTTCTCGACAAACTCGAAATGACAATTGAAGACTATGATTGACAAGATACTGCTTTTTCCATATTGGCTGACGCTCAAGATCAGGCATATGCTTTATAATACGGGACTCAAGAAGACATATACTCCTGACGTTCCGTCCGTCTGCATCGGCAACATCACCGTCGGAGGCACAGGCAAGACGCCGCACACCGAAATGATCCTCAGGACTCTCCTGGAGGACGACCAGTGGTATGGAAAGAACATAGCAGTGCTTTCAAGAGGCTACAAGCGCAAGACCAAGGGCTTCCAGCAGGTTGTGACCGACGGCAGGGCCATAGACTTCGGCGACGAACCTCTGCAGATAAAGAAGAAGTTCCCTATGGCGACTGTCGCTGTGGACAAGTCGCGTAAAGAGGGGTGCATGTTCCTCACCGACCCGGAAAGCATAAACACATCGAAGAAAGGCAGGAAGTGCATCCACAAGGAGTTTCCGAAAGCCGATCTCATACTGCTGGACGATGCTTTCCAGCACAGGGCGGTGAAAGCAGGCCTGTCGATAGTGCTCGTTGACTACAGCAGGCCTATATTCAAGGATCATCTGATGCCACTTGGAAGGTTGCGCGACCTGCCCGAAAGGATCAAGGCGGCGGACGTCGTGATAGTATCGAAATGTCCTAAATATCTGGATGCATGGGAAAGGAGCAAATGGAGCGAAGCTCTCGGCAATCCGAAGCATCTCTTCTTCACGACCATAGCATATGACACCCCGAAGGCCATATTCCCGGAGGGAGACCCTCGCTATCTGTACGCCCAGAGGCTCATACTCTTCACAGGCATCGCCAACGACGCTCCGCTCGCAAGATACCTCTGCGGCACCTACAAGATCGTAAAGCATTTCAACTTCCCCGACCACCACAAGTTCACAAAGTCGGACATCCTGTCCATCAGGGATGCGGCTGACGCCTTCCCTACCTCTGTCATCATGACGACAGAAAAAGACTGCCAGAGAGTACGCGACTCCAAGACAGTCCCTGAATCTTTGAAGCAGAGGTTGTTCTATGCACCGATCAAGACAGAGTTCGTCTGCCCTGAAGACAAGGAAAGGTTTACTTCTCTATTGAAGTCTTACCTGAGATAACCCACAATATCATAAACTTTCTTTGCAAGTCTATATTTTTTAACTAATATTGCAGAAGAAGTCTGGAAGCCGTAGGTCGGAAGGAAGAGTCCTACAACGCGATATAGGTATAGTCGTATATGCCCATATCGCGTTCTTTTTTATTCAGGCTAAATAGTTAAATTATTCTATAATAGAAAGTTATGGGCAACTTAGCGGAGGTCTCCACCAGTTTAAGAATTGAGGAGAGAATCATTACAATCAGAGGCAGGCAAGTTATGTTGGACAAGGACTTGGCACAACTCTACGGAGTGGAAACAAAACGACTGAATGAACAGGTTAAACGCAATATTGAGCGTTTTCCTAAAGATTTCTGCTTTCAGCTGGATGCCACGGAGCATAAATTTTTGAGATCGCAAATTGCGACCACAAAAACCGAAACCAGAGGAGGCCGACAATATTTTCCATATGCTTTTACCGAACAAGGCGTAGCGATGCTGTCTTCGGTTCTAAAAAGCGAGACTGCAATCAAAGTCAACATAGCCATCATGCGGGCTTTCGTGCAATTGCGTCACCTTATGATGGGTAACGGCGGTCTTATCAACCGTTTTTCAAAAGAACACCTTCTTCTTTACGCAAGAAGATTTCACGTTGGACGAAGTGCTGAAGGAATCGCAGAAGATTCAGGCAGAAAAAGAAAGCTAGGCGTTGCAAGATGTCAATGCAGAATTCAACCGCCTGCAGGGGGCGAATTTCCCCAAAAATGCCAAAATTTCCGCGAAATCCGCCGATTGTCATAATGTGACATCCGGGGAATGTATATTTGTATCGAGAACACTTTGCCCCGCCTTTTTTGCTTGTAGGCGGAAGGAGTAGAAGATGAATAAGCGTGAACCGCCTATCAGTAAGGCCGACGGAACAACTTTTGAAATCCTTGCGGAACGGGTAAAAGACGTCCATAATGCGACAAGTTCCGTAGCCAAGGGTGCCGTAAACCAGCTTCTGACTATACGAAATTGGGCTATCGGCTGCTATATAGTCGAATATGAACAGGAGGGGTGCGACCGCGCCAAGTACGGTGCTCGTCTACTGCAGAATCTGGCGGACAAGTTGTCCATCAAGGGGCTTGACCGTCAGTTGTTGAACGCATGCAGGATGTTTTACGTGAAATATCCACAGATTTGCGAGACAGTGTCTCGCAAATTCGAAACGCCGCCGGAATTGCTTGTCACTCGGCTTTCATTCTCGCATATTAAAGAAATAATGACCATTGACGACCCTATGGAGAGGTTCTTCTATGAACTTGAATGTATCAAAGGCACATGGAGCGTGCGAGAACTTCGTCGGCAAATCGACACGAAACTCTATTTCAGGAGCGGAATCAGCAAAAAGCCGGAACTGTTGTTGCAAAGGGTGGAAAAGGGCGGAACTGATGCCGTTTTGTCGGTCAAGGACGCGTATACTCTCGATTTTTTAGACCTGAATGCCAAGGATGCGTTCTCCGAAACTGAATTGGAGCAGGCTATCATGGACCATTTGCAGGAGTTCCTGTTGGAGATGGGCAAAGGGTTCTGCTTCGAGGCTCGGCAAAAGCGCATTATCATAGATGACGAGTATTATTTTATTGATTTGGTGCTTTATAACCGTCTGCTGCACTGCAATGTAATCGTGGAGTTGAAGGTTGGCAAATTTCGCATTGAACACGCTGCTCAATTGAATGCCTACATCTCTTATTTCAAGGATTGTGAGATGGCGGACGGGGATAATCCCCCGATCGGGATTTTGCTCTGTACCGAAAAAGGACCGAAAATGGTCCAGTATGTATTAAACGGCATGGACGAGAAGTTATTTGTCTCAACATACAAGTTGCAGCTTCCTGACCGGGAACAATTGGAAAACTTCTTGATTAAGGAAGTGAAGGAGATGGGGCTGTAAAAAAAAACGCGACCTTTTTCTCAAATTGTCATAATATGACGTTCGCGAAATGTATATTTGCATCAAGAACACTTTACCCCGCCTTTTTTTGCTTGTAGGCGGATTGGAGTAGAAGATGGCTAGAAAGACCGAAAAAACGGATGATATCGCACCTAATCCGCTCATGGAGTCGGGCGTAGAAAAGATGATTCGAGTCATTCGTGACAAGCAGGTGTTGCTTGATCGCGATTTGGCGGTGCTTTACGGGGTGGAAACGAAGCGTATAAATGAGCAGGTAAAGCGTAACATTGAGCGCTTTCCAGCAGAGTTTTGTTTTCAACTGGACAAATTGGAGTTTGAAAATTGGAAGTCGCAATTTGCGACTTCCAATTCAGACAAAATGGGATTGCGAAAGGCGCCCTTCGCCTTCACCGAGCAGGGGGTGGCAATGCTTTCTGCCGTACTGCATAGCGAAAAAGCCATAAGGGTCAGCATAGACATTATGAAGGCATTCGTTGCGATGCGACACTACATGATGCAGAATGGTGGTTTCGTTAATCGCCTTGCCAATGTGGAAAGTAAGGTAATCGATCAGGATGCGCGGCTGCTCGATCACGAACACAAGTTCGATACCATTTTTGAGGCAATGGATCGCGGAGAGCTCAAGACCAAGGGCATCTTTTATGAGAGTCAGGAGTTTGATGCCTACGCGTTTGCGTGCGGTCTTATCCGCCAGGCGCAAAGACGCATTGTCCTTGTGGATAACTATGTGGACGAAACGACTCTTTTAATGATGCTCAAAAGGGAAAAGGGCGTCTCGGTGACTATTTACACCTACGATAAGAGCAAGATTTTTGAACTGGATCTCCAGAAATATAACGCGCAGTATGCCGATTGCCCCATAGAAATCTTCCCGAACACGAACACTCACGATCGCTTTCTATTTATTGATGACAAGGCCTATCATTTTGGGGCATCCCTAAAAGACCTCGGGAAAAAGATGTTCTTTTTCAGCAAGGAGGATTTTACCTTGGAAGAGGTGTTAAAAGAAACTCAAAAATACTAGACTCTGTCTATGGGGTTGGGTTGAAATTTTGCGAACGAAAATTTCGTCCACAAACTATTCGGCCAAAAGCAGAGCTTTACCCTACGCTTTCACAGAAAAAGGCCTCTATATGCTTGCGACAATCTTAAAAAGCAAGACGCCGACTAACACAAATTTCGCCATCCTCGCCGACAAGATTTTTGATTCTCCGAATCACAAATTCATGACGGCCTGTTTGGGGAAAGCTAAGGAGGGGCGGGGGTTTTAGGGGGTGTCCCCCTAGGGGAGGGGGTGATGGAAGACTTGCTGAGGGAGAGAAGTCCCCGCCAAGGTGGTAGTGGATCCTCGCCTGCGCGAGGATGACGAGAAAAGTGGCGGGGCGTAATTCGACGAAGCAAGGCTGCAATCAGGGGGAGGCTTCCCCCTTTATAATAATATAAGGAGCGGGAAAAGTGGGCACAGCTCTGCGTTAATATACAAATGTTCACTAAAAAGTGGCCGGACCTGGTGGTCCGGTCGTTCTTTTTGGGGTGGATTTTGTAAGAAATCCATAATTTTTGTTGCCGGAGTGGTAGAAAGTGGTATATTTGTACTGTGTTGTGGTAGATTAACCCAAATCTGTGTGTAAACTAGAATGAATTCATCGTTATTCATAGGTCAGGCCCAAACGGCTATCGACGGAAAGGGAAGGTCCTCCTTCCCCAGGGAATTCCGTCGTCAGCTGGTGCCGTCCGATGGGGAGAAGTTCGTGGTCACCCGTGGCCCGGCTCGGACCCTACGGTTTTATACCTTGCCAGAATACGAGAAATTCATGGCGGACCTGGACTCGAGGTCCGACCGCCGTCAAGCTGACCTAGTTCGCAGAGGCCTCTGCCCCACGGTAGTGGAATTGGATGGTCAAAACCGTATTTTGCTCCCGAAGACCTTGTTGGAGTATGCTGAGCTGAAGGGCGAAGTCCTTTATGTGCAGGCAAGCGGTAAGACTCTCGAACTATGGAATCCAGAACGCTTCAATGCCAAGTATGGATTGCAGACAACCGAAGATGTTGCTGCATTCGATGCCGCGTTCTATGGTGAAAGCTTGACGGAGGGTGACGATGCAAAACGCTGACCTGCGTCAATCCAAATTACAGACAAATGAATTTTATCACGATCCGGTGATGCTTGCCGAGTGCCTTGACGGACTCCGCATCAGGCCGGACGGAACTTATGGCGACTGCACCCTGGGCGGTGGCGGACATTCCTTCGGAATTGCAAACAAACTAAACGAGGGCGGAATGCTTCACGCTTTTGATCGCGATGAGGATGCCGTTGCTTATGCCACAAGACGCCTTGCGGGTGTAAAGTGCAAGTTCGTTGTGCATCCGGTGCGGTTCGGTGAACTGAAGAATGAGATTGCCCCGAACACTCTGGACGGAATCCTTTACGATTTGGGTATCAGCAGCCATCAGGTGGACGATTCTAGCCGCGGGTTCACCTTCGTAGGCAACAACCCGCTGGATTTGCGCATGGACCGTCGCGAAGGCGTCTCTGCCCAGGAATGGCTGAAGTCGGTGAGTGCCGACGATCTGGCCGCAGTGCTCCGGAAGAACGCCGATATGGACAGGGCTTTCAAGCTTTCTACCCGCCTGGTGGAGATGGCATCTGCGGTTACGGCTGAGGGCCGCGAGATTTTGCCGAATGACGTGAAGGCCGTTGTGGAATCGGTGTTCCCCGACAAGCGGCGGGAAGTGAACGGCTTGCTGGCCCGTGTTTTCCAGGCGGTGCGCATGGAAGTGAACGGCGAGCTGAAAGAAATTGAAGATAGCCTGAGTGCCGCGGTGGATTGCCTGAAGGTGGGCGGCCGCCTGGTGGTGATGAGCTACCACTCGGTGGAGGACCGCTGCGTGAAGGAGACTGCGGCACGGTTCGAGAAAGCCTGCATCTGCCCGGAAAACTTGCCGGTGTGCGTGTGCGGCGGGAACCACCAGCGTTTGAAGAAGGTGAATCGCAAGCCGATTCTACCTACGGAACAGGAGATTGCAAGAAACAGCAGGGCTCGCTCTGCGAAGCTTAGGATTTACGAGAGGGTATGAGCGGAACTGAGAAATTCAAGGTGGCGGCAACCAACAGGTCGATTTTTATAATCGTCTTTTGCGTTGTGCTTTTGGGAGCCCTGCTCCTGATGCTTCCGCTGTACCTGCAGAACCGCCTGAACAGCCTTTATGGCCAGTCCCGCATGCTCGAGAGGCAGGTGACCTTCTTGCAGCGCGATGCGCTCTTGCTGGAACTGAAGATTAACCAGATGTCTTCGCTGGAACGCCTGGCCGATTTTGCCGATAGCGCAGTGCTCGGGCTGTACGAGGTCCCGCAGAAGATTATGGTTCTGGAGGGTAAAGGTGAATAGATTCCCTCTTGAACCGCTCGGATTCTTGAAATGGATAGTGCTGTCCTTGGTGGTGGTGCTGACCTTGCAGACCTTCAACATCCAGGTGCTGAACCGTGAAGTGTACCAGAAGAAGACCATGAGCCTGGTGACCCGTTCCAAGAACATCTACGCCGAACGGGGCCAGATTATGGACCGGAACGGTGTGGTGCTGGCGGACAACTTCAGGGATACCGCCAACAAGGCCCTGGATTACAGCCGTGTGTTCTTGCAAGGAAAACTTGCCTCCCAGGTGATTGGCAAGCTGGACTTTAACGGCCATGGCGTCATGGGCGTGGAACGCGTGTTTGACGAACGCCTGAGCGGAAACGAGGGATTCCGGGTGAGTGTGCAGGACGCCCACCGCCGTGAAGTGTATTCCCGTTCCGAAAACCTGGCGGAAGCGGTGCCGGGCAAGAACCTGGTGCTGACGATTGACAAGAACATGCAGGAGTTGGTGGAAAAGGGCTTGAAGGATGGCGTGACGAAATACAGCGCCACCAGTGCTTCTGCCGTGGTGGTAGATCCTTACACCGGCGAAATCCTGGCCATGGCCAGTTACCCCACATTCGATCCCAATTCCAAGACCCAGGGAATCGGCCGTGTGGCAAAGAACGAGATTGTCTCCATGTCTTATGAGCCCGGCTCCACCTTCAAGGTGGTTACCGCTGCCGCCGCTCTTGAGAATAATGTGGTGGATCCGGAAAAGGTGTTTGCAAACGAGGGCAAGAGCTGGAGCTGGAACCCGAGATCGGCTCCTATCAGGGATTCTCACGTATATGGCGACATGAACATGACCCAGGCCATGGTGCAGTCCTCCAATATCGTGTTTGCAAAGATTGCAAACGAGGTGGGGGCGGACAAGCTTTACCGCATGGCCCGTAACTTTGGGCTGGGCATGAAGACTTCGGAGAATTTCTATGGCGAGGAATCGGGCAAGCTTTATCAGCCCTACGAACTGACCCGTGACGACCGCACCCTAAAAACCATGGGCTACGGCCACGCCCTGCTGGTGACGCCCATGCAGATGGTGATGGTCTATTCCACCATTGCAAACGGCGGCAAGTTGATGGAACCCATGATCGTGAAGGAATGGCGCGATGCCAATGGCGAGGTGGTGGAAAAGAACGAGCCGGTAGAAGTTCGCCGGGTGATTTCGGAAGTGACCGCTGCAAAGATTCGCGGCATGCTCAGCCATGTGGTGAACGACAGCGACGGTACGGCGAAGCAGGTGAGGAGCAAAAAAATCCCTGACGTGATTATTGGGGGCAAGACGGGTACGGCCGAAAAGTTCAACCAGAAGACGGGCGAGTACGACAGCAAGCTCCAGGTGGCCTCTTTCATTGGGATGGTCCCTGTGGAGAACGCCCGCTATGTTTGCCTGGTTCTTGTAGATGACCCCAACTCCGACAAGGCCTATGGCCACGCCGGCGGTGTGACGGCAGGGCCTATTTTCCGAAATATCGTGGAAAGTATCTATTACCATCCGGAGATTTCTCCCTTGACTCACAAGCTGGCGAGAGTGCCTGCCAAGAACGGCTGCAATGTGGACTTTATGGGCATGACGGTGGCGGCCGCAAAGAAGATGGCGGCAGAACACGGATGCCCGGTGGAATTCAAGGGCGAAGGGGGCCGTGTGGTGTCCCAGCGTAGCGACGTGCTGGATTCCTTTGGGGTGGTGCTGAATCTCGGCGAGACCTCGGCAAGCAAGATGCCGAACCTGGTGGGGCTTTCTTTGAAGGAAGCTCTGGAAGTGATGGGCAATATCCGCATGAACGTGGAATTTGAAGGCAAGGGGAGGGTGGTTTCCCAGTCTCCCAAGGCCGAGACGGAACTTACAAAAGGTGCCACCTGCAAGCTGACACTGAAGGAGAAGGGCTGATGATTTCTGAAGGATTGATGCAGAACCTCCAAGTGACTGGACTTTGCGACGATTCCCGCCGGGTGAAACCGGGGAACCTGTTCTTCTCCATGCCTACGGAAGGGGCGGAAGAATTTGCCCAAAAGGCGCTTGACGCAGGCGCTGTCGCCGTGGTGGCCGAAATGCCCGCTCCCGAAAAGATGACCGCCAAGTGGATCCAGGTGATGGATGTGCGCAGGGCCCGTCTGGAAGCGGCAAAGATTTTCTACAAGGATCCATTCAGTAAGCTTACCGCTCATGCGGTGACGGGGACCAACGGCAAGACCACCAGCGCCTTCTTGATGGATGCTATGCTCACCGCCGCTGGCCACAAGGTGGCCCTGCTGGGGACCATCAAGAACAAGATTGGCGAAAAGTCCGTGCAGGCGACCCTCACGACGCCGGGACTTTTGGACCTGTACGCCTTTGCCGCCTCTGCCGTAGAGGCGGGCTGCACCGACCTGGTGATGGAGGCGTCGTCCCATTCCCTTTATCAGGGACGCATGGCTGGAGTGCTTTACAGGAGCGGCCTGTTCAGCAACCTGACCCAGGACCACCTGGATTTCCACAAGACCATGGACGCCTACTTTGAGGCGAAAAAGCTTTTGTTTACCCGTTACCTCGCCAGTGACGGTGTGGCTGTCATTAACGTAGATGATTCCTACGGAAAGAAACTATACGATTCCCTGACCGAGATTGAAGCGGGCCGCAAGGTGGCTGTCTCGCGTCTTGGAATCGTTAGCGCTAATGTGAAGCCCGAAGGCCCTGTCGAAAACACCGAAGACGGCCTGAAGATGTTGTTGCCCGCCATTAGCGGCGAGCCTTTCGAGACGCCCCTTTGCGGGGACTTTAACGTAGATAACGTGATGCTGGTGCTTTCGTGGGCGAAGGCTGTCGGTGTGCCGGAGGCGGCCATGCGCAAGGCCCTGGCAGGCATTCGGGTGCCCGGACGTTTCGAGAAGGTGTGGAACCGTAATGGTCGCCACGTGATTGTGGACTACGCCCACACTCCCGACGCGTTAGAGCGCGTGCTCTCTACCGCCCGCAGCCTTTGCAGGGGCAAACTCTCTTGCGTGTTCGGCTGCGGTGGCGACCGCGACAAGACCAAACGGCCCATTATGGGGGCTATCGCCGAACGTATGGCGGACAAGGCCTGGCTCACTTCGGACAACCCCCGTACCGAAAACCCGACAGATATCATCAACGATGTGCGCGCCGGCATGAAGACGGACAAGTTCTCCGTGGTGGAAAACCGCGAAGAGGCCATTTACAAGGCCTGTGCCGAACTGAAGGACGGTGACTGGCTGGTGATTGCGGGCAAGGGCCACGAGGACTACCAGATTATCGGAAAGACTAAACATCATTTTGACGACCGCGAGATTGCAGTAAAGGCTATGGAAAAATGCTGAAGTTGGATTTGACAATAGGTGAAATGCTGAAGATTCTGGAAACGGAACCTGTGGGAGTTGTTCCCAAGGTTTTGAAACGCAAGGTGAATCTCTGCATGGATTCTAGGGAAAGCGCCAAGGGAGTTGTCTTTTGGCCTATCAAGGGTGTCCGTTTTGATGCCCACAAGTTTGTAAACCAGATGGAAAAGGAAGGGGCGCTCATGAGCGTTGTAAACCAGACAGCCGTGGAAGAATACTCTACCCAAAACGAAACCTTCAAGGCCTACGCGCCTGTGGACGATACCACCAAGGCGTTGCTCAAGCTGGCCAAGGGATACCAGAGGCTTTTCAAGGTGAAGAAGGTGGCCATTACCGGCAGTAACGGCAAGACCACTACCAAGGAAATGGTGAAGGCGGTGCTTTCTTCCAAGTTCGTGACCCACGCTACCGCCGGAAACTTCAACAACCATATCGGCGTGCCCATGACCCTTTTCCAGCTGAAGCACAAGCACGAAGCCGCCGTGGTGGAGATGGGCACCAGCGGCCCCGACGAAATCCGCCCTCTTTCTCTGGCGGCAGAACCCGACGTGGCGGTGATTACCAACATCGGCGCTTCTCATCTGGAACGCTTGGGCGACCTGGACGGTGTTTTCCGCGAAAAGATTACCATTACCGCAGGCCTCAAGAAGAACGGTACCCTGATTGTGAACGCCGACGACCCGAGGCTTTGCAAGGTGAAATCCACCAAAAACTACAAGGTGGTGACCTTCGGGCTCCGCCGTGGTGTGGTGAAACCCGAAAAGCTTAGCTGGAACGAAAACGCCTGCGCCGACTTTTACGTGGGCCGCACCCACTTTGTACTGAACGTGCCCGGAACCCATAACTTGTACAATGCCCTGGCAGCTATTGCCGTGGGCGAGGCCTTCCGTATCCCTAAGGCGGAAATCGCCAAGGTGCTCAAGAATTTCCGCGCCACCAACATGCGCATGGAAATCAAGAAGGGCGACGGTTTCAAGATTGTGTCCGACTGCTACAACGCGAACCCCTCTTCTACCCGCATGGCCCTGCAGACCATCGGTAACATGAATGTGGAAGGTAGCCGTATTGCGGTCCTTGGCGATATGCTGGA
Source organism: uncultured Fibrobacter sp. (assembly GCA_937891805.1). GTDB lineage: Bacteria > Fibrobacterota > Fibrobacteria > Fibrobacterales > Fibrobacteraceae > Fibrobacter. The sequence goes on along the minus strand of CALATK010000204.1, from coordinate 5,648 downwards.
ACTGGGCAAGGAATCCAAGGAACTGCACCGGAGTATCGGGGCGCTGGTTCCCGAAATGAACTTTGACTTGCTGGTGACTGTTGGCGAAGAAGCGAAGAACTATGTGAAGGGAGCGAAGGAAAAGGGCATGGGCTGCGTGGAACATTTTGACACTGTGCAGGACGCCATCGTTTTCCTTTCGGACGTGGTGAGCAAGGGCGACGTGCTCTTGGTCAAGGGATCTCGCGGGATGAAAATGGAGCAGGTAGTAGATGCTCTGCTGAAACTTTCTCTGGTGTCCAAGGCTTAAAGGTATAAGGAACTGTCTTTAGATGAATAACATGCAGACCATAGGCGTAAACAAGTGGCTGTTGCTTGCAACGCTCTTGTTGATATGCTTCGGCATAGCCGTAGTTTATACGGCGTCAACGCCTCACGCCCTGCAACGGGGACTTTCTCCGGAATTCTACCTGAAGGCCCACCTGTGGAAGGTCCTTGCGGCCCTGGTTATCATGTTCGTTGTTTCAAAGGTCGATTACAGCGTGTGGATGAAGGGCTCCCGCGTGGTGTTCATTATCGGGGCGGTGCTTACGGTGGCGGCCATTGTGGCCGGCGGTAGCGTCAAGGGCGCCAACCGCTGGATTTGGGGAATCCAGCCCTCTGAAATCTTGAAACTGGGCTTGATTTCTTGGATATGCGCGAAACTTGCGGTGGCAGGTACCGAAATCAAGACCCTGAAATGCAGCCTGATACAGCCGGCGATTCCCTTCGGGATTTCGGCAATCCTCTTGGCCCTGCAACCGAACTTCTCTATGTTGCTCCTGTTTGCGGGCATCACCCTTGCGGTTTTGTTTGTGGCGGAAGCCCGGTTCAAGTACATTGCCATCTCTCTTGCGGCCTGCGTTCCGGTGGGCCTGATCGTGCTTTTGATTAAGTCTCACACCTCAAAGCGTCTGATGGCCTTCTTCAATCCGGCGGAGAACCAGAATTCGGCCTACCAGGGTGAACACGCTCTTGAAGCTCTCGGGAACGGAGGATTTTTCGGGACCGGCTTCGGCATGGGCGTGCAGAAACTGGGCTACCTGCCCGAGGCCCACAAAGACGTGGTCTATGCGGTAATAGGCGAGGAGTTCGGCTTTGTGGGGACTTTTGCGATACTCCTTCTTTTTGGAATGTTGTTCTACCAGGGCTTTGAAATCGCCCGCAATTCTTCTAGCCGTTTCGGAAAGTACATGGCGGTGGCTTTGACGATTTCCCTGTTCCTGAATTTCCTGGTGCATGTCTGTGTGAGTACGGGGCTTTTCCCCACCACAGGGCAGCCCTTGCCTTTCCTCAGCTTTGGCGGAACTAACCTGATTTTCTCGGCCCTGTTCATCGGGATTCTTTTGAACATATCGAAACCGGGAACAGGCACGAAAATCTGGGAACCCTATATGAAAAACGGGGACAGGACGGATACTCGCCCCCGTACGGATTATGAAACTTCAAGGAGTGGACGATGAAAAAGTTCCTTTTTGTGTGCGGTGGAACCGCTGGACACATTTTCCCGGCTGTGGCTATTGCCGAAAGCCTCAAGAAAATGGGTGTTGAAGACATTACCTTTGCCGGTCGTAAGAATTCTATGGAAGAGCGCCTGGTGGCAGGCAACTGGCCCTACGAATACATTACCGCAGAGCCCCTTCATCGCGGTCCGTTCCTCAAGAACCTGGCGCTGCCCTACAAGTTGCTCAAGTCCCTGTCCAATGCCAAGAAGGTGATCCGCAAGGTAAAACCCGACGTGGTGGTGGCGACGGGCGGTTACGTTTCGCTCCCGATTGTTCTTGCCGCAGGCAGCATGGGCATCCCCGTTTACCTGCAGGAACAGAATGCGGTGGCGGGAATTGCAAATAAGATGGGCGCTCGCTACGCGAAGACCGTTTTTGTGACCTCCGAAGATGCCGCCAAGTATTTCCCGGCAGGAAAGACAATGATTTTTGGAAACCCCGTCCGTGAATTGCCCGCCGAAGACAGCCTGGAACGCCCCGTGGAATTTCGCGAAGGCAAGAAGGCCGTGTTTATCGTAGGGGGCTCTCAGGGGGCCGTTGGCATCAATACGAAAATTGAGGAAAGTATCGGCCGGATTACCGGGAACGAGGACGTTTCCGTGGTGTGGCAGGTAGGAGTCAAGAATGTAGATGACATTACGGGTCGTCTGGGAATTCTGCCCAACGTGTCGGTGAAGGGATTCTTGAACGGGATCTACGCCTACATGAAACATGCGGATCTGATTATCAGCCGCGCAGGAGCTTCGGCCCTGGCAGAAATCCTTGCCTTCGGCAAGCCCTCTATTTTGCTCCCGTTCCCCCATGCTACGGCAAACCATCAGGAACACAACGCCCGTGCCGTTGAAAAGGCGGGGGCTGCCTTGGTGGAGCTGGACAGCGACGAGAATCATTTGTGGGACAAGGTGGAATCCCTGCTGTTCGATAGCGAGAAACTGGCCAAGATGGCGGCTGCGGCAAAGAAGCTTGGAATGCCCGATGCAGCCGACAAGATTGCAAAGGTGATTTTGGAAAAGGAAAGTGCATAATGCAGATTAATGATTGTAAACGTGTCCGTCGCTTGCACATGGTGGGTATCGGTGGTGCCGGTATGTCCGGTATCGCAGAAGTCCTTCACGAGAACGGCTTTGTGGTGACCGGCTCGGACATGGGCGAGGGCTCTGTCATTGACTACCTGAAGCACCTGGGTATCCGCGTGGATAGCAAGCACGAGGCCAAGAATGTGGAAGACGCCGACCTGGTGGTTTACTCTTCTGCCATTCCTTACGACAATCCCGAGCTGGTAGAGGCTCGCGCCCGCCGCATACCCGTGATCCGCCGTGCCGAAATGCTTGGCGAACTCATGCGCATGAAATACACCTTGGCTATTTCCGGTACACACGGCAAGACCACCACCACTTCTATTGTCGGAGAAATCTGGGAAGCGGCGGGTCTTGACCCCACCATTATCGTTGGTGGCGTGGTGAAGGGCAAGGGAAGCGGCGCAAAAGTGGGCAAGGGGGATTACCTCATTGCCGAAAGCGACGAGTTTGACCGCAGTTTCCTCTCCATGATGCCCAGTTCCGCTATCGTGACCAACATCGATGCCGACCATCTGGACACCTACGAAAATATTGACGAAATCAAGGAAGCCTTTGTCCAGTTCGTGAACAAGATTCCCTTTTACGGACAGGCCATCCTTTGCATTGACGACCCCAACGTTCAGCAGATTTATTCCAAGGTGCGCAAGCCGGTGATTACCTACGGGTTCTCCCGCCAGGCCAAGTACCATATCGACAACCTCCGTTTCGAGAAGGGATACCCTCATTTTGAAATTTTCAACGACGGGAAATCTCTCGGCGAATTCCAGCTGCAGATTCCGGGGCGGCACAATGTGCTGAACGCCACCGCCGCCGTGGCCCTTGCCATGGAAGAGGGAATCGACGTGGAAGTGGCAAGACGTGCCGTGGCCGCCTTTGAAGGCGTGCAGCGTCGCTTTGAATTTTTGGGCGAAAAGAACGATGTGCTGGTGTTCGACGATTACGCTCATCATCCCACGGAGGCGACGGCGACCCTGCAAGGGTTCAGGGATGCTTTCCCGGATCGCCGCGTGATTGTGGCTTTCCAGCCCCATCTGTTTTCCCGCACCAGGGACCAGCACGACGCCTTCGGAAGTGCCTTTGCCAACTGCGATGTGCTGCTGTGCACCGACATTTACCCTGCCCGTGAGCGGCCTATTGAAGGTGTGACCGGTGCACTTGTTTCTGACAGCGCTCTTGCTTTTGGTCACCGGAACGCCCGCTTTGTGGGCGACCAGATGAACCTGCTGCCGATTTTGAAAGAAGAACTCAAACCGGGTGATGTGGTGGTGCTGATGGGCGCCGGCAACATCTGGAAACTGGGCCAGAAGATTTTGGAGGAATGTATTTGAGTCCTAAAACCACATTCCTTGGACGCCGTATAGGCTACAACGAGGAGAAGCGCAAGCGCACCCGTGCCATGAAAATCAAGAATGGCGCGAAGAAAAGCTTGGGCTGGTTTAAGCGTCGTGGCTGGATTATTGGCCTTGTGCTGGCAATCCTTGCTACTCTCGCGTGGACGAACCGTTTCTACCTGCAACGTTTCAACCCCATGGAACTTCGGCACCTGCAGTATATCGATATTGAAGGTAACCGCATGCTCACCTGGGAAGACGTGGTGCAGAATGCCCAGGTGGAACCTGGAATGCTCCTGTCCGAAGTGTTCGAGGATTCTGTAGAGAAAAACTTGATGCAGCTCCCCCTGATTCACAAGGTGACGGTGGAAAAGCATTTTCCCTCTTCCCTCACCATCAAGGTGCAGGAATCCTCGCCTGTGGTGGCGTATTTCCAAGGGAGCCATGCTACGGTTTATTCGGAACGGGGGCTTCTCTTGCCCATGTCCACCTCTACGGCGTTCCACTTGCCGGTGGTGGATTCTATGGCCTTTGAACGTATTGCAGATGTGGCGTCGCACCTGCAAAAGCTCAAGCAGGAAAATGCCGAACTTTACGGTCTTGTATCTCAGGTATCCTGGAGCGATGAGCACCGGGCATACGAAGTGTTCTTTAGCGATGTGGGCTACAAGGTTCTGTTCCCCGAAAGGGAATGGGACAGTAATCTATGGACCTTATACGAATCGGTGAAGCGCGGGTTCCCTCAGGACATGAACTGTGCCGGAGAGGTGGATTTGCGTTTTGCGGGTTTCTTGTACATAAGGAATTTTGACAAGAGGTGTGTCAATGGATGACAACAACAACGAATTGAGAAAAGAAGATCTGGTTTTCGGTCTCGACATCGGGACTTCCAAGATTAACCTGTTCGCGGGAGCCATGAACCCCGACAACACGGTCCGGATTCTTTGCTGCGGGGCCCTGCCCCTGAAGCGTCCTGACGAGATGGACGACGTGGTGGAAACGCTGCAGAATGTCATCAGGCAACTGGAACCCTTCATCGATTTCGATGTTCGCGATGTCTACGTGGGTATTGCCGGAAGCCACGTGTCCTCTGTCAATTACAAGGGCCTGATTACGCTCCCTACCGGAGAAGTTCGCGAAGTGGATATTGAACGGGTCAAGAACCTGGCGAGTACCATCCCGGAATCGGCAGGACAGATCCTTCACGTGTTCCCCGGAGAATACACCCTGGACGACCAGGCGGGAATCCGCAATCCGAAGGGGCTTAACGGTCGCAGGCTCAGCGTTGACGTTCAGGTGGTCACCTCCCGCCCGAATGCCATCCAGAACCTGGACAAGAGCGTCACCCGCGCAGGCCTTCATGTAGAAGAACTGGTGCTGGAACCTTTGGCCGCCGCCTCGGCAGTACTGACCGATGACGAACGTGAACTGGGCGTGGCCCTTATTGACATTGGAGCGGGTTCGGCCGACATCGCCGTATTTGTGGGCGAGTCCGTCCGTTACACGGCCTCTCTGGACGTGGCCGGAAACGCCATTACCAGCGATATCAGCAAGTGCCTGAGCGTGCCCATTTCCCTTTCGAAGGCGGAAGATATCAAGAAACGCTACGGCACTTGCCGCCTGAACAACCTGATAGAAGATGAGACTTTCCCGGTGCCTAGCGTTGGTGACCGTGGCGATGTCCCGTGTTCCCGCAAGCTTCTGACTCAGGTGAT
>CALATK010000203.1 GCA_937891805.1 uncultured Fibrobacter sp. | reverse complement strand
GCTGGGCGTCGGGATAAACCACCGTCGCCTGGCAGAGGAAGGCATGGTTGGTGCCCGCCACCACCTGCGTAGAGACACTCAGGGGTTTTAAGCTCAGGTAACCGTAGTCCTTGGTGGCGGCGGCAAACACGGCGGAATCTTCGGCCGTAAGCGGGCGCTGTTCCGAATAGCCGCCCATGAGCATCTCTTCGGTCTTGCCTTCTGCCAGGTTGGCAAAGAAGGCCTCCACTTCGGCAGCCACGACGGAATCTGCACCTTCGGCGCTGATTCGCTTGTTTGAAATACCGTAGGCTAGGGTCACGGTGGCGTTCGGTTCCAGGGTCTTGAGTTCGGCGGCGCTGGCCTTGCGGCCACCGCTACCGTAGGTGCAGAAGGGCACCACCACCTTACCGCTCAGGTCGTTGGAGTCCAAGAAGCTGTAGATGGGGGGCGCGAAGGTGCCGAACATGATGGGGTAGCCCAAGAAGACGGTGTCGTATTTTGCAAGGTCCGCTTTGGTGTTTACAAGGGCGGGCCACTGCTTGGATTCCCGCTGGACCCGTACGGCGGCGACGGTGCTGTCGTAGGTGGAAGGGTAGGGTGCTGCGGTCTTGATTTCGAAGATATCGGCGTTCCGGGCCTTCTGGAAAACATCGGCCACCTTCTTGGTGGAGCCTGTCTGGGAGTAGAACACCACCAGGGACTTGGAGGGCGCGGTCTGTTCAGCAGGCTGTTCAACGGCCTGTTCCGCGGGCTTTGCGGTGGTCTTGTTTTGCGCGGCCTCCTGGTTGCCGCAGGCGCACAGGGCCAGGGCGGCGACAGCGAAACCGCTGAACTTTGTAATGAAACTATCCAACCTCAGGTTCATAAAATCCTCCGTTCCGGAAAGGGCGTTTACCTACTAAAAATAAACTTTTATAAAAAAATTGGGTTGAAATGCGCCCCGTGACACGATAAAATCTATATTAAGTCCGGTAAAACAAACGAGTATTTGGCGTTATATGAAGATTCCTTTCAACAAGCCCCCCTTCGTGGGCTCCGAATTTGACTACGTGCGGGCTGCCGTAGAAAGTGGCCGCATTTGCGGCGATGGCCAGTTCAACCAGAAATGCCACGCCTGGCTGCAGCAGAAGACGGGGGTGGCCCGTGCGCTTTTGACCACCAGCTGCACCCATGCGCTAGAGATGTCCGCCCTCATTTGCGGAATCAAGCCCGGCGACGAGGTGATTATGCCCTCGTTCACCTTCGTCTCTACCGCCGACGCCTTCGCCATGCGTGGGGCTAAGTGCGTGTTCGTGGATATCCGGCCCGACACCATGAACATCGACGAAAAGCTCATCGAGGCGGCCATTACCGAAAAGACCCGCGCCATCGTGCCGGTACACTACGCCGGTGTGGCCTGCGAGATGGACACCATCAACGCCATCGCCCAAAAACACAACCTGTTCGTCATCGAAGATGCCGCTCAGGGCATGATGTCTACCTACAAGGGGCGCTCGCTTGGTGCTCTGGGCGATTTCGGCTGCTACAGTTTTCACGAGACCAAGAACTACAGCATGGGGGAGGGCGGCGCCATCCTCATTGCCGACAAGAAATATTCCGACCACGCCGAAATCATCCGCGAGAAGGGCACCAACCGCGTGCAGTTCCACCGGGGCGAAGTCGATAAGTACACTTGGGTGGAACTGGGTTCCAGCTACCTGCCCAGCGAACTGAACGCCGCCTACCTCTACGCCGAACTGGAAAATGCGGAGAAGATTTTCGACAACCGCATGGCCAGCTGGAACGCCTACCGCGAACGCCTGCAGTGCCTGGCCGACGCTGGCGACCTGCAGCTCCCATACATTCCGGCGGAATGCTCCCACAACGCCCACATGTTCTACCTGAAGGTGGCGGATTTAAAGACCCGCACCGACCTCATTGCTCACCTGGTCAAGAACGACATTTTGGCGGTGTTCCATTACGTGCCGCTCCACACCGCTCCGGCAGGCAAGCGCTTCGGTCGTTTCGACGGCGAAGACCGATACACCACAAAAGAAAGCGACCGCCTGTTGCGACTGCCCATGTTCTACGGGCTAAAACCCGCCGACCTGGAGTTTGTCTGCAACAAGGTGAAGGAATTCTTCGGTAAGTAGGGCTACAGCTCGAATCCGGCTTCTACCATGCACTTCTGCGCGAAGGCGTTGGCTTCGTCTTCTTTTTCGGGGTGGTTGTGGGTGATTTCGATGTTCTGTAGGCAGATTCCCTTTTTGCCGTGGTACAGCACATGGGCCAGCTCGTGGAAGAATGTGAACCACATGGCGGCCCGCTTCTCGAAGCGGTCGTGCAACTGGATTAGCGGGACATCTTTGTACCAGCGGTACATGCCGTGAATCGGCGCGCACTTGAAATTCTGCACGAACAGCACACGAATCCCGATTTTGCGGCATATTTCCTGCAGGCCCGTCATGCAATCGTCCACCACTTCTGCCTCCGGAGTCCAGTAGGTAATGCGCTTTTTGCTTTTGGGGCGCACCTTGTTGGCCGCCGCAAACGCGATGATTTCGGGGAGGGCTGCTTTCAGGTTCTTTCGGACTGCGGGCTGCCCCAGCTTTTCCATTGGGTCCTTGTCCGCAAGAATTTCGCCCCGGCGAATCCATGCCGATGTGGCATACGGGTCCTTGACATCGGCCAGCGAGATACGGAAAGCCACCTTAAGCTTAGCATCCTTATAGTAACCATCCCACGCCTTGGGGGACGCCACCGCGAAGAACTTGAGCAAGGGCATTAAAGATTTGCTTTCGTCTTTTTTTTCTTGCACCCATTCGCGGACGTTAACTTCATCAGGGAAGGATTTTTTCCAAAGGGACTGATCCGTCAGCGAAGCCTTGATTTTTTCACGAGAGAGAAATTCGTCATAAGCCATCTGGCTACGCAGCCAAAATCCCGCAGGGATTTCGGTAACCATTTCAAGAGAAATCGCCGATTCGGGCGTGATTCGACAATTTCCCTGCAAAATATCATTCACCGCCTTGGGCGTATAGCCCATGCGGGCTGCCAAATCGTTTGCATCAAGGGCCATTTCTTCAAGTTTTTCAGCAAGATGCCGCCCTGGTGGCGTCACCACAGCCAATTCATCACATCTATAAATTCGCATAAGAACTCCTAGTCATGATAATTTACAATTTCTAGAATCGAAACGGTTTGTTCGACAATCAATCCTACGATATTTCCGTCACTATTCAGGACCGGCTTGAATATAAGTCGATACGGATGATCCAAATCGCAAGCCCATTGGCCGGCACGATTACCAGTTAATTCATGAAAACGACCAGCAACGTTTTTCAAAGCGTCTAAATCAACCGCTCTGTGCAAAGCATCTATTCTTACCGAATAAACCTCCGCACGGCGTTGCCCCATTTTTCTTACTGCATAGGCTTTATCCCCTGCGCAACGAGCCAATTCCTTATCCGCATACACAACTTGCATTCGACCCTCCATAAATTTTACTACACTTATAATATACATTAAAATTTTAAATAATGCAATAGGTGTAGTAATTTTTCTAAAAATATTGTATATTTCAATGTACAGGAATCACCAACATAAACTCAATTTTAACCAAGGAGCCAATATGGGCGTATACATTACTCTTGTCGCATCAAATAAAGTTGACCCCACGCAGTGGGAAAAGGCCTACGAGGAAACCCTTATACTTGCAGACAAGATGGGGCTAATTGAAATACGGGAATTTGAAAAATTCGGTCAAAAGTATTTTGCGGCTACATCGAGCGCTGAAAGGGAACATCCAAGCGGAATAGGCTGGCTTGCCGAAGGTGATGCAATCTTTATGGCTACCGCCGAAGATTTCTTTTTGCCACGCAAAATTGGCACGCCAAAGCAAGAGGAAAACTATTGTGATCCGCTAATGTATGTTCTTGCGCAAAATGGAATCGTTGATTTTAAGAATCAGTATGTCAAGAATGTCCAAGATTTTTGGGGAAACAAAACGCAAGGGGAACCATACCACACAACTCTCCTTGCTATCGGCTGTCTTCTAGATAGCCGGCTGGATGGCGAGGTGATTTGTTGTAGCGATATCACCTATGGTCAATGCGAAAATGCCATAGAAAGGGCGAATAAAATTTTGAAGGAGAAAATAGGCATGCCTCTGCGGTGCCGTATGGAAGACCTTTACAAGAGGGTTCGCAAACTCCCCATTGAATCAAACCAATTACTCGAAGCATTCGCTGTGACGTATTTGGGAACAAAGGACGAGGGGTACTATAAATTTGTTGCAGAACACTTTTCTGATGAGGAACAATATCTTTTCATTAAGGAAAAAATGAATGGATACTACTTGGGCTCGGTAGGTTTTGCGGATTGTATGAGGCAAATTCTTTCATACGATATGCCCATTACCTGGGTTTGCTCGGCTTTCCTGGATATGGATCCCGAGAAAAAGAAAACAGAAGAAAAAGGCGAGAGTCCTTTCCGAATATTTATCAAAAAAATCCTTGATACAAACATCTACTTGCCAGAAAAAGATATGCGCGACTGTTTGAAAGTGGATGAGAATACTGCTGAGACAATGTGTGTGGAAAAACAGTTTGCGAGCATCCTGTTTATGGGTGCACGAAACCGCAGTATCGCACGCTATATTCCCTTGGAAGAACTGACAGCGCAACTTGTTGATTCGCTTGGAGACAAATGCGATGTCGAAGGGATTATTGACAACTATCTTAAGGACAAAGCAAAAAAGCAGCAGGATGGGGAAATAGATGTTTTTGCCAAACTGAACGACTTCCATGACGAGTTTAACAAGAGCCTTGCCGAGAATGAAAGGAAATACGACGTGAGCAGTACGGAATATTTTATACTCTTCCAGAAGGGGGATTCTGTTTCACCAAAGCTTTTGGCCTCTCTAAAAAACGTGATTGCGTTTTACAAGACGGGTATAAATGAACCCAGATTTGCAGAACTTGCTCAAGGGAGCTACGAAGATAAGTGTCGCTACTTGGAAAAAGAAAATCGTGCACTTAGGCTGATGGATTTTGAGTGGCAGCATATTTTTGACGACATCAGGGACAATCCGAAGAGTTTTGAGCGATATTACCCCATGGTTCGCTTAGAAATAAATCATCGCACAATTCACGACTTTCTCAGGGCTTACGTTGTAAATGACGATTTCTACGAAATGTGCCAGACGCTTGATTCCGGCGAAGGCGACCATTCGGAGGAAAAATGACCAAACGCATCAGATCATACATCTACACGCAAGGCAAATTCGGGAAATGGTTCCGCGAAACATTGGATACCGAAAACAAATTTCTTTACTCGCATGGACTCAAGAGAAATGAGCCCGACTTCTACAAAGCCCATGTTCAGAATTACGAGCCGGAATTATTCCGAACGTTGAACAAAAAACTTTAGTCAGTCACAAAGTCCTTTTCGCAATTTTTATTTTTTTCATTATTGCGAAATAAGGAAACGGGAGTCACATGACTCGAAAGACGCCTAGAGTTCGCTGCGGTCGCCCGTGACCTGCTTAATCACGTACTGCGGCGAGTCGTTTATGCATATATAGATGCGGCCGATGTATTCGCCGATAAGGCCAAGCATCATCAGGATGCATCCGCCAATAATCAGGATGAGCGCGATGATGGTGCTCCAGCCATCTACCGTGGTGATGCCCAGCAGCCTGCGGACAATCACGAAAATCGAAAACGCAAACCCAAGGAACGCGAAGAAGAACCCGAGGATCGTGCTTGCGCGCAGGGGTTTCACCGAGAACGCCGTGAAGCCGTTGAGCCACAGGCCCAGCAGCCGTGCGAAGGAATAGCCCGAGGTGCCTTCCAGGCGGGAGCGGTGGTTTGTCTCCACCCAGGCGATTTTGCGGGTGACGCGCAGCACCAGCCCTACCAGATACGGGTAGGGGTTGTTGTATTTGCACATCTCGCGGATCACGAACCCGCGGGCCACGTAGAAGCTGCTCCCCTTGAAATCTTTCGGGGGTTCCAGCATCATTTCGCCCATCTTGCCCGCCATCCACGAACCGAAACGGCGGAACAGGTTCTGCTTGACCTCGCGGTAGTAGGCGTACACCACGTCGTAGCCTTCTTCTAGCTTGGTAATCAGGTCGTTCAGGGAATCCAGAGGGGCCTGGCCGTCGTCGTCCAGCGACACCACGTATTCGCCGGAACACTTGCCGTAGCCCGCCATCAGGGCGGAATGCTGCCCGAAGTTCTTGGCCAGGTTGATGCCGATGACGTTATTCTCTTTCTGCGCGAGGCCTTCGATGACGCTCCACACGTTGTCGGGGCTGCAGTCGTTCACCAGCACGATCTCGTAGGTGTCGCCCGGGCGCTTGGTGGCCATCTCGCTCTTGATTTCGTCCACCACGGTGGTGATGGTCTTTTCGGAGCGGTAGCAGGGTATCACAAAAGAAAACTTCGGCATGATATACTCCGAGGGTAAATATACATTACATACACGACGGATTCGTCAGAAAACCTATAAAAAACTCACCGGAATTATATTTACCTTGTCCGTCAATGGTAATGATGTTTGCGATAGGCATATGACGGCACCAGTCCCCACTGGTAAGCCGTACTTTTCCAGTATACCGAAATGTTTTATGTCCTTCTGAGTGGGATTCGACGTCTTCTTGATTTCAACAGGATACAACAGACCGTTTTCTTCCACAATCAGGTCGATCTCGCGATTTTCCCTGTCGCGATAAAAGCTGAAATTTGGTTGCCGGCCATTATGCCAATAGGTTTTCAAAATCTCGGAAATCACGAATGTCTCTAGCATTTCTCCGCATTTGGCGCCAGCCTCTAGAACTTCCGGCGAAGTCCATCGCGTCAAATAGCAGGCTAGACCCGTATCCAAAAAGTAAACTTTGGGCATCTTGATCATCCTATTTCCGATACTTTGTGCGTAAGGATACAATAGGTAAACGAGTCCGGAGGTGACCAAGATAGAAAGCCATCGCTGCACGGTCGGGACATTCTTTCCGATGTCTTTCGCGACATCGGAATAGTTCAGCAACTGTCCGGTCCTGGATGCAACCGCCGTCATGAACTTTGTAAATGCCAGTTCGTCTCCAATGTTGACCAACTCTCGCACGTCCCTTTCAATATAGGTCTGTATGTAAGAATTGTAGAAATCCTCCCAATCCATTTCGGGATTTTCGTAGAGAGCCGGGTAGCTGCCTCGCCAAATCCGGCTGAATAAAGACTGAAGGGAACCTTCTGCTACGGAACAACTTCTTTTTTCAAGCCATTCCTTAACGGGAACAAACTTGTCGATTTCCGGTTTACCCGCCGTTTCATCAAGGGAGAGTCCCTGTAGCTGCAATATACCGACACGACCCGCAAGACTTTCGGATACACCCTTCATCAGGCGGAACTGCTGGGAGCCCGTTATCCAGAACAACCCCTTTTCCCCGATTTCATCAGATATCGCCTTGATATAGGGGAGTAGCTGCGGTGCCAGGTGGATTTCGTCTATGAGCACAGGGGGCGGGAACCTCTGTAAGAAAAGGTCTGGATTTTCGCGAGCCAGGATACGGTGTTCCATCCTGTCCAGTGATACATAACGACGAGCCTTGTCGCTGTTTCGTAGGAGCGTGGATTTACCGACCTGCCGAGGCCCTGTAACCATGATTACAGGAAAGGACGCATTCATCCTTCTCACGGCTTTTTCTAGTGTTCTTTGAATATACTGCATATATTGACAAATATAATATGTAGTGTTAAATTTGTCAAGATTTTTATTGATTTTATATAATTTTGCTTAATGCATTAAGCAATTTTTGTAAAATTTCTGCTTAATTAGTTAAGCAATTTTAATAAAAGCGCTCACGTCGCCTTTGAATCTTCCGGTACAGCATTTTTCAATCACTTTTTGCTATAAAAACATACTCTTTTCAATAAAAACGCCCGCGTTTCTACACATTTGTTCACTATCAAATATAATTCCGGAACACGTCATTGTCAATCTCCAAAGACAAAAAATGTCCAAATTCGGCTATATCGGCCACACGCGTCCGCCATCGAGATTGTAAATATTGGTATTATAGTTTTTGCCATCGGTGGCAGTTGTTTCCATTTTGGAAACTACCACTTTTTTGATAGGTATCACCGTCTTCGGCCGGGAAGACGATCTATAAATGTTTCCCGGACCATCTGGAAGGCGCGTTCCGGATCAAATTTGTCCGTGAAGATATCCACAAGAGCACGGCAAATAATCAGGTCCTGTTCAACCATCGCGGGGTCCGTCCATGGGGCTTGTTCTGCCCAAGCCATAATCGAAGCACGGTCTATCATAAGTCATCCACCTCGATGTCGATGTTGCCGTTTACGTGCCAGCGATTTGCCGGAGCGTCCGCTCTCCGGTCTCGGTCATTGCTCAACAAGATGCTGTTCCAGGAGCCCTGCGTCTTCAACACCTGGAAAAGCGCGTCGGCCTGATCTTGCCTCAAAAGTACATGCTCTAACAAATAGCCTAGGCGCTGAATAGTTGTGACGGACGTAAACGGCATAAGTCCGTACATACGCTCGACATCCACAGAATCCATTAGTTCGGCCAGCACAGTGGCCGCACGCTGATAACCGCCAACATGCGATGCAAACTGCACAAGATCTACCGCAGTCAACTCCGGCCCTGAATAGCGAAGCGTTCCTATCTCAGCATTCTTTTTCATCACAAATGCTTCCGGGATTTCTTGTCGGTAATTCCAATCTAGCAGAGAATTCTTGCCAGACGCCTTGATTCGCGGCACAACAGTCATCACCTGCGTCTTCATAGCCCGCTGATGGGTGGCCCCATGCATGGCAGCCGCCGACAGCAACCCCACATAATATGGCTTGCCGACATAATCCATCAGGCCATCAATGTAATAGACCGGCGGCACAACACCTTTCAGCTGATATTGGACCGGCACAATGACATAGAAACCTCGATATACAGATTGCACTCGCCCACGGGACACTTGGCGCGACAGTTCCGTGTTTATACTCCTAGCGGGACGCTCGGCGAAAGCATCCTTTACGTCGGCAATCGAGAATGTCGACTTGCCGCGGATTTCCCTGCTATGTATCCAATCGGACATATTCATTTTGTTGTTAAAAATAACAATTTCTGTTGTGTTTGACTACTTTTTAAATAAATGTACATTCTTTTGAGAAGAATAGCATCGTCCAACTAAACTATTTTTCATCTTTCACTCCTCCCCGCAAACAGGCTTGAAATCGCGGGTCTTCAGTCGGTTTCGCGAGCGAAACTACTCGCTTGTGCACTAATATAAATTTTCAGGGTGTCACTGTCAAGCGTTTTTCAAAAAAAGTTTGATTGAAGTGCCGTAAACAGAATATTGTCTAATAGAAGTGGACAATTTTGCTTGTTTTGCAAAAAATGTCCAGTAGAATTCGCTTTTTGTTGCCCATTTTCCCGACTCCGCCTGTTCCGGCAGGGCGTTATATATATATATTACTACAAAACGGAGTTGTTCATGAACCAGCCTAAAATCATCGCAGAAATTGGTTGCAACCACAAGGGCGATATGTCAATCGCCAAGGAAATGATAATGACCGCAGCAACCTACTGCAAGGTCGATGTTGTCAAATTTCAAAAGCGGTGCAACAAGGAATTGCTGACGCCAGAAGAATACAACGCCCCTCATCCAAACCCATACAACTCCTACGGAAACACCTATGGCGAGCACAGGGAATTCCTCGAATTTTCCTTAGATCAGCACAAGCAATTAAAAGCCTGGTGCGAAGAATATGGCGTAACGTACTCCACCTCCGTATGGGATATAACATCAGCAAAAGAAATCGCATCTCTAGCACCATCAATGATAAAAATCCCTTCAGCATGTAACCTAAACAAGGGACTTCTCCAATATCTTTGTGATAATTTTGGTGGAGAAATACACCTTTCATTCGGCATGACAACCAAGGAAGAAGAAGAAGAAATCGTCAGTTTCTTTGAGCAAAACAAACGAGCCCAAGATGTCGTTCTTTACAACTGTACATCAGGCTATCCAGTTCCTTTTGAAGACATTTGCCTATTAGAACTTACTCGTATGCGAGAACAATACGCTAATCGCGTAAAAGCCATTGGTTTTTCAGGGCATCATCTAGGTATTGCAGTTGATTCCGCAGCGGTGGCTCTTGGCGCAGAATGGATTGAACGGCATTACACTCTAGATCGAACTTGGAAAGGAACCGACCACGCAGCGTCTCTTGAACCCGATGGAGTCCGTAAACTAGCTCGCGACTGCCGCGCAGTTGCAAAAGCGCTCACGTTCAAGTCAAAAGACGTTCTTGACATTGAAATGGTTCAAAGAAATAAGTTGAAGAAGAACCAAATAAGGTGGAAATAATGTGCAAATTTCCATTATACACAAATGACGGGAAATGGACCTGGCCATTATCTCACAAGCAAAAGATAGCCCTGTCATCATTAAAGGAAGACATAACAAACGGTTCCTTAAAACTTGTAGAGAACCATTGTCTATGCGGGAATGATAAAGAACAAGACGACATCGTCATATCCGAAAAAGACCGCTATGGTCTTCCATTACCGCAGGTTTTATGCAAAAAATGTGGTCTTATTAGAAGTAAACTTGTTTTTGATAACGAGTCAAACGAACTATTCTATAAAAACAGCTATAGGAAAATTTATACAACAGGTTCTCCAACAGACTTCTTTTTTTTCAATCAAGTTAAACACGGCGAAAAATTCGTCAAAATTCTAGAGTCTAAAGACATCCTATCTAAAATCGATAATGTTGCTGAAATAGGATGTGGCGCAGGCGGAATATTACTGCCATTTTTAAAGCATGAAAAAAATGTATCGGGGTATGATTTTAATAAAGAATATCTTGATTTCGGAAATAAATTTCGGTTAAACCTTAATTTTGGTGATTATTCAGAACAACTAAAAGACGACAGTTGCGACTTGATAATTCTGTCGCATGTAATGGAACATTTTTTATACCCCATAAAAGAAATATATGATATTGCAAAGAAAATCAAAATGGGCAAGTACCTACTAGTTGAAATTCCTAGCTCTCTAGATATTGCAAAAGCCTATAAAAATCCCATCTTTTATTTTCAGAACGCACATATTTACAACTTTTACCAAGACTATCTTAAAGTTTTCTTTGATTCTTTAGGATTTAAGGTCGAATATAGTGACGAATTATGCATTTTTCTACTAAAAAAAGAAAGAAACACATCAATGCCAGAATTCATTTATAACAAAAGCTTAAAAAATAACAGCATGCATATCGCCAATTATTTACTCGGCAGCAAAAAACAATGGCAAACACCCAAAAACATCATTTATAGAATTTACTATAGATTCAATACCGTTGTAATGCTGTACAGATCTCTTTTTATGATCAAATGGAAACTAACGCATAAAAATTTTGCTAAATGAAGAAAGGTATTGCCAAATGTCTGTAATAGCGTTTATTCCTGTTCGCGGCGGAAGCAAATCTATTCCCCTGAAAAACATTAAGCCATTCTGTGGCAAACCCTTAGTTTGCTGGAATATCGAAGCACTTGAAAATTGCAACCAAGTTGACGAAATAATCGTCGCAACAGATTCCGACAAAATCGAAGAAACTATAGCCGCCTTTGATTATAAGAAAATAAAAATCTATCGTCGGTCTGCAGAAAATGCGTGCGACACCGCAAGCACAGAAAGTGTAATGCTAGAATACATTACTTATGCAAAATTGGCAGCAGATCAAATATTTATACTCGTTCAAGCAACATCCCCCCTAACGCAGACACAACATTTTACCGAAGCAATGCAATTATACAAATCGGGGAAATTTGATTCAATTTTGACATGCGTTCGAAATTACAGATTTTTTTGGAATGCAAATGGAACTAGTTTAAATTATGACTACAGAAATAGACCGCGTCGTCAAAACTTTGATGGGATGCTTATGGAAAATGGGGCATTCTATATCAGCTCCGTAAAAAACATTCTTGCAAACGGGAACCGTCTTTCTGGAAGAATTGGAATTTACGAAATGCCTGAATATACAGCAACAGAAATAGACGAGCCAGACGACTGGATTATTCTAGAAAAATTAATGCAAAAACATATCCTTTCAAAAAAGGCTTCTAGCGTTTGGAATGTCAAACTATTCTTGACGGACGTGGATGGCACTCTTACCGATGGCGGGATGTATTACACTGAAAATGGTGACGAACAAAAAAAATTCAACACCCGAGATGGTCTTGGAATCCGTTTGCTACGCGAGGCAGGAATAAAGGTTGGTATAATCACCTCGGAAAACACCAAAATTGTAGAAACCCGAGCCAAGAAACTCAATGTCGATTATCTTTATCAAGGAAAAATAGATGGAGGTAAACTGACTATAGCCAAAGAAATCTGTAAAAAAGAAGGTTTATCTTTGGCAGAAATTGCATATATAGGAGATGACGTAAACTGTATTGATTTATTAAAGGCAGTCGGATTCGCAGCATGTCCAGCTGATGCTCTAGATCCAGTCAAAAAAATTCCAAACATCCATACAATGCAATCAAAAGGTGGAGAAGGTTGCGTAAGAGAATGGGCGGACATAATACTATCTAAAACTTCTAAGCACGTAGGCTAATTGCGAGATTTATGTCGGTTATTAAGCAATATAAAAATTTGTTTAAAAACGAGACTTTCAGAAACGGAAGTTTTTTTACGATATTCTCTTTCATAAACAAGGGGATAAATTTTCTTCTATTAATAGTTTTAGCAAAATACATCACGCCCTCCGAATACGGATATTGGAGTCTTTTCGGTACAATCGTAATGTTCATGGGTTATTTCATAGCCATGACTACACAAGGATATATTTTAGTTTCCTATTTTCAAGAAGGTTTAGAAAGCGTAAAAAAAACATTTCCATGCATCTTTTTTACAACACTAATCGTTGCATCCTTGATGTTTTTATTTATCTTTCTTTTACAGCCTATTCTATCTTCGTACATTGATTTTCCTTGGCATTTTCTCTACCTGGCCGTGGGAATATCTTTTTTTACAATTTACTCAAATATTTGTCTTGATTTTTTTAGAATAAAAAAGAATATTCGTTTTTACGGATTTTTTTCATGCGGGAGTGCAATTCTATTATTGGGTCTATCAATTTTTTTCGTTAAGTTTATGGGCATGAACTGGATTGGATGCGTTTTAGCCCAATTGATTTGCGCCTGCATCTTTGGAATCATAGGTATTATAAATTATCTTCGTATAGGATGTTTTGCATTTCCAAATATAAGCCGCTGGAAAATGATATTGGCTTGGGGAATTCCTCTAATTCCTCATTTAGCAACAAATTTTATACAGCAGGGATGTGACAGATACATAATCAACTATCATTACAATGTGGAGCAAGTTGGTCTATTCAGCTTTGCCTACTCTCTCTCGGCAGCAATAATGATGATTGGAAGTGGCTTTAATGAAGCAAATACAGTCAACATCTTTGAAGTTCTTGGAAATAAGGATTTACCCCCAAAAAATAAAATTCGCCTATTAAACAAACAAAAAAAAATGATATTTCTAGTTTATTTATTTTGCAGCATTGCCATTACAGCACTCTGTTATATACTAGTTCCCATTTTTTTACCCCAATACACACCCGCAGTAAAATATTTTGTAATTCTGGCAATTTTCGCGTTCTTGCAATGTATCTATTATCTATACACGAATTACCTATTCTTTTTCAAGCGAACCAAAAATCTTATGTATATAACATTTTCGTTCGCTATTCTTCACTTGGTTTTCGCTCTAATTTTCACACGCTATTCCATTTATTACACATGCCTAGCATATTGCGTTACCCAAGCAGGAGTTGTTCTCTTTGTTCGAAGGAATGCTATAAAGGCAATTGAAGAAAACCTAAATTACACCTTACGAAATTTTTGATATGGTCACAAACGCAAAAAAAAATATATACATTATAGATACACAATACCATCTATTAATTAGCATTGCTAAAACTCTTTTAGATAATCGTATCGGAAAAGACTCTGTTATTATAATGAGAAAAAACATCTCATCAAAGATTGTCCACAACGTTCAATTTCTTTTCAAAGATTGTATGATTTACAGCAATCGATTTAAAATTCTTCTAAATGTTTTTCTTACAAAAATACAGCAGAATAAAATTCCCTTTTTATCACAAATAATAAAAAAAAGAAATTTTTTGTTCAATTTTATCGCATATGACTCAGAAATATACATTTATGACGACAATTCTTATTTTGGTTGCTGGTTAAACAACGCGAAAATATACTATAACCATATTGAAGATGGCTTAGACAACTTCAAATTATCCAAATACAAAAATAAGCGCATAAAAATATATGATTTTATCTATAGACTTTTAGGTATTTCATGGGATTATTGGGGAACATCTAAATTCATAAAATCCATTGAAGTGAACGAAAATAAGAACCTTCGCTTAAGCCACAACAACATAATAGTTCAGAATAGAGAGCAAATGTTTAAAAAGCTCACCCCTGAGCAAATTGACATCATCGCTCATGTATTTGACTACAAACCATTGAAAAACATTGAGTTGGGAGATAAAACACTGTTATTAACTCAGCCGCTTTCAGAAGATTCTTTAGTCTGTCATGAAACAAAAATTCATATTTATAAGCATCTTGTCAATAAATACGCTACAGGGAAATTATATATAAAAATTCACCCAAGAGAAAAAGAGGACTATACAAAAATATTCCCTGACGCAATAATTTTAGGCAATCAAGACGTTCCATTTGAAGTATATCAACTCAAAGAAAAATTTCATTTCAAAAAAGCGATAACAGTTTTTTCAACTGCAATAAATGCGGTTTTCTGTGCAGATGAAAAAATTTCGATGAGTCCCGAATGGATGATGAACTTTAGCAAAAAATCTTAATTATAAAAATGTAGCATATTTTACTTTTTATACTCAAGATAAGATTTATCCGTATCAAAAAACATAGTTCCATGGCAATTGGGTTCTTTAGTCGGAATCTGCCAATTTTCACCATAGGTTGCACGCAGCACTCTATCAAGACCATTCATTACGGGTATTTCAATATACTCGAACGATTGCATTTGTATTTGTGAAAAATCTTCCCTATAAAAATTTGATTTCATGGAGGTAAATACAGGAACTTGGCACATGACAGAATCAGTGGAATTATATCTTTGTGCAATTTTCAGCATCTTCCTAAAAAAGAATGTTTGAAGCAATTTAAAAATTCCACCAAAAGCCAAATGAACAAAACTTTTGGGAATTCGAAGCCAACGATTTTCTGCCGGAAAATATCTTGTGGAAAAATAAGCAAATCCCCATGTTAGCGTTCTATAAATAGATATTTTTGATTCTTGAACAATTCGACTAATTTTCGCATCGGCAATATTATCTAGCGGAAAAATATCTATAGAGATTCCTTGATTATATGAAAAGAGCCTGTTTTTTTCTATTGCAGCAGTATCACTGTTTCTTAATTTGGCACAGCCAAAAACCAGTTCTTTACCAGATTCTGACTCTTGAAAAAAATAAGGATGCTTAAATTCCTGTGGAGCAATCACACAAAGCCGCTTATAATCATCACGAAACATGATGAAATCCATGTCATCATCCCATGGTATAAAACCATTGTGGCGCATAGCACCGAGCAACGTCCCCGAAATAGCATAAATTCTTAAATTATTTTTTTCGCAGACTCTTAAAAGTTCTTGCACGAGATCCAGCTCAACAGCCCAAACGGCCTTCATCTTTGCCGAAACAACATAGCCATCACGGTCTTCTTCATTTAGAAATTCTTTTGGAGGGGGATGGATTAAATCAACCATAACTAACGAATCTCAAAGTTGCAAGTGATGAGAACGATCTTGTGATGAATGCACGAAATCAAGAATTAAACAAATCATCTTCACTAAATTTCATTAGGGACTTGCAAAGAGGAATGTCTTCTTTTCGCGTTATTTTAATGTTGTTTGTAAATCCTTTTGAAAAATAGACCCGTTTCCCATAATAAACCGCAACCAAATCAGCGTATATGAAATCATGTTTATTTTCTTTTTCCGCCAACTCATATAGTTCGCGAATAAACTTATAGTTATAAGCTTGTGGTGTCTGTATACGCATGATGGAACTGCGGTCGAGTTCCTTGTCTCCGCTCTTGCCGTCGTCAGTGAAGAGTACTGTCTCGTGGCAGGGGATAGCGAGAGAGGCGTTTCCCTTCTCGTGCGAGATGCGCAGCATCTCGTTGATGGCCGCCTGCGGGAGAATCGGGCGGGCGGCATCGTGGATGATGATCTGGTCGCCGTCCTCGAGCTTGTCGCGCAAGAAGAAGATGCCGTTCCTCGTGGAATCGTGCGAAGTATCGCCGCCGGCGACGACCCACTTCACCTTGGTAATCTTGTATTCGTCGAGGATTTCCTTCAGGTGCTCGATCCAGTCTTCCACGCATACGACGACTATGCCGTCGATGTTCTCGTTCCGCTGGAAATTCTCGAGCGTGTAGACGATGACGGGCTTGTCGTTGAGGGAGAGAAACTGCTTGGGCATGGCGCCTCCCATGCGCTTTCCGACTCCGCCCGCGAGGATGATGGCGATATGCTTCATACTAGGCTCCTTCGGGAACGTCGATCTGCACGAGTTCCTTCATGAACATTTCCATGTACTTCTTGTCCCAGATGGTGACGCGCAGGAACCCTGCGGAATCTCCCTTGCCGCAGAAGATGAGGATGCCGCGGTTCTTGAGTTCGTCGGTGATGTACTCGGCAGTCCTGAGCTTCGGCGTGATGCAGATGAAGCATCCTTCCGTCGGGATGTAGGAATATCCGGTCTTGTCGAGGGCTTCGAGCAGACTCTTCTTGCCGGCTTCGAACTTTTCAGTGAGCTCCTTCACGACGCGGTCGTAGTTGGCGACCATCTCCTCGGCGACGGCGAGCGCCACGGCGTTCACCGTGTAGTGCGGCTTGTAGTTGCGGATGTACTGGGCGTTCTCGGCGCTCGATATCACGACGCCCACGCGCAGCCCCGGCATCGAGAGCATCTTCGAGAACGTGCGCAGGATGACGAGGTTGTCGTATTCCTTGAGCAGCGGGAGCGCCGTCTCCTTGTGGAACAGGTAGTAGGCCTCGTCGACGATGACGAGCGCGTTGTTTGCCTTGGCCTTGTCGAGCACCTTGCGGATCTCGTCCATGGAGGAGTGGTCCATCTGCTGGACGATGGCGATATGATGATCCGCCTGGGACGCAGCGCCGCAGCCCAGTATGTGACCGCAGGCAAGGTGGCCATCGATGGACTGCCCTGTGAAAAGCCGGATAAAGCAGTTTCAGAGGGCTGCAAGATCTCCCTGCGCGGCAGCGGAAAGATCCTGCT
>CALATK010000202.1 GCA_937891805.1 uncultured Fibrobacter sp. | reverse complement strand
AGGATGAACCCGGGAATGATTTTCCCTGCGCTCATCTGCATGGCAATTTCGTTCAGGGGCTTGAAATAGGGCGCCGTTATGGAATCTTCCAGCAGTTTCTGCCCGCTCATGAGGAACATTCCAATCAGGGCAAACCCGATTAGCACACAGGCCTGAATAGCGCGATGGGTACCGGGGAGGCCGGCCTTGAAACTGTCGGTGAAATTGGCTACAGAAAATTCCTTCCCCTGGTCGTCCAGGCTCATGACGCCGAGACATGCTACGGCATACACCAGGCAGGTCACCAGTCCGAAGGGCCCGATAAAGAGTGTCCAGTTGTAACGGGCGATGACAACGATGACCAGAAGCAGCACAAACATGATGGTGCCGTGGAACAGGGCGCGGCAATTCTTAGCGGCTTCGCTGGATTCGTCGGAAATGGCCTTGAGGACCGGGGCGGCCATCATCACAAGCAGCAGGGGCAACCAGAACAGCGCCATGCCGGGGGCGCGGAAATTCTTGACGCCAGGCAAGATGTTGTACCAGAGCTTGAATAGCGGAGAATGTGCTCCCATGCCGTAGCTCAGGGCGAGAACTGCCCCAAGGCCCCAGAACATGGCCCAGCGGCGTTTGCCGGGCAAGAACAGGCACAGGAACCCGAGCAGGGTCAGGAGGGCGCCTGCGTTGTTGTGATCCAACTTGAATGGGTTGTGTCCCCAGTAGAAAGGCGAACCGCCCGAGGACTGGTATTCCTGTACGGTAAATCCCACGAAAGAACTGCCTTCCAGTTTCCCGGCCTTGTCGTCGTATTCATAGACGTCCACCCCGATGAACCCGGGCAGGAGCATCTGGGCCAGTTCCTCTTGATGCAGGGACCAGCTTACGGCATGGCCCAGGTTGGTGTGGTCCCCTTCGCCACGGACGGACTGGGTGGTGGTGTACATGTAGGGAGGCACCACCTGGAAACAGCTGATGGCAAGCCCGAAGGCAAGTCCCGCTGCCGCTAGGCCTATACGCTTGCCTTTGGTCTTGAAGGAATTGCAATGGAAAAAAGCTTCGTAGAGGGTGTAGAATCCGGCGCCCCACAGGAACAGGTAGGTGAGCTGCAGGTGGCTACCGAGAATCATCCAGGTAATAGAAAGGGCGAGAACAATCAGGTAGGGGAGGCTTCCGTCCCGCACGATCTTGCGGATGGCAAGGAGGGCAAGCGGCGCGATGGCGAAAACCATCATCTTTCCGTCGTGTCCGCCGTAGATGTAGGTGAAATACTCCGGCGAGAAGGCGTAGAGCATGCCGAGAAGTGCAGCCCACCAGCGGTTCCCCGTAAGGTTCCAGGCCAAGAACATGGCGCTCATGAAGGCCACCCAGACGGTTAAGATAAACTTAAAGCCTACGGCTCGGGCGGGGTCCGTAATGAACTGCACCCAAACAAGGGGGTGGTAGACGTCGGCGAAAAGGGCATCGATGGTGGGGACGCCGCCCAGGCGGGAGTCGTCCCATTCCGTGACGACAGCGTTTTCGGCGCGGAGAATACGGCTGCCGATACCGTTCAGCTGGTCGCTGTTCAGCATCAGGGTGTCAGGATTGAAGGCGAATTCCCGAAAGACAATGAGAAGAATGCCCAAAAAAACTGCGGCAGTAACCGCAAAAAACAGAGGTTTCTTGTTTAGAAAGTTCATGTTGGACAATATAGCAAAGCGCTTGCTGGCGGAATGCACAAAAGGCCGGGCGCATGTCCCGGCTACACTTCAAAAAAAATGCAGATGGCTAGTCCGCCGTGTTCTCATCGAGGCGGGCGGTCCGCACGATGCCGTAGATCCCGAGGGCCGAAATCAGGCAGACGGCGACAATCACCAGAATTTTGAAAACCTTTCCCATGGGTCTCTCCTTTCGTTATTCTAAATCTACCTGTTTTTTTTCAAAAAAGCAATAGGCTGGATAATTTTTTTTCCACGTATGCCCGAACCTCGAGCCTCGAACCCCGCTACTCTTTGGTCAAAATCATGCAGATGACGGGGAGTTTCTTGTCTACCTGGTTCTCGCTGGGGATAATTTCGCTTTCGACAATCTTGCAGTTGAATTCCTTCACGAAAAATTCCAGCTGGGCGCGGTCAAAGCCAAGCCAGATGTGGCCGTGGGTTTCACGGAAGGATTCTTCTTTGTGCTGGGCCAGGTCCAGGAGGGCGAGTGTTCCGCCCGGCTTCAGGATACGGATGGCCTCCTTGAGGGCTAGGCGCGGGTCCTGGGCGTGGTGGAGCACCTGGCTCATGAGTACCAGGTCGGCGAAGTTGTCCGGGAGCCCGGTAGAGAGCATGTCCGCCACCTTCGGGGTGACATTTGCGATGCCCTTTTTCTTGAGGATTCTCTGGAGCCCGCTGATGACCTTGGGGTCATAATCCAGGGAGAATACGTTCTGGCAGCGGTTCGCAAGCATCAGCGAGAGGTCGCCCCCTTCGCCGCAGCCGATATCTACCGCCTTTTCAAAGGGCACCATGAGCTTGCTGAACAGGCTGATTTGGGCCTTGAGGCTGCCGCCGGCCTGGTCCAGCTTGTGGATCTGGCCCTTGGTCTTGTCGGTGCGGTCTTGCAGAACCTGTTCGGCGCGGCACTGGATAATGTCCTTGTCTTGCAGGTCTTCGTAGGCCTCCCGGATGACCGAAAGGACACGGCTCGAAAGCAGAAGTTCTTCGCTGAGTCCGTAGTAGGCCTTGATGCCGTCGCGGCGGTCTTTCAGGAGCTTGCAGGCCGAAAGCTTGGAAAGGTGTCGGCTGGCGTTGCTCTGGTGGATATCCAGGATATCCTTGATTTCGTTGACGGTAAATTCAGCCTGATCCAGGAGCATCAGGATTTTCAGGCGCATCTCGTCGGAAATGGCGTTGAAGAGCTCGATGGAGGGCGTAATGGGCTCGCGGGTAATGTTCTTGCTCGGCATACCTCCAATATAATTTTTTAGTTTGGGGGTGTGAACGCTTTGCGGTGGAAAAAGTTTTTTTTGAGTCTGGTGGCCTTGCCCTTGATGGTGTGGGCGGCGGGAACGCCTGCGCCGGAAGAGGCCCACTACGATGTCTCCTGGTCCAAGGACATGCCGGTCACTTTCTTGTCTGCGTTCACGGCCTTTTTCGGCAACTACCGCTACACCCAGATGGAAAAGCCCGAACCTGGGGATTACCGTTCGGTTTCGGAGCTTGCCCCCTGGGACAGACCCCTGGCAGGGCGGTACAGCGAATCTGCAGACAAGGCGAGCAAGTGGGCGGCTGCTTTGGGGGTGGCGCCGCTGGCTCTCGCGGGGTATTCTTACGGGGTGGGAGACGCCTCTGGCCAGGATGCCGCCGGTTTTACCCTGATGTTTGCCCAGGCGCTTGCCCTCCAGTCGGGTATAAA
>CALATK010000201.1 GCA_937891805.1 uncultured Fibrobacter sp. | reverse complement strand
CTCGGTGGCCCTCGCCGGGTCGGGCTATATTTTAACGCGTTCCGGACGGCTCTTACGAACCGCCCGCAACGCTGTTAAAACGGAGCCTTGCTGCGTTCCCTTCGGTCTCTCCGCAAGTCTCCGCCCCAAGGGGTCACTATCCCTAACGCAATTCTAGCAACGAGATGCCTAGCGCCAGTGAATAGTGGTCATAATATACAGATTGTCTGTATATTTCCCGACTTCAATCTTTTTTTCCCTCTGCGTGACTCTATAAAAGGAATAGAAAGCGGAATCATTCGGAATAGAAATTTTCTGGCTAGATTTTTCAATGGTAGTGCAAATTTCTTTTTGGAACTTGTAAAGGCAGACTTCCGCGCCTTCTTCAAATTTTGTAAACAATACGGAGTCTGCCGTTTGCGATACTTGCCCTATCCAAGGTGAAATATCGATGTCGTAGTCCTTGTGCCGATTTTTGGAGTCAAGCAAGGAAAATTGGATATGGTTGTCGACTACTGGAAGGGATAAAGTTGAGCTGGTATCTCCGTCATCAATGAAAAAACTTGCAACACTTTCTGCTATTACGGTGTCTTTCCCGTTTATCAGTCGGTAGTGAAATCCAATAGCGTAATCATCACTAGGTTCGGGATTTCCTCCAATTTGTAAAGTTGATCGACATATCATACCCTGGGAGCAATGGACGGCAAGATAGATGTACAATTCTGACCCGTGGTATTCCGCATGATGCAATTTAGGGGCAGTTGAAGAATCTGAGTCCTCAAAAAAGGAGCAACCACAAAAAGATAAGCAGAGCAGGATGTAAAAAAGTCTATAGTTCATATACCCAGCTAAAGGAAAAGGAATCTGTTTTTAAGGAACTTTCCTCTTCAAAATCAAGGTGTACGGTAAAGGACATTGAATGAAGTGCCGCAATTTCTAACGTGATTGTAAGAGAATCCGATAATCCAATTTCTCTGATACAATGGCCTTCATACACATACATCCCGTCTAATTTGCTTGACATGTCGCTAAAATTGTCAACGCCATTATAGCACGATCCGAAGTAACTTACATAAAAGTTCTTGCCAGGGAGGAATATGTCAACGGAATCCCCGCGAATGTCATAATGCTTGCCATTGTTGTAAAAAAATATGGATGACAGGTCTAAATCGTACGATTTGACTGTGTGTGTGGAATCTGTCAATGAAAATTTTAGGTGATGCGTAGAGTCGATTGCCTCGAATAGATGGAGTAAGGTAGTATCTTCTGTTGAAAGGCAACGACCTGTTTTTAGAGAATCAGCGTCAATTAAACTTGATTCCAATAAGTAGTTTCCGTACGTAATATTCCAAGGGTTGCCATATTCGTCAGTATAGGAACTTGACCCGTTTTTTAAGTTCGCACAAGACTTGACTAGGGAATCATTTTTCCAAAGAAATGAAAATGCTAGGGGTTTGTGAATTTGGGTTGTTGCGTCGTAAGTCGAGTATCGTTCTGGCATTCCGCCAGTTGTTTCGAACCCGCATCCTAGCAGGAGTAGACAAATAAGGGAAAAAGCGTAACGCATGAATCACCTTAGTAGAAGAGTTCGTAATGCAGGTAAATCTGGAGCGTATTCATATTCGCCAAAGGTTTCGCCATCTAAAACATCATATTCCCAAATTTTTTTTTCGTTTCGTGTGGCTAGCATAATTCCGTTCAGTTCGGGAAAACCGGAAAATCTACCGAGTACGGAACTTGCTTTGTATTTTTTTCCATAAGGAGGAATAATCAATCGCTTGTTTTTTTCAATATTCTCAAAACATTGGAATCCCTCGGGACAGTTTTCTGATATTTTTGTAAAGTCTTCGCCATTCACGGGGTAAATCATAACATATGTTTTAGCATCATTGTCTTGAATTGCAAACCAATTGTTTGCCAACATCTTGTCTGGTTCGGGATAATCAGATCTCGAGGAATTTTGAGGTATATTTCGCGGAACACTTTGTGCGTCAAGACCTAAATCGTTTTGTGATGATCCATAAAGATGGATTCCCAAGTCTGTCCAATTAATTCGAGGGCTGTTTGCTATCCACACCAAGCCTTGTTCACTGGGCCTGTCAACGACCCAAAAACTTCCACCAAAGAAAAGTATTGATCGGTGACATATTATTGCTGATGTATTTCCATTTTCATCATATTTTGTAAGTAAGTGTATTGCGGTATATCCTTTTGAATTTGCATCTGTATTCTTTAAGGAGTCTAAAAGTTTGGCTTCTGATCCTCCTTCTACCTTGAAGTCATCTCCAAGTAAATCTAAATGTACTCCAAAAAAAGCTAGTAAAGACCAGAAAACTCCTGAAACATTTCCTGAAAACTCCTCCGCCCTTCCTCGGATTTCGTTAACATCAATGATATGGTTGTCTCTTTGTGCCCTGAAATCAATACAAGATTCATTAGGACTGCTTTTGTTGCAATTTGAACCTATCGTTAAAACATTATGCCTTGCATGGTGATGAAACTGATCGCCGTTTTTTCTTGTTTCAAATCCTGAATAGCCGCGATCTTGAATAATGAATCCATAATTTGAACTAGATAAGGTTATTGACAGGTTGTCTTGTTGGTCATGATTTTGCCCATTTTTCCATTGCTTTCCATCTTCCGCAATCATGGACAAGGAAATTGTATCATCGGAAACTATAGCTGTAATTATACCGATTCCGTCCTTAAAAGATCCCCAAACGCCTGTTTTTTGGGGAAGGCTTGATGGTATAGCTTCATATATTGATTCATCAGGGAATCCGAATGCAGTGAGTGTGGTGATTTTTTTATCTTCAGATTTTAATGGATGTATTTCTGACCATTTAAGAAAAATTGGCTCTCCTGTTAATTTTGCCCACACTCGATAATCTGGGTTATAGGTGCATCCGTCATCTATTTCTACGGGTATATAGCCATAATTACTTACAGGACGAGAGAACTCTGCCATGTAGTATGGAGAACGCAAAAACTTGTTTTCAATGGACGGCATTTCTTTATTCATAGATTTATATGCATCTTGCAACGCAGAAAGAATATAAGGAACATCATCCCAAATATACTGAGAATAGCCTGTGCCTTCTGAATACCCCCCGTTTTCGCCATAATGCGCTTTTAGAGAACTGTTAAGATAGTCAAGGTTTTCGTGTGTTCCGTAGTATATAAATTCGTACAAAGCGAGGCTTGCATAAGCTTTGGCTACGATGTTATTTTCAAGAAACATTGGTCCTGCTAGTTCAAGCCACGCTCGAACACCGTCATAGACGGATTTGTAAGCATCTTTTACAAATGGTCTAAATTCTGTCGCATCAATCCATGCCAATAAAGATACGCGAACCATTGCGTTGGATATTTCTTGAAGTTTTCCTGCATGAGAATCAAAAAAATATCTTACGGAATTCCAATTAACAAGAAATTCGCCACATTCAACAACATCGTTTAAATATCCTTCATTATGCCCGTATGCATAAGCGACTCGTTTACAAAAATCTTGGTAATCTAAGTTGTAGATGCTTTTACCCCATTCAATCCAATTGGTCAGTATGGTTCCTGTTATGTTTGTTGCGTTATAGCACCCCTCAAGTCCTCGAACGACCCATGATGCATCAGAAATCATTCCGCTATTTGTAAGGAAATAATCCGTAAAATTCATTTTGCCCATATTAGGGTTGTTCACGTCCTCAAAAACTAATTCGCCGGAAGTGTTTGAAAATTTAAAACGACGTGTGATAGTATTGCCATTGTCGTCTTTTATATTAGAAATTGCTAAAATGGCATCTGCTAAAAATATATCAAGATTTTGTGATGTGACCATCCAAGCATATTCTTGACGATTGCAACTTTCTTCAGGTGAAGAAGTACAATGTGCTATTGCACTTTCTTTTGATGTTAATGTGCCTGTACTTATTGTTTTGAGAGTCTCGATATATGTTGGATCCCAGTGGGATACTCCGGATAATTTTCCCTGCTCTGGGAATTCCCAGGAATCCGATTTTGGATCTCTAAACAATCGTTTAAAACGGTCGCGGACACCATCAAAATCAAAACACCTCAATTCGTTATACAAATCATAAATCCAATATACGCCGTCAACAATTCCGTTAACAGTTCCAGTCTGTATGTCAGCCCATCCTGAAGCAACTGTTTCTATTCCTTCACGAACATCTTCTGAAAAAATTGCTGCAATACCTACGGCTGGGGCGGCAACCACAATAGCTACAGTATTTACTACTTTGCACGATTTTCTAAATAGACTGCGTAAGCTGAATGTGCTTGCTTTGAAATAAGCGTAACCATTGGCGATGCTGTCAACCGGTTCTTCGACCCATCGATTTTCTGATTCAATAAAATGTCCAATAGTTACTGTATCACGTCCTTTGACATAATCGAAATCCAATGGTAGAGCCAATGTAACAGAATGACCAGTTTTTAGTTGGGCTTGTATATCAAAGACATCTCCCATGACAGCAAGTTCTTCTATATTCTCTGGGCCATGAGGATTAAAGGAAAGTTTTTTTATAATGGGAGGAGTACCATTTGCAAACGCATTCCTGTCAAATTTTAATCTGACAGAATTTGGTGAGTACGGAGTTTTACCGAATTCGTAGTTTACA
The DNA here is from genome assembly GCA_937891805.1 of uncultured Fibrobacter sp. Taxonomy (GTDB): domain Bacteria; phylum Fibrobacterota; class Fibrobacteria; order Fibrobacterales; family Fibrobacteraceae; genus Fibrobacter. The sequence goes on along the minus strand of CALATK010000201.1, from coordinate 1,944 downwards.
AGAAGAGAATCATGTTCTAAATTTTGCACTGATGAATGAACCTGATTTTCAATGGGTTGTTCATCTGTAACCCACCATTTAATCCTTACTTTTCGGTATTCGGGGAACGCAACTTCAAAATAGGGGGATTTTTTTGTTTTTTGAGAAATTACGACAGTTGAGGTCCATCCTCCGATATGTGTTTTCTTTTTACCAATAAATGCATAACCATTTAACTCTCTTCCATCCTGAGGTTCTATTAAGACATGAATGCGATTGTATTTCCATGTTGGTAATTTTGTTAGTTTGAATACATGGGAACTCCCCTCAAAAAGGGTTTCAGTATTGATTGTGTCTAAATCTTGATAATTTGCAATTTTTGTTTCATATAAAGAATCCGCAAAATTGTAAACAAGTTGCCAGATGGTGTCTTTTTTTGTTAATTCTGCTTTTTTACATTTGGAAAAGATGTTTTTAGAATCCACCCACCAATGTATGGGCATCCTTTGTTGGTTTGAACCCGAATACTTTATTTTTATTTCGTTTGTATAAGCGAATGCAATTTCTTGATAAAAAGAATATAAAGTGTGTTTACAGTTGTTAATTGTTATGTTTCCCGACATTTGAACAGATGGTGTGGAATTAATGCCAAGAACAACACGAGAATATGTCCAATCAGTAGGAAATCCTGTTAATGAAATTGTGTCTCCATCCTCCAAATTAAGAACAGTCCTTGCGTTATACGGAACATAATGAATCTCCGCAAAAATAACTTGCGGAAGCACAAATAAAGCAAAGATATAGGGGAGTACTCTAATCATATGTTATTCAAAAATGGAAAGAGCTTGAATGGGACAATACATATTTGCAGGATTTCCCAAATTATCAGTATTTGTGCTACAGTTTGTATTATTTAATGCTACTGTATTGGCATTTGTGACATTTGTTATCGCATAATTGGGATAGATGACCTCAATTTTGCTGCGAGTTGCGTAGCCAGTTTGTGCTAAAGCTTGGATTTGGTTGTATGTGTTGCTTGTTGACGTAATAAAGAAACGTAATCTATAGGTTTTGTTATTGAACTGAATGTCTAAACCTGAGTCTATATAAAACATTCCACCCCCGGTTTGAATTCCTACATGGTATGTGGCAAGTCGTTCATAACAGGATTGTGGAGGAATTCCTGTGGTTTGTCCCTGCCCTGTTCCATAGCAATTGCCTTCTGCGTATGAATAAATTACTGTGAATAGCAATATGGTGAATACAATGTAGATTTTGTTCATATGAACTCCTTTTTTTATAAATATACAAAACTTTACTAAAGTCTATATATGCAACATTGTTCACATTAAAACGCTATGTGTCATTTTTTTATTTCATCGCAAAAAAGTGAAAGCCGAGAGAATGATCTCTCGGCTCACATGTTTGTAAGGGAAAATCCCCGCCTTCGCGGGGATGACATCCATTACAGACTAATCAGCCCTTCGGTATCCTTGGACATGGCGTCGTAGAATGCGTAGCGGGCGTCCACTTCCTTCTGGAGGTCGTCGGCGAGCTTCTTGGCCACTTCCGGATTGTTACGGGTGAGCTGCTTGTAGCGGTTTTCGGTGTAGATGTATTCTGCGACCGGAATAGTCGGCTTCTTGGAGTCGAGAACAAGCGGAGCCTTGCCTTCGGCGGCGAGAGCCGGGTTGTAACGGAGCAGTGTCCAGTAACCGGAATCCACGGCCATCTTCTGGTGCTGAAGCTGGCTGTTGAGATCGAAACCGTGGTTGATGCAGGGGCAGTAGCAGATGATCAGCGACGGACCATTGTGTGCTTCCGCTTCCTGGAGAACCTTCAGGGCCTGAGCGTCGTTTGCACCGAGGGCGATACGGCCCACGTAAACGTTCTTGTAGCTCATGGCGATGAGGCCCAGGTCCTTCTTGCCAGCGCGCTTACCAGCGGCAGCGAAGAGGGCGACTG
>CALATK010000200.1 GCA_937891805.1 uncultured Fibrobacter sp. | reverse complement strand
GTTATGCCCTTTGGGTAAGGCCTTAGTGTACATGGCCACCTTTAGGTGGTGGGGTGACGGAAGACTTGCCCTGGACCCTATCGCTGCGCTCCAGGGTGACAGAAGGGCAAGGCTGCAGGCAGGGGGACGCCTCCCCCTTTCATAATAAAAAGATTCTATCGCTGCGCTCCAGAATGACTTTTCTAAGTTCTGCCAACTAAAAATGCTATCTTTGTGCGTATGAAAAAATACCACTTGGCCACATACGGCTGCCAGATGAACGAGTACGACTCGGCGATGATTGCCCAGGAGCTCGACATGTGCGGTTGCGTCGAGACGAGCAACCAGGAAGATGCCGACTTTATCATCGTGAACACCTGCAGCGTGCGCGAGAAGGCCGAGGAAACCGCCATTGCGAACATCAGCAAGCTCAAGTACCTGAACAAGAAGAACCCCGACGTGAAGGTGGTCGTGTGCGGTTGCATGGCGAAGAATCGCGGGCCGGAACTTTTGAAGCGCCTGCCTAACGTGAGCTACATCGTGGGCCCGGACCAGTACAAGAAAATTCCGGAACTGCTGCTGGGCGATGCCAAAAGCCCGTTGCACCTGACGCACCACAAGATGTTCATCGACGAGGACCTGAGCGAGAACTACCTGGGCGAATACGCGAAGCTCCAGAACGACTTCACCACCTTCGTCGCCATCCAACGCGGTTGCAACAAGCGCTGCAGCTACTGTATTGTGCCGTACCTGCGCGGGCCGGAAAAATACCGCGACATGGAAGACGTGCTCACCGAAGTGCGCAAGGCGGCCGACAAGGGCATTACCGAGGTGACGCTCCTTGGCCAGACGGTGAACGCCTACAAGACGGAAGGCGGCAATTTTGCGGACCTGCTTACGAAGGTTTCCGAAATCGGGGGCATCCGCCGTATCCGCTTTACGAGCCCGCACCCGAGGCATTACACGAACGAGCTCATCGACGTGCTGCTGAACAACCCGAAGGTCTGCCACTACGCGCACATCCCCATCCAGAGCGGCTCCGACGCGATGCTCAAGAAGATGCGCCGCCAGCACAACATGGAGCAGTACCTCTCGATTATCGAGCAGCTGCGAAGCAAGGACCCGTTCTACGGGATTTCGACGGACGTAATTTGCGGATTCGTGGGCGAAACGGAAGAGGATTTCGAACAGACGCTCAAGGCTTTTGAAACCTGCCAGTTCGACTCCGCATTCATGTTCATCTACAGCCCGCGCAAGGGAACGGAATCGTACAAGGAAACGGAGACTCTCACCGAGGCCGAAAAGAACGAGCGCCACACGCGCCTGGTAGAACTGCAGAACGCCATCACGCTCAAGAGGAACCAGATGATGCTCGGCCGCACCGAGGAACTCCTGGTAGAAAAGAACTCCGTGCGCGACGAGACGGAAATGCGTGGCCGCACCGACAACTTCAAGAAGGTGGTGTTCAAACCGGAAGAAGGCCGCATCGTGAAGCCGGGCGACTACGTGAAGGTGAAGCTGGACGACATCCGCGGATGGACAATACGAGGAAGTTTATTATAATTCGGAATTAGGATTTCGGAATTCGGAATTAGATGCCTGAAGTAAAAAAAATGAAGATGAATTTATTTTTTATTTTGTTCGCACTTTTAAGTACAAGTTTACTTGCACAGACCCTTGCAGACGCACACAAGGCCTACGTTGCAGGAAACTGGAAAGAAGCCGCAGACGCCTACGAGGTTGCATGTCCCAAGGAACCGGATTCTCTGCGTGCCGAATGCTACCTGTGGGACATTCTCGCCCTTTCACAGACCGGGAACTCAAAACTCTTCAAGGTGGCGGGGCACCGCCTGGACAGTCTCATCAACACCACCTCTCCCGAAAAGCCGGTCTATTCCGAAATGCTCCTCACCAAGGCACAGTTCATGCTCTATATGGGCAAGAACGCCAGGGCCGCCGAAATCCTGATTCAGGCCATCGACAATTCCAAACCGGAGCAGGCGGTAGTGCTCCAGAAGGTCTGTTCCGCAGTCCTTTCCCGCGCACCGCACCAGGATTTAGACACCAAGTGCAAGTCCGTAAAGGATTCCAGCTTGTACAAGACGGCACAGGCTAAACCCGCGCAAACTAAGCCCGCGCAAGCCTCCCCAGCGGCTGTTCCC
>CALATK010000199.1 GCA_937891805.1 uncultured Fibrobacter sp. | reverse complement strand
ACGGAACCTTCACCGCCGAGACCTGCGTACCTGAAAAACTGGTAATACAAATCTCCGGAACCAACGAAGGTCTTACGGTCCAGCGCCCAGTCCTTGGAATTCCCTCGGGCTTCGGCGCGTTCCCATTCGTAGGCCACGCGGGCCGTTCCGGTCAAATGTTCCAGAGGAGTAAACTCAGTCCACAGTTCGGGAACCAACTTGTAGGTGGCCGTTCCGTAATCCATAAAGACATTGTTCCCAAAGCCGATGTGGTCCAGGGGGTAGAAGGAACTGGACATGTTCTTGTCGAACCGTGCCGAAAGAGCGCCATACAAGAACAACTTGTCATCAAGGTAGCCTACCGATTCAAGCCCGTAGCGGATCAGCGCAGACTCCCCCACGAACTTCGCTACCTTGGTTTGGTTCTGTTCCTTGCCGGGGTTTCCGCTTTCGGCCCTGGAAGCCGTCGCCGACAAGGTGGAAAAATACCCGTTCCCGTGAAGCATGCGGAACTGGACATTCCCGGAGACATCGGTGAACTTGGCGTTTTCGCGGGTGGCGGTGTAGTCGTCCTCGTCGTTGTACTGGGTACCGTTCCGGTTGGTATATTCGTAGTCGTTGTCGGAATGCCTTGTGGCAAAAGAAGAGGCGAACATGATGCTGTCGGTTACCGGTGTCGCCACCTGGAACGAACCCTCCCAGGTGTTGTGGTTACCGTAGGCGGCAAGGACCCGGCCGCCTTTCTTGACGGCGTTCTTGGTCACAAAGTTGATGGCCCCGCCGACACCGGACACGCCAAATTTTGCAGGAACGTTGTTCTTGTAAACCTCCACCTTTTCCATCTGGTTCAGGTCGATGGATCCCAGGTTCACCGCCCCGCCGCTGGCATCGTTCAGCGGCACGCCGTCCACGCAAATCAGAATATTTCGGGCCGCAATCCCGCGGATAGAAACCGTCTGGAAACTGCCCAGCCCGCCCTGCTTGTAGGACTGAATTCCGGGCAGCGTCGAGAGAAGGTCTGCCGCCGACAGAGCCTTGCCCTCCCAAGCATCGGAGGTAATTTCTGTATAATTGGCACTTGTTGTAGGCTTGTACCCGTCGTCACCGGACACCTCGGACACCCCGAGGTCCTGGACCGGGGCTGCATCAGGCACGTGAGCCACGGCAAAACCCGTGGCAGCACAGCACCAAAGAGCCGCAACGTATGCGGCCTTGCAGAAAGATGTCGTTCGCATCGTTCCTCAACAAAGCGTTTCCCACAGTTCTTCTGGCTCGGGGCTCAATCTACTCCCGGTTCCTTCACACACGACAGCTCGTGCATTGGTTCATACCGGTTTCGTCCTCCCTTACAGCGGCGCGACCGCCCCCGGCTTTCACGGGGTTCTCTCCTTGCGGGCCACCCAGTAGGGCGCCAGCATGGGCTTTTCAGGGCACAGGAAACTTTAGGCCAAATGTAGGTAATGTAAAACCAGGACAGGTGCAACATTCTCAAAAAAGGGCAAAATTTGACTAAAAACGCCAAATTTTACACAAATGTAAGTTTTTCGTGCTTTTTTTGTACATTCCGCTTTAAAACAAGCACAAACTAATGCAAATAAACTATATTCATCGTATTCATCGGGATCAAGGGATTTTATGAAAAAAGGCTTCACCCTCATCGAAATAATGGTGGTCATCGTCATCATGGGCGTGTTGGCGGCCGTTGGCGTACCAAAGCTTTTCGGAATGATCGCCAAGGCGAAGGCCAGCGAGGTCCCCACAGCGGCAGGTACATACGTACACCTTCAAGAAGCCTACCAGAGCGAAAAGACCATCATCGGAAGTTGGAAAAACATCGGATACAATGCTCCGGGTACCAACGGGGTATCCAAGGAGTTCCAATACAGCGGTTGCCTAGAGGAAGACACCCCCTTCACAGGCGAAGAACTGACGGTTATCGGCTGGAAAGCGACCAACCGCAACACCCTCAACCAGTGTAGCGGGAACAACGGAACCTGGGCCGTCCAGGTTTCAGCCGTGGCAGAGCGCAACCTAAGCTACACCAACCTGGTCAATTCCGCAGATTGCGGCATGCTCACCGTGAACTGGGTCGTATCGAGCATCAGTGACGAATGCGCCAGCACTCCCGAACCACAACAGCAGGCGAGCAATGATCCTGAACCGCAACAGCAGCCGGAGACGCAACAGCCAGAGCCGGATGAACCGGAGCCGGAACAGAACACGGAAGACACTTGTCCTGGGACCAATACAGCCTGCTCTAACGATAGTCAGTGCTCTCTAGGAGGTGGAGCCACCGGGCAGGGCAAAGAGAAAAAAATGGATTGTAGCAAAAAAAACTTTAAAAGTTGTTGTGCCTGTTGCGGCAGTTAAAGAAACGGCTTTGCTTTTTTTCGTAATTATTATCAAAAAAAAACTTGAGGTATATGGGAATGAAAAAAGGGTTTACACTCATTGAAGTCATGGTGGTGGTCATTGTCATGGGTGTCCTTGCAGCCGTTGCGGTACCAAAACTGTTCGGATACATTGCCAAGGCCAAGGCCTCGGAAGTGCCCATTGCTGCAGCCACATATACCAAGTTACAAGATGCTTTCCTGTCTGAAAAAACGGCCATAGCCAGTTGGGACCTTATCGGCTATACCCCTCCAGGAAACGGCACCAGCAATTATTTCAAATATGAGGGCTGTATTGTCGGAGAAATCGACATTGATGTTGCCGACAACGGTGTCGTGGGCTGGCAGGCTTTCAACTTGGAAAAACTGAACCTATGTGAAATGAACAGTGTGTGGACGGTGACCATCGACCCCGTCGAAAACAAAAGCCTTAGTTACAACCATATCGTCTCCGGACTGGGGTGCACTTACCTGACTCACAATTGGGATGTCCGGGCAGTCCCTGCCGGAGCCTGCGAAGCTACGGCTCAAGCATCTACTCCTAAATCAAGCGCATCCAATTCTACGCCGACCGACGACCCTGAGACCGTTGACAGTTCCAATTCCAGTGAGAACGATCCCACAAGCGCCTCTGGCGGTTCCAGCGGATCTAACCAGGAAGAGATCCAAAAGAAATGCGATGACTTGAAAAAAGGCGGAAATGGGAACGGGAACAATAGCGACCCATGCAGCAAGCAGGCAAAAGGCTGGGTTTTCGTTGTAGAATGCAACATGTTTGCAAACAAGGGAAAAGCAAATAGTTCCGGGCTCACCGTTGTAGACATGGATGGCGACGGCAACGCCGACCGTAAAAAGCAAATTCATGACCAGATGTGCAACCAGTCCAAATCTAGTGCCTCTAGCAGCACCAGCGGGGCTAGCAGCGCAAGCCAGAGCAGCAACGCAAACGCGGGCAGCAGTACCTCCAGCACACCTACAAGCACAAGCGGCGGACAAGGCGGAGATGTCGGCTCAGGCGGAAACGGAGGAGGCGGTTCCGGTGGCGGAACTGGCAGTGGGACCGGAACGAACACAGATCCAGAAAATAATAACGCCGAAAGCTCCGGCGATAACGGGGGAAATCTTGGAGGCTCTCCTCAGAACAACATCATCAAGGACCAGAACGGCAATGAATTTGATATAAGTACTTTGCAAGGTGACGAAATTAACTATTGTAAACTCAACAATGGTGGACAATGCAAAGGAAAAACAACAATCATTGACAAATCAGAATGTGCGAAATATGACACAAGTAAAAAAATGTGCGTAGAGTTGAAGCCAACTGATCCATAAAACACTAACCCGCAGCACCAATGCGGGTTCTTTTTTTTGACTATATTGTTTCCGCAAAAAGAGACAATTAAATGATCCACGAAATACTCCCCCACAAGCTTTACAACGAATTCAAAATCTGTGGACCGAAATCTACGGATTTTGTTATCCGGTATGACGGAGCAAAAACCTTATTGAAGAAGGGCGTCACCAACACCATTCCCCGCGTAGGCGAACTACTGGAACTTGAAGGCAAGAGCCTCGGAAATTTTGAAGGTCATTACCTTTTCAGTATCGACGAGACCAGATTTATCTCAGATAAAAATATTCTTTCAAGCGGCTATGTACTTTATTGAATCAGAGATAACAGATT
>CALATK010000198.1 GCA_937891805.1 uncultured Fibrobacter sp. | reverse complement strand
GCATTCATGAATTTGACCTCCTTTAGTATACGTCGCTATTGTAAAGCACGTGCGTTCCTGCAAGATTGTAGATCACTGTCCATGCAAGCGATACCGCAATGCAAATGAAGAGTGTGCCGATATTGCTTGTCAGACACGCGTTCACGGATGCGCCGTAAAGGAAAATGTTGAGAAAGCCCGTCGGCAGGGCGAGCGCTTCGACGATTACTATCTTGAGTTTGCCTGCGTCAAGCCCATGTCCATTATCCATACCAGCGACAACGGCTTCTTCTACGCGGGCTACGACGATCCGTATCCGCTGGAGGACGGTAAGATCATTCGCCTGTCTCACGAGCTTCTCAACAACCACGGTATGTTCTTCACGAATATGTGCAAGCGCGTATCGCTCAAGTCTACCAAGCACGACAAGAGCCTTACCGTTCACTTTGAGGGCATGACCCATCTGGGTCTGTGGCACAAGCCCGAGAGCGATGCACCCTACGTCTGCATCGAGCCCTGGCACGGCATTCCCGCCACCGACGGCAAGGTCGACGATCTTGCGACCAAGAATGAGCTGATCCACTTGGCAAAGGGCGAGAGCTTCTCCAACTACTTCGATATTACCATTACCGAATAAAAAAGGAAAAAGCCGCAGGTCTCCTGCGGCTTTTGTATTACGACACATCTTGACAAGGCGGGCTTCCGGTGTTACAATAATAACAAATCAAACAGTGGGGAGCAATTTTTGATATGAAGAGACTTTTTCTGTGTTTTGTTCTTATTCTTTGCGTGCTGACTGGCGCGGCCTGTAGCGAGGACGTTCACCAAAGCGCTTGTCAGACCTGCATGAGGGGTTTTGATCCCGCGGACGTCGAGGGCTATTGCCAAAGCGCTTGTCAGACCTGCCTGAAATGCTTGATTCCCGCATGCACCGAGGAGACCTGCCTTGACAAGTGCGAGGGACACCGAGAGGAGCCCTTCGTCTTTGACGGCGGCGACTATATCACCGACGCGGCGATCTCGATCGACACGGGAGAGGTGGTGCTTGATATCGGCGCGGGCATTTATGTGCGTGGCGACGTGGTGGCAAGGACAATTGCCGCGGCGCAAGCACTCGAGACTGTTTCGGGGCTGGACTTTGACGGCTTCGGCTACGCTCGGGGAATCTATGAAGACGGGAAGGTTCATATCAACGCCTCGCGCGATATGCTGTACGCGGGCCAGGATTGGTACACGGGCTCCTTGCATTCGGAATATGGCGCGGCGTACGCCAGCGCGGGCGAGCATGTTGCTGTGTCGCCCGGAGACCTCTTTATCTGGTCTGATTACGCCGCCCTCCACGAGCTGTCTCACGTATTGATGTTCCGCCAGCACGGATGGAGCCATTCTCAGCTTTTGACAGAGGGCTTTGCCGAGTACACCGCCTACCAGCTCTACGTCTGGTACCGGGACAACCAGTTCTGCGGCCGCTGCGGAAGTGAGATGGCCCGCGGTGAAAAAGAACGTTCCTTGGTTTGCCCGAAATGCGGGAACGTCGTGTACCCGCGAATCTCGCCGGTGGTGATTGTGGCCGTGCACAACGGTGACAAGCTCCTGATGGCCCACAACATCGACAACCCGAACCCGAGACTTTTCCTAATTTCGGGATTCGTGGAAATCGGAGAAAGTTTGGAACAGGCGGTACACCGGGAGGTTCTGGAAGAGGCGGGCCTTCGCGTGAAAAACGTCCGCTATTTCGGGAGCCAGCCGTGGCCCTTCAGCGACTCGCTTATCGCTGGGTTCACCGCCGAACTGGACGGCGACGACACCATCCACATGCAAGAAGCGGAACTATCCGAAGCCATGTGGGTCCGGCGCGAAGACATTCCCGAATACGAGACCGACGTAAGCATCAGTTGCTGCCTCATCGAGAACTTTAGGCGGGGATTTACGCTGGACAGCAACGCCTAAAGCACTAATGGCACGGGCTTGTCGGCGGTAACCGTCTTCGGGGTCACCTTGCAGTCCACTACAAAAATTTCCACACCTGCGTCACGAGCGTCCCGCAGGGCTCCCGCGAACTCCGGATGGATTTTTTCGTCGGGTCCAAAGCGGTGGCAGCCCTTCATCTGGACCAGAAACAGCACACCGCATTCGTAAGGTGTTCCGTCGTCTGCAGATGTTCGGGTCCCAAGAATGCGGGTCAATTCCCGCAGGTGCTTGACGCCCCGCTCCGTCGGAGCGTCGGGGAAAGAGGCAGAACCGTCGTATTCCAGAGTCACACCCTTCACTTCCAGGAACATCTTGTGGAGCCGCGCTTTCTGCGCCCTGGTCTTCCCCGCTCCCCGATATTCGATATAAAAGTCGAAGCGGGAATTCCCGAAGGTGTATTCCGGCTTTAGGAAGGTAATCTCCGGAAAACGCTCCCGGTTGGAACGAATCCATTCGGCGGCCACCTTGTTAGGGGCCTGGCTGTCCATGTTCACCAGGATTTTCCCGCGGGGAGTGACCTTTTCCACCGTCACCAGGTCGAAGGGCGTCTTGCGTTCCGGATTTTTTGACTTTTCCAGAAAGACTTTCACGCCGGGCTGCAACAGTTCACGACAGCGTCCCGTGTTCTTCACGTGGACCACCGTCTTTTTGCCGTCTATTTTCACGTGGGCGATAAAGCGGTTCGGCCGCTCCAAGAACTCGCCCTGGACAATTTCACCATATTTCATCGGCATTTTTCCAATTTGACCAGAATATAAATAAAGAATTCGGCGAAAATTTTTAATTTTGAAGAAAACAAAAGGAGTACGACTTCAAATGGTCATTACCGTTTTTATCCTGTACCTGTTGATGATGCTCGGCATCGGTTTTTACTTTTCCAAGAAAGCCAACAGCCTGAACGCCTACTACCTGGGCAACCGTGGTATGAACAAGTGGGTGGTGGCCATGTCCGCCCAGGCCTCCGACATGAGTGGCTGGCTCCTGATGGGGCTCCCCGGTGCCGTGTTCGTGAGCGGGTTCTCCGAAGCATGGATCGGTATCGGCCTTGTCATCGGCACCTATTTCAACTGGAAAATCGTAGGCAAGCGTCTCCGCAAGTACAGCCACTTCTGCGGCGACTCCATCACCCTCCCCGACTTTTTCTCCAACCGTTTCCGCGACAACAAGGGCATCATCCGCGTGATTGCCTCTATCTTTATCCTTGCCTTCTTCTTGTTCTATACGGTATCGGGCTTTGTGGCCAGCGCTAAACTGTTCGGTACCATCTTCGGTATGAACTACACCACGGGCCTGATTCTTGGGGCCGTAGTCGTGGTGAGCTACACCTTCATGGGCGGCTTCTTTGCCGTGTGCTGGACCGACTTTATCCAGGCCATGATGATGCTTGTGGCTGTGGTCGCCATCCCCCTGATTATCATGAGCGGCTCTGGCGGATTTGCCTCCACCATGGACGCGGTGAACGCCCAAAACCCCTATCTGATGAACCTATTCACCAACGCCACCACCGGCAAGTCCATCGGCCTTATCGCCCTGATTTCTAGCCTGGCCTGGGGCCTCGGCTACTTTGGCATGCCCCATATTCTGGTTCGTTTCATGAGCATCAAGGAAGCCGAAGAAATCAAGCATTCCCGCCGTATTGCCATGACTTGGGTCACCATCTGCCTGGGTGCCGTCATCATGATCGCCCTCCTTGGCCGCTACTATGTAGAAGCCCACGGCATCAAGGTGGACGACCCTGAACGCATCTTCTTGATTTTGTGCCAGGTTCTTTGCCACCCGGCCATTGCCGCCATCTTGATGGCCGCAATACTCGCCGCCATCATGAGTACCGCTGATTCCCAGCTGCTTGTTTCCGCTTCCGCTTTCAGTAACGACCTTTACAAGCACCTGTTCCGCAAGAATGCTTCTAATAAGGAAGTCATGTGGGTCAGCCGTGGCGTGGTGGTGCTTATCACCGTTATCGCCGTCATCGTGGCCATGCAGGGCGCTCCCAGTGCCGACGGAGTGAAGCACGGCAAGAGTTTCTTGGATGTGGTCATGAGCCTGGTGAGCTTCGCTTGGGGTGGATTTGGCGCCACCTTTGGCCCGATTATGCTCCTCGCTCTCTTCTGGAAGCGTACCACCCTCCCCGGCGCCATCGCCGGCATGCTGGTGGGCGGTATTACCACCTTCGTGTGGAAGTTCTACCTCTCCAGCTTCCCTGCCGAAATTTTCCAAATTTACGAACTCGTTCCCGGCTTCGTGCTTAGCTTTGCGACCATCGTGATCGTGAGCCTCTGCACCAAGGCCCCCAGCAAGGAAATTCAGGAAGAGTTTGATGCTGTGGAACACACGCGCCTCAGCACACTGAAACTTTAACCATTCGCCCGCATATTACGGAGAAAAAATGTCCCTACTCGAATCATTACCCAAATCAAACAAAGACGGAATCCTCTACGAGGCCGACACAGTCCACGGTATCTTGCCGCAAAAGGCGCCCTTCGCCTTCGTTGACGAAATCCTCAGCCTCGACGCCGAAAACATGGAAATCGTAGGCAAGTGGCACCTGACCGGCGAAGAAGGATTTCTGAAGGGGCATTTCCCCGGAAACCCCGTGCTCCCCGGCGTCATCCAGATTGAATCCATGGCCCAGGCGGCAACGCTCTTGACCATGATCGGCCGCGAAGCGGAAACTACGGGCAAGCGTCCCGCCTTTATGGGCGTAGAAAACTGCCGTTTCCGCGCACCGGTAATCCCCCCTGCCGAAATCGTTTTGAAGGCCAAGCTGGTCATGGCCCGCCACGGCATTTTCAAGTACAGCGGCGAGCTCTATACCGTCGATGCCGAAGGAAAGGAAACCCTCTGCACCAAGGCGGATTTCAGCGCCGCCATGGTCTAGCAGGACTTTCTAAAAAATCTCAAAAAGATTCCGCCCGGAGCCTTTAAATCTGGGCGGATTTTTATATATTTGGTTCGCTCGCCCCCATCGTCTAGTGGCCCAGGACTCGGGATTCTCATTCCCGCAACAGCGGTTCGAGTCCGCTTGGGGGTATAAAAAAAGCCGACGCATCACAAAGGTGTGTCGGTTTTCTTTTTTCCGAAAAAAAGCGGCACAAAGAAAAAGCCACCCGCATCTGCAGGTGGCAAAATTTGTTCGGGCTTAACAACGCTGCGCAACTAGTCCTTGTAGAACAGGTCCAGGTTGTTCACCACAGGCGTTGCCTTTTCCAGGTCACCCACGTACTGGCTGAAGGCCGTCATAGAAGTGAAGCGGGCGGCGTTGTCCTTATCGTCCTTGATGGCGGTTTCGAGAGCGGCCCGGTCCACAGCCTTCTTGGACTTGACCTTGATCATCACGGCACCGTTGTCGGTTTCCACCACAGGGCCCCATTCGCCTTCTTTCTGGTTCTTGAGCACCTTGGCCACATTCGGGTTGGCATAGCCGAAGCCCGGAATAAATCCTTCCACAGAAGCGCTCTTGGATTCAATCTTTACCTTTTCGATTTCGGCAGGAGCACTTACAGCCGTAGAGTCGGCGGCAGAATCAGCCGGAGCCCAGGCCTTCACCTTGTCGGCCATAGAGGTCAGGTAGGCGGCTGCAGCGGCAGCGCTCTTCTTCTTGAGCAGGTTCTTCTTGATTGCGTCATAGTAAACGCTCACGTCACGTTCGCCGGCCTTGAGTTCCTTGGCCTTGGTGGCCACCACAACCCACTGGTTGTTCTTGAGAACCGGAGAGACATCGCCCATGTCTTCAGAAAGGTTTTCGTTGGGCCAGGCAAAGGAGGTCAGTCCCTTCAGGTAGCCGAGGACGGCAATGTTGTCGCCGGGGCCAACCCATTCGGAGCGTTCCACCGCAAGGTTACGAGCCTTGGCAGCATCGGCAAAAGACTTGCCGGCGGCCATGTCGGTCTTGATTCCGGAGAGAACATTTTCGAGACTATCTACAGTTTCGGAAGAGGCGTTCACCACCAGGAGGATATGGCCCACCTTGGCAGAGACTGCACCGGTAGAGTCAGTAGTCTTGCCGTAGCTCTTGATGATGTGGTAGCCGAAGCGGGTCTTGACCGGTTCAGAAATAGCGCCGGAATCCAGAGCAAGGGCGGCCTTCTCGAATTCCTCGACAAAGGCGCCGTGACCGGCTTCTTGGGAGAGCATGCCGCCGTTTTCGGCGCTGCCCGGATCTTCGGAAGAAATGCGGGCCATGTCTTCGAAGTTGGCTGTAGAAGACGTGTCGGAAAGCTGGTAGTAAAGCGTCATGGCGTATTCGCGGATGCGTTCATCATCGGCGTCGGTAGCGGCCACCGGGAGCTTCACGTAATCAAAGAGGACCTCGTCCTTTTCTACAAAGAAGCTGTCTACATGGGCGTTGAAATAGCCCTTGACCATGGCGCTGTCGATAGTGGCTTCTTCTACGGCAAAGTCGTTTGCATTGACGTAGGCCACGTCCATATCGTAATCCGTCATGCGGCGGTCCACGTTCCACTTGGATTCAAGAGAGGTGGGGTGCACCGAAGCCCCGACCAGCACCTGCAGTTGACGGGAAGGAATGGTGGCGTTCTTCAGGTCTTCTTCGAACTGGAGCATCACGCCCCACTGGAAAGCCTGGGGAGTCTCGAGCCAGGCGTCGAATTCGGCCTTGTTGAAGTTGGTGTCCACCAGGAACTTGGGAAGAGAGGCGATGTAGGCCTGGGAACGCTGCATCAGGTCTTCTTGGGAGGTAGCCTGCTGCTGGATGGCATACAGACGGCTCTGGGCCTCTTGCACCAGACGGGCGCGGATGGCATCGGGATTGTTCTTGAATTCGCTCTTGAGTTCGGCCACAGAAGCACGCAGCTCGGCGTCTTCGTAGATGCCTTCCATCATAACCTGGCGCACAAAGGAGCGGAACACTTCGGAACGGAGCTGGGCATACTGTTCGTCTTCGAGATGCTGGCCCTGGTACTGGTTCTGCACGATTCTCTTGATGCGGGTGTCGAATTCACCATAGGAGACCTTGTGGTCATTCACGATAGCCACCGGATAGCTCTGATTCGTGTTGGGCACGCGGTCCATGGCCAGAAGGCCCACGACAATACCGGCAGCAAAAATGACAATGACCCACTTGGCCTTTTCATTAATCCACGTTAACATAGAGATGACTCCATAAATAATTTTGACGGGCGAAAATTTAGCAAAAAAACACGGGTTTCTGTTAAAAAATGTACAAATATAGCCGTATAGCCCCAAAATTGCTATCTATTGTCTATCCCCCAAAATCGGGGGCGTTTCGTCATGGAGTTCAGATGTACGACATTCTAGTACTTGGAGCAGGGATTTCGGGCCTTTCCGCCGCCCTGCATGCCGCCGAAAAGGGCCTTTCCGTAGTTATCCTCACCAAGGGAGCAAAGCCCGACGGTTCCTCCAACTACGCCCAGGGGGGCATCGCCACCGTCACCGAAAAGACGGACAAGTTCGAATTCCATATCGCGGACACCCTGGAAGCGGGTGCCGGCCTCTGCAAAAAAGAACCCGTGAATATTCTCACCAAGAGCGGGCCTGCCACCATCAAGCAGCTGGTGAAATGGGGCGTGCTCTTTACCCCGAACCCCACGGACAAGACCCAGTTCGACCTGCACCTGGAAGGTGGTCACAGCCACCACCGCATATTGCATGCCGCAGACCTTACCGGCAAGGAGATTATGCGTGCCCTCTTGGCCGAGCTCCACAAGCAGAAGAACATCGACTACCTGGAAAACTGCTACATCAAGGACTTGATTTGCAAAGGCACGGGCAAGGCCAAACAGTGCATCGGTGCCGAAATCATCCACCAGAAAACCGGAGAAATCGAAAAGATTTACGCCAAGGCCACCGTACTTTCTACAGGCGGCGCAGGCCGCATTTGGCAGTACACCGTCTGCCCGCCGGACAGCTGCGGTGACGGCATGGCCATTGCCGCCCGGGCTGGAGCCGCCCTGCAAGACATCGAGTTCATGCAGTTCCACCCCACAAGCCTTTATGCGCCCAGCCTAAAGAAGCCGTTCCTGATCTCGGAAGCGGTCCGAGGGTTCGGCGGAATCCTGAAGAACGACAAGGGCGAAGAGTTCATGAACCAGGTGCACCCTCTCCATTCTCTCGCACCCCGCGACATCGTGGCCCGGGCCATCCACAGCGAGATGCAGCGCCTGGGCAAGCCCCACATGTACATCGACCTGAGCGGCCGCACGCCCAAGGACATCAAGAGCCATTTCCCGAACATCTACGCCAAGTGCCTGGAGGCTGGCATCGACATCACCAAGGAATGGATTCCCGTGGTGCCCGCGGCACATTATATGTGCGGAGGCGTACTGGTGGACACCTGGTCCCGTACCGAAATCAAGGGCCTGTACGCCTGCGGCGAAGTCGCCGCCACGGGCGTCCACGGGGCAAACAGGCTCGCCTCCAACTCCCTGCTGGAAAGCGTGGTCTTTGCGCTCCGGGCCGTCGATGACATCCAGAAAAGCGGTCTTCTGAAAAGCAAGGTGACTGTACCGCCCAAGGGCAAAAAGCAGTTCATCAGTTTCGCGAAGGCTCCCTACTGGAAAAAACGCCGCAAGATTCTGCAAGACATGATGTGGACCCACTGCGGAATCGTCCGCACGGTAGCTGGTCTGAACCAGGGGCTGAAAGTCATCGAAGAACTGGAAGCCGACCTGCAGGCTGCCATCAAGAACAAGGAAACGGAGAACATCCATTTCTTGGAATTCCAGAACGCCCTTCAGGTATCGAAGATGATCCTCATCGCAGCTCTCCGCAGGCACGAATCCCGCGGGTTGCACTACATTCTGGACTACCCGAACCCAAGCCCCAAAACCAAGCACCAGAGCATTTACCTGAGCGACAAGAAGTAAGTTTTGAGTGGTGAGTTGTGAGTAATGAGTTGTGAGTTCTTATAGTCGAGCCTTTGGCGCCAAATTTTGTACTGAAGACTGATAACTCGTTACTTATTTTACATATTCTCATGAACTTATATTATCTTTAGGACCATGGCCGAAGCGAAGACTAAACTCCCCAAGAAAATCGGTGGCTACACGCCCACACAAATGCTGGGCCACGGCGCCATGGGAAACGTGTGGCTCTGCCACGACCCGTCTCTTGACCGCATGGTGGTGGTCAAGCAGATGCGCCAGGTCCTGTTGAACCAGGACGATTTCATTTTGCGTTTCGAGCGGGAAGCGAAAATTCTCGCCCACCTGAATCACCCGGCCATCATCCAGCCTTACGCCCTCTGGAAGGAGAGCGACGGCCAGCTTTCGCTGTCTATGGAATTCGTAGAGGGCAAGAGCCTACGGGAACTTTTGGACTGCTGCAAGCAACCCCCTCTCTGGGTGGTGCTTTCCATCTTGTACGAGATTCTCACAGCCTTAAGCGAGGTGCACCGCTACGGCATTGTCCACAGGGACCTGAAGCCTGCAAACCTGATGATCGACAAGGACGGTCGTATCCGCCTGCTGGACTTTGGCGTCGCCCACACCGAAAAAGAGAACGAGGACGACCTGACGCTCACGGTTGCAGGTTCCCAAATCGGGACCGGCGCCTACATGAGTCCTGAACAGACCCTGAACGAAGACGCCACTCCCCTTTCGGACCTGTTCAGCATGGGTATCATCGGGGCCGAAATGCTCCTGGGCGAAAACGTTTTCCGAGGCGAGAACCTCTCCAAGACCTTCAAGCGCATCCAGAAACTCCGCATCAAGGCAGAAGCTTTCCCCAAGGGGACTCCCAAGGCACTGATAAAGGTCATCCTCAAACTCTTGGCCAAAAACCCCTCAAAGCGTTACCTCTCTGCCGCAGATGCCGCAGACGACTTGTCCAAAATCATGAAGGGTTACCCCAGGCACATGGAACCGTACCTGGCCGAATGGGTCCTTGCCACCCTCAACGGCAAGGAATCCCTGGTAGAGCCGCAAATCGTCCCCGACAGGTCTAAGAAATTCTTTATTGCAGGAACCATCCTGGGAGCAATCGTAGTAGCAACCCTCTGGATACTTGTTCATTTCCTATAAGTCGAGATTTATAAATGGTCTGGATTGATATTGTCTGCTGTGTCATCATCGCGATATTCGCCCTGCTTGGGCTGTGGCATGGTCTTCTGAAGAGCATCTTTAAACTGGTTGCCTGGGTAGCAGGCCTGCTGGGAGCCTATTTTGCCACGGATGTCATCGGGAATTTTATCGCCACAAACTTGGAAATTGACGGACTGACCGTAAAAATCATCTGCGTCTGCGTCGGATTCCTGGTTCCCTTCTTGCTTTTCTCGTTCATCGGGCATTTTCTGCACAACATCGTCAAGGATTCCGCCATCAGCGGCGTGAACAGAATTCTCGGTGCAGGGCTCGGCGTTGTAAAAGCCCTAATACTCTGTTTCCTGTTCCTGACCATCATCCACCTGATTCCCGCCTCGGGCGGACTCAGGGACGCCCGCAACAATGCACTTTCGTACAGCGCCTATAGGTGGAGCCTAGAGACTATGGGAATCTCCTCTGAAGAGGTAGATATCATCGACATGGCCGAAAAGAAAGCCACCGAAATGGCGGACTCCGCCGTAGATGCCGCCAAGGAAGCCGCCGAGAAAGAAGCCGAAAAGGCAGTTGAAAATGCAAAGAAGGCGGCCAAGGACGCAGCCGTCAAGGCTGTAGAAGGATCAACAAAAGCAATGAATAAGGCGGCAGAGAAATCGGATTCAGCGGCTAGCAGCCTTTAATTCGAAAAGACCAATTTATCGTTTTACGCCATCGGGGCCCTGGAGTTTTTCAAGCTTGCGCTCCAGCATAGCCTGAACTTCGGGAATCAGTTTGTCCTTGATTCGTTCCAAATAGAGGCACTGGAGCTGTATCATACGGTTACGGTGCCTGCAAGCGTGTTCTTGAATCCAGTGGCTCACCGCCGCCTGACGGTCCTGTATCTGGCTCTGCAGGCTCTGCTGAATGTAGGTTCTCTGAACCTCCATATATCGCTGCATGTTGAAAGGCAAACGGTAAGTCCGGATAAACTGTTTGAGCTTGACCAACAGGGAAAGGTTTTCGCCTTTGTGTACCTGTAGAAATTTCTGCAATTCGTCAAGATGGGCCTTAAAAAAGGGCACAATAGCTTTATCGTCTATCTGATAGAGCTCTAGCGCATCTTGTTTCTTTGTAGCTTCGTCTACAGCCATGGCAACAATTTATGTATTTGTACCGGAATTTGGGCACGTCCGCTTAACAAAAAAGCCAAATTTTACATTTTTCAGAGAAAAGTCCCCACTATCTTGTATAAAGACCCTTCCTTCTGTGCCGGGATTCAGCCGGTCGGCGTCTTCGCCCCTGAAATTCTTCAACGACGAGATTTTACAAAGGGACATTCCTTCGGGAGTCATAAACTCCAAGGAGTCGTCCATAGAAAACTGATTCTTCACATTCACGCGGAAAGAACGGCTCTGGGCGTCGTAGTCCAAAATCTGGGCACAGACACAACCCGACGGGGCATCTACGTGGGTGGACTCGTAGTTCTGGGGCAAGGGCCCCTTCAAAAATCCAGGCATGAACCCGCGACCATCCACAAAATCCAGTGCATGACGGGCATCCTTCAAATCTGCAGACGAAGAACCGTTCGATTCCAGAGCATTAACAGAAGCATCGATGGCCATGCGGTAGGCGCGAACCACCTGGCTCAAATAATAAACAGAACGGGTGCGACCCTCGATCTTGAAGGAATCCAGACCTGCGCGAACCAGCTCGGGCACAACATCCAAGGCGCACAGGTCCCGACTGCTCATGAAGTAGGTTCCCCAGGTATCTTCGTCCAGGGCCACCGGCTGGAGTTCCGGCCGGTCGGTCCGCTGTAAGAAAAATTCACCCTCGTGTTCCTTATAGCCTTCGCACTGCGGGCCTTCGTTGGCGTAGAGCCGGTAAGGCATGCGGCAGCTGTTGTCACAAGCGCCCTGGTTGGCATCTCGCCTGGTCACCCAGTTCGAAAGCATGCAACGGCCCGACATGGCCATGCACACCGCCCCGTGGACAAAGACCTCCAACTCCAGGTCAGGGACCCGGTCCTTGATTTCAAGGATTTCGGACAACCGAAGTTCACGACTCAAGATAATGCGGCGAACCCCCAGGTCTTTCCAGAATGAGGCAGTCAAATAGTTGGTGGTGTTGGCCTGCACAGACAAATGAACTTCGGTCTGAGGAGAAACTTTGCGAAGCCAGCCTACGAAACCGGGATCTGCCACAATCAAGGCGTCCGGTTTCAATTCCAGTGCGGCAAGCAGAGCCTTCTGGAATGGTTCCACCTTGGTGTTCCGGGGAATCACGTTACTGGTCAAGTAGAACTTTTTTCCCTGGCCGTGAACGTAGGCAACCCCCTCTGCCAGGTCGTCCAGATTCTTGAAACCGTTTTCGCGAGCCCGCAAAGAAAAAGCGGGCTGGCCTGCATATACAGCATCGGCCCCGTAGGCCAATGCGTATTTCATGCGGGAGAGATCCCCCGCCGGTGCAAGCAATTCAGGCTTCTTCATACAATATCACTAGACCCTAAATCCTAGATCCTAGCCCCTAACCTCTAATTACCACTTGAACCCGGCCCTCAGGTAAACCTTCTTGTCGTCGAACAATGTCACTTCGCCAAGGAAGCTCACGAACTGTCCTTCGTAGCTCAGCGCAGGCGTCAGGGAGTAAAGCATTTCCGCACCGTCCAGATACTTCTTGTGGATCTTCATGTGGTTGTGAAGAGGAGTAGTATCGTTTATGGCGCTGCCGTAGTCCGTGCCCTTCCAGAACCAGGTGTTCCGGATTCCTGCAAAGATGTGATTATCCAAGCGGGCAAAGACGCTCCAATCTACCGTGCGGCTGTTGGGGCCGGCCTGGTTCCCGAGAGGGTAACCCAGGTGGGCCATCTGGGCCGTATTCTTTTCGAAGTGTCCATACACATAGGGCTCTATGCGGGCGTATTCCGCAATGGTTCCCAATTCAAGCTTATGGCCCTTGAAATAAAAGTCGTGACCCGCCTGCAAGCCTGCCATCCAGGCCCACTTGGCCTCGATGTTATCATTTTTGACCAGGCTCACCGGGCTTTCCATGTCATCCAAGAAAAATTCCGTATAGACACGCATGAACTGGAACAGGCGATAGTTCAAGTCAAAAGCCAGAGCGCCGTTGTTGCTGTTTTCGGAATAGTTTCCCTTTTCCATAAACAAGGGCGCCGTCGGCACAAAGAGCCAGGGTTTCATGTTGTCGTAAAGCACCGTCAGTTCGCTGATGCCGATGGTGGCATCCCCTACGGCCAGTTCGTAACGATGGCCGAACAGGTTTCGCGTATCGTCCTTGTTTTTCATACTCATGCTGTTGTTGTAAACACGCAAGTCCGCATAAAAGCTGATAACGCGCAAGGGGCCAAACCGCATGTCCATGGCAAGCATGTTGTACGGGAGGGCAAACTGGTTCAGCGTCAGGTTGTTATAATAACCGGGTCCCCAGTGCATCACGTCACGGCCCAAATCAACGCGCAGCCAATCGTAATTGAATCCGAAATGAGTGCGGTAGCGGGCGTAGCTCGCATACTCCACGCCTGAATTATTTTCTTCTTTCTGGACCTCTACAAACTCCCGGTCAAAAGACTTTGGCGTTGCCGCCGTGTGGGACTCGTCATAGATGCGAGCGTCCAGCACAAAGTCCACGGAGTCCGCATATCCACGCATGTATATGCCGCCGTCAATTCCAGGCCAAATAGTATCGCCAAGGGATTCTCCCCCACGATAGTCGATACCGCCCACCACGCTGGTGGCTAGCGCTATACGGGGGGCACGAGCACGACAAGAATCCAAGTACGCCGCAGAATCAGTACCCAAATGTCCAGAAATCATCGCACCGCAAGCATTATCGTAATACAGCAGGGCGTTGCGTTCCGTCTTCACGAAGTTCTTCTGGAATGTCGTATCCCGGCGGGGATACGCAAAAGACTGGGGCATGTCCCCCGTGGTCAAGCGGTGGTACTCGAACAGGAGCGGTGCCGTTTCCAGCATCTTCAAGTTGCTGTGGCGGTCGGGCCCGAGCACAGGAGATGCAGCCCACACCACACCGACGGTTGCCGACAACAGCGCAACCCCAATGAAAGACCGTTTAATGTTTTTCAAGAACATCAACTATCGTGTCTTATTCTTCGTAAACAGGCACTTCCCACGCCTTAGGCATTGCAGGAGAGCACTTGTCCGAATGATTGTAGGTGAAGCCCTTTTCGGAGATGCCTGTCACATTTCCCTTAATGGCGCTAGCGCACTTGCGTTCGTCGGCCTTAAGCATCTTTTCAACCTTCAGGAGCAGCACGTCACCATAAACATCCCAGGCTCCAGACTTGTTCTCGTTCATGCCGGCATTAGCAACCAGGGTGTACTGCATAGGGGCCTTCAAGTTGAATTCCCAATCCGTGTTGGTAGACTTGTCCAAGGCAGCCCAGTCTCCCTTCAAAGAGGCCACGTCCACGTCGGAGTACTTGAAATCGGACTTGACGCACTTGGAATTACCACGGATCGAATCCATGGACGCCGTAACCTGGCGGGTCATCATGGCCAGGTCTGCACCGGTGGCAAATTTGGACACAAAGAAGGTGTAGCCCCTGTAGGTATCCACATAGCCGGCATTCCAGGACACCGTATCCTTGCCTACGACACGTTCCATAATGTAACGGCCCTTGTAGAAACTATAGACCTGAGTCGTATCGTTGCCAGCAACTGTGCAAGCCAGGCGCTTTTTCTCAAAGTTTGCGGCATCGGTGACCAAAGACTGGTCAGCCTTCAACTGTTCCACCTCAGCCTCGGCAAAATCACCCTTATCCACACGATACATCAGCTTGTCGCCGTTCACGATAAACGACAGTTCCATATCCTTCGAGGACTTCATGATATCCTTCAGGATCTTGTTGGTGGCGATTTTTTCGTCCAAGACCAGGGGATCCATGGTGTTGGACGAATTCATCTTGATAATGCCATCCTTGAAATCAGACATAATCAACAACAAAGCCAGGTGCGGATTGCCGTTGGACTCATCGATTCCCCAGAGGGAGAACATACCGTTCTTGGAGCCGGTGCCCAAGTGGAATGTTTCGCCCTTGATTTTTACGAGGTAGTACTTTTTAAGGTCATCCAGGGTTGCTGCCCTCGCCCCTTCGGGCCAACTCGGGTCCTTGTATTCCGCAGAAGACGAAGACACATCCGTAGAATCCTCTACGCTAGAAGAGGATTCATCCGTTTCCTGGTCCACGTTGTTACCGGAACTGCTGTCATCGCCACAGGCAGCGAAGAAAAGGGCCAAGGCAAAACCGCCAGCCAATAAAAAAGACTTCTTCATAAAAACCTCGCTTTTTGCATAAAGATAAACACTAAACAAAAAAGGGAGGGCGAAGCTCCCTTAAAACAAGCCGAAAAAAGGCCAAAATCGGCAAAAATCAGCTTTCCAGCAGGTAACGGATGTCCTCGACGCGACGTTTGAGGCCTGCATCCTTGGAGAGCTGTTCCACGATAGAATTGATGGACGAAATCACCGTAGAATAATCCCTATGGAAGGCTTCACCGATGTTCTTGAGGGATTCCGTCGTAAGCTCCCGGCACAGGTACATGGCCACCTTCCGCGGAATAGACGCTCCTGCGTCTTGCCGCTTGGAGCAGAGCACCCGAGGCTCGACAGAAAACTCGGCGGCAACGGATTCCAGAATGTTATCCACCGTAAGGACAGATGACGCACCGGACTTGGGCACCGAATGCATCCGCTTCACGTTGGCGAGGTTCAGCTCCACGTTGTTGAGCACATGCATGGCCCGAAGCCAGTTCATGAGACCTTCGATAATGCGAACATTCGCCCTGGGCTGGATAGCCAGGTAACGGCAAATCTCTTCACGGTCGGACTCTACAAAGGGGATACCTTCGGACATCTTGCGGATAAGGGCCATACGGGTGTTGAAGTCCGGCTCTGCAAGCCCTACGCCCACGCAGTTTTCCAGCGGGTTCAGCAGGTCTGCCGTCAGTTCGTGAGACAGGGAATTCTTCTCGGGCTTTTCGCCTGCCGAAAGCTTCTTGAACTTGGACGGATGGCAGTCGCAGCTGAGCACCACCTGACGGCCCATGCGGCTCATATACTTGATGAGCATGGACAGGCGTTCCTGACTCTTGAGGCCGTTCTTCAGAAGCTGGATATCGTCCAACAAGAGAACATCGCAATGCTCGTAAATGTCCGAAAATTTTTGCTTGAGCTCGTTTACTTTTCCCCAATCCTTAATCTTGGCGGCATCGCCTATGGCCGAATAATCCCGCAAAAAATCATAAGCCTGACGGTAAAGGATTCTAAGTTCCGGACGAGTCTTCTGAAGGCTTGCAGCAATGGACTGGAGCAGGTGGGTCTTGCCAAGGCCCGGAGCCCCGTAAACCAGAAGCAAATTCATGGCCGCATCACCTGGATGCTCCACTATGGTCTGACAGGCTTTGAGGGCCGTAAAATTGCATTCCCCCTCGACAAAATTGTCAAAGGTGTACTTTTCGTACAAATTAAGATTTTCTTTTGGTTTCTTAGCAGGCTGCTGTGCAGATGCTCGAGCCTTAGAGGCGAGGATACGGCGCTCCACCTCTTTGGATATCTGGACCGCCGTGGCCGAGGGGGCAGCATCGGCAGGGGTTTCATTCAACACGCGGACCTTGTAATCCACAAAGTCGCTACCGTATACAGAGGCAAAAGTCTTGCGGAGCAGGGCACCGTAATGACTGTTGAGCCAAGTCTCCCTGAAGCTATCGGGAACCGTCAAACAGACATAGCCTTCACAAAATCCATCAAAACCAACGGCATCAAAAAAAGCGGCACCAAACTCGGAGCATTCCTCGCGGACAAGGGCCATGGCCCGCGCCCAGGGGGAGCTGTTCTCATCTAATAAATAAGCAATGTTATCCACAGTTTTCCAAACACAAAAAGAGGGTCAAACAAAATCGTTCACCAAAATTAAATAAAACATACGAAAAAGAGATTTTTCGCTGAAATTTTTTCGAAAACCGCCGTTTTCCGCTTAAAAAGGGCAATTTTTTGTTATGCCCCGTCTATGTCCGTTTCTCTCCGAAAAACACCCTTTTTACACCCTTGATAATCAAAACCACATCCCTATGGTTTTCACAAGTTATCAACATATTTTTTTTCAGGGATGTCTTGACAAAAATTTGCCCTAAAACAATTCTTTCAGGGCGGCCCCATCGGCACAGGCAAGAGCCTTCGTTTTCCACTCCGGGTCAAGCAAGAGTTTCGCCACTCCGGCAATGGCAACCGTATGGGCTGTAGCCGATTCCGCCGAGGACAAGAGCAGGCACAGGAACTGTGCCGTTTCTCCGCGGGGAGTAGAAACGCCCTGGATTTCGGGAGCGACGGCAAATGCCATCAGGGGCGATTCAAGCCCAGAAATTCTCGTATGGGGCAACAGAAGGCCAGACCCCATGTAGATTCCATCCCCTATCCGCTTTTCGACGGCCTTCCAGGCGGACAGGGCATCAAAGGGAACGCCCGCATTCACAAGGCCCTCAAAGGCAAAACCCAGAGCTTTCTGAAAAGCAACCGGTTCCTTGTAGACTTGCGTATAAGCGGGGATCAGTGAACTCAAAGGAGAACGCGCTCCATGAAGGAGAACACCTGGGAATCCGTGGCCTTGACTATGTTCCGGAATTCCGAGAAAACAGAGCGCAGCTGTTTCTTGCCAGGCTCAATATATTGCTCGAACTTCTGGATACCCTTGGTCTTGGATAGGAAGCAATAGGCACCCAGGGCTTGCATCACGCGCTGGAGGCTTGCATGGATAAAGCTTGCCCAGGCATCTTCCTTGGTGTAAATCTTTGCGCCCTTGTACTGGAACCGCCAGTATTCAAAGAAGTCCTTCACCATGTCCAACGGCAGACCCACGTAGGGGTCCCAAAGGAGGGACGCAATATCGTAGAACAAGGAGCCGCGACGCGCCCCCTGGTAATCCACGAACACGATTTCGGAGTTGGGGCGGATCATGATGTTCTGGCTCTGGAAATCCCGGTGCATCAGCACCTTGGTCTGGGCATCTACGGAAACCGCCAGGAGGGAATAGAAATTACGAACATAATCAGGAATGTCGTCAATTCCGCAGTGGGCCTTCAGGTAATTGTCGGTGAAGTAATCCGTTTCCCACTTGAGGGCGGCAAAGTCAAAGCGGCGAAGCCACAGGTCCGTGTGGGAACTGAACAGGGACTGGGACGCGTTCTGCCAGTGAATCAAGGCCTCTATTACCTCGGGGTAGAGAATGCGGACACTGCCGGACTGGGGCTTGTCGGGAGACACATCGTCCAGAAGGCGACGGTTTCCCAAATCCTCTTGCAGAATCTGGGCGGAACTTTCATCTACGCAGAAGAGCTTCGGTACCGGAAGGCCTTCTGCCTTGAACACCTGGGAATATTCCACGAACTTTTTGAAATCGTCGTTTACTTCGGCGGACACCTGCAGCACGGAGGAACGCTCCCCGGAAGAAATTCGGTAGTAGCGGCGGCCCGAACCAGCCCCTGCAATAGATTCTACAGAAAAATCGTCAGCATAGCCATGGGAGCCGAGATAGCCCTTAATCTTTTCGGAAATTTTCAATTCTTCACCATTCATGGTATAGAATATACTTTATCCCAAGGGAAAAAGCCAATAATTATTATGAAAAAAGGTTCTTTTCCCTAGTCCCTAAATTCTAGACCCTAGCCCCTAGATCCTAATCCCTAGACCCTAACCCCAATCTCTTCGTCCGTCAGGTAGCAGGCAGGGTCTTCGGCCCAGAAGTCGCCGGTCACGGCCTCGGCGCGGGTGCGGAAGTTGCCGTTGCACAGGTTCAGGTAGGCGCACTTGGGGCAGCGGCCCTTCAAAAGGGGTTTGCGGTCCTTGAGGCCCGCCATAATGGGGTTGCTCAGGTCGGTCCAGATTTCACCGAAGGGGCGTTCCCGCACGTTCCCCAGGGAGATGTACTGGGTGAACTGGTCGGGGTGGACATTCCCTACACTGTCGATGTTTCCGAAGGCCATGCCGCTACGGTTCCCGCCGTTGCTCTGGATGAGTTTCAGCACGCGCTCCCCGAGGGCGGGGTCCTTTTCCCTCATCTTGAGGTACAGGTAGACGGCGTCGGCATGGTTATCTACGGTGAGGATTTCCTTGTTGATGCCCCGGGCCTTGAAATCCAGGGTACGCCTGATAATCAGGTCCATGACCTGACGGCTCTCTTCGTGGCTCAGGTCCCGCTCCACCATAGCAGAGCCACGACCGCTGTAGACCAGGTGGTAGAAGCACACCCGGTCAATATTTTCTTGTTCCAGCAAATCGAAGATGGAATCCAGGTCCTGGAAATTGTCACGGGTGATGGTAAAGCGAAGTCCTACCTTTTGCCCCGTGGCCACGCAGTTGCGGATGCCCCGGAGCGCCATCTGGTATGCTCCCGGCTTACCGCGGAACTTGTCGTGGGTAGCTTCGCAACCGTCCAGGCTGATGCCCACGTACCCTACGCCCATGTCCTTCAGGCGCTTTGCGGTGTCTTCGTCTATGCGGGTGCCGTTGGTGCTGATGGTTGGGCGGATTCCCTTGCCGGCGGCATAATTCGCCAGTTCAAAGAAGTCCGGCCGCAACAGAGGTTCGCCACCGCTGAACAAGATGACGGGAACGTTGAAATCGGCAAGCTGGTCGATGAGGGCAAGGCCTTCTTCGTGGGTCAGTTCGTTCTGGTACTTGATGGCCTCGGAACGGGCGTAGCAGTGGACGCAGTTCAGGTTGCAGGTCTTGGTGCAGTTCCATACCACCACCGGGCCACGGCCCTCGCCCACGCCGTTCTGGGACTTGTGGGCGTGAGGCGTATAGCGGAGCGTGTCGCCGTAATTCGGCACATCCATCAACAGCTTGGTAATGCTAATCATGAGGGAAAATGTAGAAAAAGAGTTGTGAGTTATGAGTTGTGGGTTGTGGGTTGTGAGTTATGGGTTGTGAGTTGTGAGTAATGCTGAGTGTGGAATGAAAAAAACACCTCCAGCAAACGCTAGAGGTGTCATTGAGAATTTTTTTTAAATGGTCACCTGTGAGCAACAAAGCCCCTAGTATTAACTAGGGGCGGTTGCGACCTTTGGACACTTGGCAACTAGAATTGCCATGGCAATTCGTTGCCTTAGTGTACATGGCCACCTTTAGGTGGGAGCGAGCGCCAACCCTGTACTTGATGTCCAGAGTCTAGCGCGAGCGGTCGTTTACTTGCTTTCGGCAGCAGGAGCGGCGGCAGCGGCTGCGGGAGCAGCGGCTTCAGCGGCAGGTGCGGCTGCGTCGGCAGCGGCGTCCTTCTTCTTAGACTTAGAAGAAATGGAGAAAATCACCGTACGAGGAACGGAAGCCAGGGTCACGCCTTCGGGGAGCTTGAAGTCCTTGGCGTAGAAGGTCACGTTGGTCTCGAAGTCGGAGATGTCCAGGTTCAGCACCGTGGGAATGCAGGTGGGCTTGGCAGAAAGCATCAGGTAATGAGTTTCCTGAGCCATAACACCGCCCTGGGTCTTGACGCCCACCGGAAGGCCGGAGAGCTTGACAGGAACGCGGACCTTCACCGGAGTAGCTTCGTCAATCTTCAGGAAGTCGATGTGTTCGATAGCCTGGGAGATGGCGTCCTTCTGGTAGTTGTAGATAACCGCGGGATTGCCGGCCTTGCCGTCAATTTCCAGGTCCAGAAGGGTGTAACGCTTACCGGGAGCGAGGACCTTGCGAACATCGATAGCGCTGACGCTGATGTTCAAAGCCTCGGTACCCTTACCATAATAGACGGCCGGAATCTGACCAGCCTTACGCAAACGCTTGTTTTCGCGGTTTGCACCTAGCACTCTCGAGGTAGCCTTGAGCGTTGTGAGTTCCATTGTATTTCTCCAATTTTGGAATGGTTAAAAAATTCATTGGGGTAGCTGGATTCGAACCAACGAATAACGGAATCAAAATCCGTTGTCTTACCACTTGACGATACCCCAATGGTGGCGCAAATATAGAAAATACGCCCAAAATTCAAAGGGATTCGCCTAAAAACCCTGGAAAAAACGGGTCACGGCGAGATATCTGGAAATGGGTTTCAGGGATTCCAGGGCAGATTCCGCCTGGCTCCGGGTCCCAAAAACGCCAAAGACAGAGGCTCCCGACCCCGACATGAGGACAGAAGTCGCCCCAAGGCGAATCATCTGTTGCTTCAGCTGTTCTACCAAGGGGTGCTTGGGGAATACCGAAATCTCGAAACTGTTGAAGACGTTTTCCAGGGCGAAATCTATGGCGGAACCCGAATTTTCTGCAGGACTAGAACCGGCCGCAGCCCTGAAACCCGACTTGTAAGCCTCCCAGCGGTCAGGGCCCGACTTGGGGACTCCGGCGTAGGCGTCCTTGGTGGGAACGGCATCCAGCGGGGTCGCTACGAGCAGGTGCTGACCGTCTTTCAGCTGGAGCGGTTCGATGGGCGTAAGCTTTTCGCCGATGCCCTCGGCAAACGCCGAGCCGCCTCTGACCAGAAAGGGGACGTCGGCACCGAGACTTGCGCCCAGTTCCTCCAAGGCCTCCATAGGCAGGTCCAACTTCCAGAGGCGGTTCAGCAACCTGAGGGTTGCTGCAGCATCGGCAGAACCACCGCCAAGACCAGCGCCCAAGGGCATCACCTTTTCCAGATACAGGTCAACGCCCTTCGGTACACGGTAGGCCTCTTGCATCAGGGCTGCCGCCTTGAACACCAGGTCCGATTCCTTGGGGTATTCCTGAGGAACGTTGTACTCCAGGGTAATCTTGTCGTCGTCTCGAAGGGTGGCCGAAACCGTGTCGCCCACGTCGATAGTCTGGAAAAGGGTTCCCAGATCGTGGTAACCGTCTTCGCGCTTGCGAATGACATCTAGAAACAAGTTGATTTTTGCGGGAGCGAATTCTTTCATGAGGCGTAGTATCTAGAGACTAGGATTTAGGGGTTAGCGGAACGTTCCGGAGCGTTCCAGTTGCATGAGCTGGTCCATATCGATAAGCATGGCACGGGGCTTGGAATTGCCTGTACTGCGGGCGCACAGACCGAGACCGAACAGCTGGTCCACAATCTTGCCTGCGCGGCTGTAGCCTACGCTGAAGTGGCGCTGCACCGCAGAGGTAGAAAGGCCGTTGCCGCATTCGATAGCCCACTTGGCCACCTCGAACAACAGCTTGTCCTTCTTCTCGCTCATGGCGGCATTTTCTTCGCCGTCCTCCCCTTCCCCGCCTTCTTCGGCAACCTCGAAGGTTTCCAGCTGCGGGTAGCACACATTCTGGTTGGAGCAGGCGTCGGCCAACTTTTCCGCTTCTTCGTCGCTGAGGAATGCCCCATGCAGGCGCACCGGGTCGGGAGCATTCACCGCCTTGTAAAGCATGTCGCCACGGCCCAGGAGTTTTTCGGCGCCGGCGTGGTCCATCACCGTGCGGGCATCCACGTTAGAGGCCACCTTGAAGCTGATACGTGTAGGCAGGTTCGCCTTGATGTTACCGGTAATCACCTTCACCGACGGACGCTGGGTGGCAAGCACCAGGTGAATGCCAACAGCACGGGCCTTGGCGGCCAGGCGGCTCACGTTCTTCTCGATTTCTTTTCCGGCCACCATCATCAAGTCGGCCATCTCGTCGATAATCACCACGATAAAGGCCATGCGGTGACCACGATCCTCTTCAGGAACCTCTTCCGGGAGTTCTCCCGCCTCGAACTTGGCGTTGAAACCGCCAATGTTTCGGACCTTCGCCGAGGCAAGGACCTCGGTACGGCGATCCATCTCGTAGCAGAGCCACTGGAGCGCCTGTATGGCCACCTCCGGCTTGGTAATCACAGGGGCAAGCAGGTGCGGGATGTTCTCGTACATCTTCAGTTCCACCGCCTTCGGATCCACAAGGATCATGCGGAGTTCGTCGGGAGTCTTGCTGAAAAGCATGCTGGCCATGAGGGCGTTAATGCACACGGACTTACCGGAGCCCGTCTGGCCCGCAATCATCAGGTGGGGAGCCTTCGCCAGGTCCATGGCGAAAGGCTCACCGGAAATGTCCTT
>CALATK010000197.1 GCA_937891805.1 uncultured Fibrobacter sp. | reverse complement strand
GACTCCGAAGAAGGACTACGTGGAAGGCGAAGATATGGTTGAGGACATGATCATCCCTGCACAGAGATACATCAATGCGCAGATGACCAACAACTGGTTCGTGTCAGTGGGTTCAAACCGTTACTTCAAGGTGAGCAATCCTCGAATCCATCCCTATCTGGGTGCATCTGTAGGCTTCCAGATGGCTAGAGTTGAAACTACAGAACCTTATACTGGCGAAGTCTATGTTGATAATGACGGTGATGGTAGCCTTGATTGGACAGATAATAAAGGCGAAGACCTTAACGGTTCTTCCGACCTCAATAACCTTCCTACTCAGGTCTACGTATCAGGTAGCCGTGCCGGCCAGATGTTCGGCGTGAAGGCAGCCGGTGTAGCAGGTATCGAATACAGCATTGCTCCGGGCCTCGTACTCGGTTTCCAGTGCCAGCCGCTCGCATACCGTTACGACGTCATCCAGATTTGCCCGAAAGGTTTCGACAAGTACAATGCATCTCACCACAATATCAAGATCTTTGATATGCCGGTGTTGAAGCTCGGTATCCGATTCTAATCCGTACCCCAGAGTACGATTGGTTAATAAACAAAGGCCGTTCAGCTAAAGCCGATTTAGCCGGACGGCCTTTTTTGAAAAAACAAGTATCAGAAATATGAAGAGATTGAAATGCATCCTGTCCGTACTGTTCGCCGTGGTTGTGCTCAGCTCCTGTGGCGGAGGCGGTAGCACCGCTGCCACCGAAGGCCTCACGGGCCGTGTGACCCTGGACGGATACGAGGGCAGGAAAGTCTATCTTGAAACGACCGGAGCAAATGCCCTGAAGGTGGACAGCGTCACAGTGGCTGAAGGCCGGTTCGCACTGACGTTCAACGACTCGGTGCCGCAGGTGTACCGCCTGGTGCTCACCGCCTCGGACGACGACCAGTTCCCCATCACCCTTCCGGTGGTGTCGGAAAAGGGTCATGTGCAGGTGGTGATGGGCGAGCTGGTGCTCACCTCGGGAACACCCCTCAACGACACCCTGCAGGACTTCCTGCTGGCTGTGAGCAACTTCACAGACAAGGCTGTGGACGGCTTCAAGCAGCAGCTCATGAAGGACGAGAAGCCGGGATTGCAGCAGGTGAAGGATGACTTCGCCAAGCTCGTGGAAGGGGCCGTGATGAAGAACATCGACAACCCCGTGGGAGTGTACATCTTCCGCGCATACAGCCGCAACCTCACCGAACCGCAGAAGGCACAGATCCTGTTGCGTGGCGGCGATAGTTTCAGGAAGGCAGTGAATGAATAACTAAAGAAGGAGGAACAACATGAAAGTGAAATCTTTATTGGCAGCGCTGCTGCTTTCAGGTGCGGGCCTCTCGGCCAACGCACAGAGTGAGGTGAACAACTGGTTCATCCAGCCACAGGTGGGTGCCACCTATACCGTGGGCGACAAGGGCTTCGGAAAGCTCGTATCTCCGGCGGGACAGATTTCGGCAGGTAAATACTTCAGCGAGGCCGTGGGTGCCCGTCTGGCCATCAGCGGCTGGAGAGGAAACGGCGTGGGCAGCAACGGATTCTACTACGGAGCAGCCACCGTCGACGGGCTCTTCAACCTGAGCACCCTCTTCGCAGGAAGCAATCCGGAACGATTCTTCAACGCATCCCTCATCGCGGGTATCGGTTACAACCAGACCTTCGGAGAGAACAAGCGGGGAAGCTTCATGGGACGTTTGGGTCTGCAGGGAAAGATCCGTCTGAACGAGGCGTTCGACCTCAACCTTGAAGCACTGGCAAACGGTGTGGGCGACAAGTGGAACGGTCTGGACGACCACAGCATCGACACCTATTTCAGTGTATTGGTGGGCGTATCGTACAAGTTCGGTACAGGATTCAACATCGCATGCCCGGACTGCGAGAAGGTATATTATGACAACGAGGAATGTTACGACGAGGAATACGTGCAGTCGCTCAACGACAAGATCAATGAGCTGCGTGCCCAGATCGACAACCACAAGTGTCCGGAACCCGAACCATGTCCGGAAGTGACCGTGGTGAAGCCGGGTATCAAGAGCCACGTCATGTTCGGACTGGCCAAGACAAACATCACTTCCGACCAGGAAATGAACATCATGGCCATCGCGGACTACCTCAAGAAGTATCCGGAAGCCAAGGCATCCGTCATGGGTTATGCCGACAAGGGTACAGGTAACGCCAAGATCAACGAAGAACTCGCCAAGAAGCGTGCCAACATCGTGGCAGAACGCCTCATCAACCACTACGGCATCAGTGCCGACCGCCTCACCGTAGGCAGCAAGGGTGACGAGGAACAACCGTTCTCCACCAACGACTGGAACCGCGTGGTTATCATGATTGCGGAATAAACAGGAAGCTTTAAAGTTTAGTATATAAAAAAGGCTGCATCCTCCTTTTGGGGGGATGCAGCCTTTTTAAATTATTTTTTGAGGGTGTTTTTACAATCCTTCAATTTCTTCTGACGAAAGTCCGGTTATTTCAGAAATGGTTTCCAATGGGATTCCTTTCTTTTTCATTCGAAATGCATTCTCCAACTTTTCTTCCTTACGTCCTTTCTCCAGACCTTCAGCGATACCTTCCTTCAATCCTTCCTCACGTCCTTTCTTCTCGGCATAATCCAAAGTATTGAAATAATCGTTGTAGACCTTCCATTCGTATTCATATTGGGCGCGCTCCTCCTTGCTCAGATTGGCACGGGAAGCTATTTCTTCCAGACGACCGAAGATAGCACTGCGGTCCTTGAACGTTATCTCTTTCATCTGTTTCATATTCGCCAAATTATAAATCCAACACTCGAAAAAACTGTCACACTCCGAAGCCGATTTCAGAAAACGGGGAAGCTCGATGTAGATGTGACGGAGCTTCTGGCTGAAGACCTTGCCCGTGTACTTCTCCACCAGAGAGACATCCTTGCAATAGTAATCAGAAATACCGTTCTCCAATTCGAAATCAAGGAAGAAAACACCGTAAACAGGAGTTAGTTCATAGTTCCACTCACCTTGTACACCTTGACCGGCAATGGAGCATGCAGAGTAATACAATGCACGATCCTTGAAATGCTCCTGACGACGCTTCTGCATCTCAACGATGATGTGCTCACCCGTAGAGGTCTCGCAGTAAAGGTCGTATATCACCTTACGGTCGTCCTCA
Organism: uncultured Fibrobacter sp.; assembly: GCA_937891805.1. GTDB lineage: Bacteria > Fibrobacterota > Fibrobacteria > Fibrobacterales > Fibrobacteraceae > Fibrobacter. Next base: position 453 of record CALATK010000197.1, on the reverse strand, counting down.
TGTCTGAGAAGACGCTCCGTATTCAGATAACTAAGGTCGGTTATCACACGTTCGCCCTCAAGGAGCGAGTTCAGGAAACTCATCAGAAGTTCCTTTTCACCAAAAATTCGCTTAAACCCCCAATCAGTAGAGGGGTCAATAAATACTCCCATATAGTTGTATTCATTAAGTTGTTATAAAATAAGGTTAATACTCTCTACCCGCAAAATAAACCATTTTTTCTCAATTCTCCAAAAAATTAAAGGGAAGAAGAAAGGAAGAAACATCTGAAACGAATTAGAAGAATTCCAAACTGTCCGAATTTTTTAATAAAAAGCAAAATAAAGACCATTTATCCTCGTGTAAGAATAATTCCACGCTCTTCAAAATGCACTTAAAACATATAATTATCAAACTTACATCATAACATCCTTATCTTCAACAATTTACAAGAAAGTAAAAGTGCGCATAATC
>CALATK010000196.1 GCA_937891805.1 uncultured Fibrobacter sp. | reverse complement strand
GCATGCAGAGGGAGCCTGCCGCCGGGGCGTAGTTCAGGTTTTCTGCGGTCCAGAGCTGGTCGCCGATGCGGACCCATTCGTAGGCGATACCGTCTCGAGGGTCCTTGTAGCTGCCGTTAGTGGCGGGGTCGCCGCTTTCATCGAAAACTTCCCCAAATTCCACCTGCTTGTTCTTCTGGTACAGGGCCTTGGAGGCGAGCTTCCCGTTCTTGTGGTAGCGGAGCACCGTTCCTTCGATGTAACCGTCGGCGTAGGGGATTTCCGATTTCAAGGTGCCGTCTTCAAAGTATTCCTTGGTAAGGCCTTCCCGCCGGTCTTCCTTGTAGGGCGTTTCCCGCTTCAGCGTGCCGTTCTCGTAGAACTCCTTTTCCAGGCCTTCGCGCTTGTCGTTTACGTAGGTGGTTTCGAACTGCACCTGGCCATTGGGGTACTTTTCCACCCGTACGTCTTCGCAACCCGTGACCAAAAATGCGATAGAAACCGCGAGCCCTGCGGCAAAAACTTTACGAGAGATTTTGTTCATGTCTTACTCCTTCGAAAAAACTTTCCTAACCATCAAAGCGTCTTGTGACCAGCGGCCCTAATCACTAACCACTGTGCAACTATTCCTACGGACTGGATCCTTCCGCCTCCGGCGTCAGGATGACACTCCTCGCGCTTCAAAGCATCTTGTGTCCAGCGACCCCTAGATCCTAACCCCTAGATCCTAGCCCCTACAACCTAAAACCTAAAACACAATCTTCCCGGCGGTTCCGAGAATCCCGATAATATAGAGCATTCCGTCGTAGTAGCGCCAGAAACGGAAGGGCACCGACAGGTTCGACAGGTCCCGCACGAACCCGTGAATCAGCGGATTTTCGGAATCAAGCACCTGGGTGGCGGCTGCGTTCATGGCGATTACGCCCGGAGTGGCCTCGCGCCCCTGCCGCGGGAAAGGACTTCCATCGACAGAATAGTCCGCCAGGTAGGGCCGCCGGCTTTCGAAGAAGTTCAGGATCCTCTCGCAAATCTGCTTCTCTCGCTCGTCGGCGCGGAACAGCGTGTAGTCGAGGCTCAGGTTCAGGGCCACACGCCAGGCGTCTCCGCTAAAGCAGTTGCTTTCGGGGAACCAGGGCATGGATTTGGGCGTGCCGTCGAATTCCGAGTAGTCGGCGCAGAGCCCCGTCTCCGGGTGTGCGGCCTTTGTCAGATATTCCACGCTCCGCTTGGCGATTTCGTTCCATTCGTCGTCGCCGGTGGCTTCGGCGAACATGCGGTAGAACGCCACGGTATGGTAGCTGGGGTCGGTAAAGTCGTTGCCCAGCACAGGGGAGAACCGCACGATTCCCATCTTCGGGTCAATGATGGGGCCTACCAGCTCGTTCGCCTGCTTGTGCCGCATCATGTTGATGAGTTCCACCGCCGCCTGCTTGTAGTCGTCGCGACCGAACCGCTTGGCCGCAATCAAAAGGGCCGCCGCGATGTATTCTTCGCCGTCGGGGGCGGACCCGGGATCCATCATGGAAAAGTCCGTAGTGGAAACCTGCCAGGAATAGAAACCCTGGTGGGGGCCGCCCGCGTTGTACAGGTAGCGCTTGGTGAAGCGCCACAGTTTTTCGAAAAGTTCCGGATGGTCGGTGAGTGCGGTGACGAACATGCCGTAGCTCATGCCCTCGGAGCGGATGTCGTCGTGGCCGATATCCACGATGTAGGCCATGTCGTCGGAGGCTTCAAAGCAGATGCGCTCGTCGATAGGGTCGCCTTCGAAAAGCTTGCTGTAGGCGTTCTGCAAAAGCTGGTCTGCAAAGTTCGGGCCGTAACCCGCCTCCACGAACATGTCACGCGGCTTGAATCTTTCCATAATAAACTCCGGTATTTACCTAGAAAGGTAATAAAAAGGTGTATTAATTCGGAGTTCGGAATTCGGAATTCGGAATTTTTTTGGAGCTTTGAAATCATAATTCCGAAATCCGAATTGAAAAGGGGGAGGCCTCCCCCTCGGCCGAGCTGTATCTCGGCCTACCCCCTCTCCTAGGGGGCAAATCCCCCTAACACCCCCATATCCATCCAAACGTTGCGGATGTAATTCGTTGTCAGACAATTAATTGCTAAATTGTTTTCTATGGAAGAGTGTTTGAAAACGGTTGACTTGGTTCTTGCTAGCGGCTCGCCTAGGCGGCGCGAAATCCTGGAGCAAATCGGGGTCAAGTTTCGTGTTTCAGTGTCGGGCGAAGAGGAAAAGCCTACCGCCGAAAATCCCCTGGATTTTCCCCGCGAAAACGCTAGCCAAAAGGCCTTGGCGGTCTCCAAGAAGGACCCTTCCGCCGTGGTGCTGGGCTTTGACACTTTGGTGTTCCTGGACGGACTGCCTCTCGGAAAGCCCAAGGACAAACAAGACGCTCTCCGGATGCTCAAGTCCCTGAACGGACGTTCCCACAAGGTGATTACCGGTGTGGCGGTGGCCCACGGGGGCATGCTCCTCGACGCTTCTCAAGAGGAAACGGAGGTGTTTTTCAGGGACTGTTCCTTACAGGAGCTGGAAGAATATGTAAATTCTTTGGACCCAATGGATAAAGCGGGGGCCTACGGCATCCAGACAAACGGAGCCCGCCTGATCCGCTCTATCCGCGGATGCTATTACAATGTAGTGGGGCTTCCTGTAGCCCGCACGCTAGACATGCTTAAGAATTTGAAGGTGAAGGTATGAGTAATCCTGTTGAAGATAAACGCCCCGATGAACGGCTGGGAGCCTACCTGGCCCGCGCCCGCGAAGCAAAATCCATGACGGTGGCAGACCTTGCCACGGCCACGCGTTTGTCCGAAAAGAACATTTCACTGATTGAGGCCGGTGACTGGAAGGCGTTTCCGGTGCAGGCCTATTTGCGCGGCTATCTGAACTCCGTGAGCACCAAACTGGGCCTCGATTCCAAGCGGGTGCTGGACTGGTATGCCGCCGAGAACGGCTCCAAGTTTGCAAGCCTCCTTACGGACCTTTCTGACGGTAACCCGGGCAAGCCTTCGGGTTCTGCCGAAGGGGAAGGCGGCTCCAAGGGGAAGGTAATCGTCATTATTCTCGTGGTTATTGGACTTGCCCTGGTGGTCGCCTCCAAGTTCCTCAAGGACGTGACTCCGGTGCAGAACGCTCCCGAACCCGTGGATACAGAAGTGGAGGAAGAAGAACCCGCCGTAGAAA
>CALATK010000195.1 GCA_937891805.1 uncultured Fibrobacter sp. | reverse complement strand
AAGTACAAGACGGACAACGCGCAGCGTGCTCTCGCCCGCGAGGGTAGCGACGGTACGCTCAGCTTCTACGTGACTGGCGAACCGGGCAAGAACTTTGAAGACCTCTGCGCCGGCCCCCACGTGCCCTCTACTGGCAAGCTCAAGAATTTCAAGGTGCTCTCCATGTCGGGCGCCTACTGGCACGGCGACCAGAACAGCGACCAGCTGACCCGCGTGTACGGCACCTGCTTTGCCGACAAGGAAGGTCTCGAAACTTACCTGAAGTTCCTGGAAGAAGCCGAAAAGCGCGACCACCGCAAGATCGGTAAGGAAATGGACCTCTACCACATCGAAGACCATTCCCCGGGCATGGTGTTCTGGCACCCGAAGGGCACCAAGATGGTGAACGCCCTGAAGGACTACATCCGCGGAAAGATTGACCGTCGCGGCTACCTCGAAGTGATTACGCCGGAAATCGTGAACAAGACTTTGTGGATCAAGTCCGGTCACGCCGACAAGTACAACGAGAACATGTTCAAGACGCTGGCTGGCGACGTGGAAATGGCCGTGAAGCCGATGAACTGCCCCTGCCACATCCAGATTTTCAACACGGGTCTGCGCAGCTGGCGCGACCTGCCGATGCGCCTTGCCGAATTCGGCAAGTGCCACCGTTACGAACCTGCCGGTACGATGCACGGCCTGATGCGCGTGCGCGGCTTTGTGCAGGACGACGCCCACATCTTCTGTACCGAAGACCAGATTGCAAGCGAAGTGGCCGACTTCTGCGCCCTCGTGAAGGAAATCTACCACGACTTCGGTTTCGACGATATCGTGGTGAAGTTCTCCACCCGTCCGGAAAAGCGCGTGGGTTCCGACGAAATTTGGGACAAGGCTGAAGCCGCCCTCGCCGAAGCCACGAAGCTCGCCGGCCTCGACTACATCCTGAACCCGGGCGAAGGCGCCTTCTACGGCCCGAAGCTCGAATTCACGCTGAAGGACAGCCTCGGTCGTGACTGGCAGTGCGGCACCATCCAGGTGGACTTCAACTTGCCGCAGCGCCTGGGTGCCGAGTATGTCGGTAAGGACAACCAGAAGCACATTCCGGTGATGTTGCACCGTGCGGCCGTGGGTTCCATCGAACGCTTCCTCGGCATTTTGATTGAAGAGTTCATGGGCGATTTCCCGCTGTGGCTCGCTCCGGTTCAGGCCCGCGTGCTCCCGATTTCCGAGAAGTTCGTTGACTACGCAAAGCAGGTCGAGAAGGAACTCGTGAACGCCGGCGTCCGCGTGGAAGTGGACGAAAGCAACGAGAAGCTCGGCTACAAGATCCGCCAGTGCGAACTCCAGAAGGTGCCGTACCTCCTCATCGTCGGCGAGAAAGAAGTCGCCGACGGAGTCGTGTCCGTGCGTAAGCGTAAGGACGGGGATAAGGGTTCTATGACCGTCGGCGAATTCCTCAAGATGACGGAAGACGACCGCAAGGTTGTGAGATAATCATCGCAATCTTGGACCCTATCGCCCCTTTGGGGCTCCAGGGTGACATCCGGTAAAATTAAAACGCAGACTCGGTCGAGCCTGCGTTTTTTGTATGGGGTAAATCTGCTAAACTACGGGTTTACTAGGCACAGTGCCGTGACGTTACTTTCCACGGAGTATTTCTTTCCGGGGGCGCAGCCAGTAATGTTGGGGTCGAGGTAGGCAAACGACGAGAGCTCGTTGCCGTCCCATGTGACCTTCATGGAGTTGTATTCTGAACCGACACGGGGGTTACACATGATAATACAGCCGTTCTTTGCGGTGGTCGGAACCTGAATCACGATGGGAGTTCCGCCCGGGATGAACATCTCGTCTGGAAGGGAGGTGCGACTTGGTTCCTTGTACTTGTCGTCGCCATTCATGTCGCCGATGGTCAGCACCAAATCGACAGCTTCCGGGTCGAGGACGGTCACGCCTTCGCAGGTGTGGACTTCTGTAGTCTTGTCTTCGTTTGTGATGGAGACGGTGGCTGTCACGCTTTTCTTGTGCATGTCGGCTGTGGCGGTAAGTGTACCGCTAGTTCCGTTGCCGGAAACCGTTCCGAATTCGGAACTCCAGGAATAACCGGTAATTTTCGATTCGGATTCTGCCTCGACAGTCCAGGAAATGGCTTGCCCGGCCTTTATAGATGTCATCTTGGGGTCGGTGGGGCCGCAAGACTTGATTGTAATAGGAATGCCCTGCACCTGCAACGGGTCGCATTTGATTTCATTGCCGTCCACGTTCAGAGTGGCGGTAGCCGTTCCGGCGTTTTCGTAACGGACGTTTACTTCGTCCAGACCGTTTCCCTGTAGGGCTTCGGTATTGCCCCCTGTGAAAGACCACTTGAACGGCGCCATGATTTGTTCGATCACGGATCCGTCGTTGCGGTAAAATTTCCAGGTGGCAAGCTCGCCCTTGCCGATTTTACCGGTGGTGGTGGCGCAGGTGCCGTTGACCTTTTTTGATTCCGGCATTAGGGCTTCTTTGCTGCTGACGGTCTCGGTTTTGGACTCTTGTTTTGAGGAGGAATTGGAATCGGAAGATTTGGTTGAGCTTCCCGAAGAATCTTCGGTTTTCCCGTCCTCTCCTTCGTTAGAAGCGGATGAGCCGTCTTCTTGGCTGTTGCTTGAAAAGAACACCCCGTCGTCGGCAGACGACGAAGAATCCGACCCGCAGGCCGAAAAAGAAATCAAACACCCCAAAAAGACCCCAAAAAACCCAATCCTGAGCAAGTTTTTATCAGTCATGAGGTAGAATATAGTCAAAATGTAATGGTGTCAGGTGTAATTTTTTTGCTACATTGCCGATTTTAATAAAAAAGATACTATAATTAGCATGTTTGGGATTCGGGTGCTAAAAGGAGTTGTCGTGCGATTCTTTGCCGTTTTGTTATGTACCCTCAGTGCTCTGGCTTTTGCCGCTGAGCAAGAACAACCTACGCCCTATGACCTGATTCGCCCCGTATGGCCTTTGGTATGGGACACTGCATCTGTCGACAATGGCGGCACGGTTGAGAGCTTTAGCAAGTTTGTTCCCAACAAGACCAAGCGCAATCCGGTTCCCCCTGTGGGAGCGGTTCCCCAGGACTTTGTCCCTAACGGTTTTGTTCCAGACACCCTGAACCAGGCGTTTCTGGATGCCCGTAACCTGAGAATCGGCCGTATCCGTGTGAACCAGGCCGGCTACTTGCCCGACGATCCGGAAAAGCAGTTCTACTATGTCTCCCCTGGTGCCTGCGCCGAAACTTTCAGCGTGGTGAATCTGGAAGGGAAAACAGTTGCTACTGGCGGGACCTTCCAAAATTCCGGTTTTGACACGGAATCCTCCTGGAAAATCGTCGCTGGTACCAATGCGGCTACGGCAAACCAGAAACGTTACGAGGTGACGGCTACAGGGCCTACGGGCTTTATCTGCGTGGGTAGCCTTGCCACTCTTTCGCTTCCGCAGAACGAACGCCTGCGTA
>CALATK010000194.1 GCA_937891805.1 uncultured Fibrobacter sp. | reverse complement strand
TTTGATACGTACACCGGAGATTTTTTCGCCTTCGGGGGTGGTGGCCATCTTGGGTGGGTAGTAGTGCTCGAACCGGATGACGTGCTCCCGGACTTTTTTCCCCTGCTTGACAACTGTTTCGCTGTAGGTGCGGAAGGTGACGATGCTTGCCCCCATCTGGTTTACCTTGACAGGGAGCCGCAAATAAAGGGTGTTCTTTTTTCCGAAAAGGGAGACGGTGTTGCCCTTGGTGTTACGGCCCTGGTCCACCACCATGGCAAGGATTCCCTGGGTCTTGAACAGGTTACGGATAAGGCTCTGGAGCTTGTCGGGGTGGTATTCGGTGAGGTTCGGGTCGCTGCGCAGGTCTTCTAGGCACTTGCGCATGGCGGCATCCCCTGCAGAGTCGGTAATGAGGTGTACCGGCTTGCCGTAACGGCAGAGAATCCGGTGCATGTTCTCGAAGGCGCCCTGGTGGATGCTCATGCCCACCACGATTCCCTCCTTGGCGGCATCTTGCATAATAAATTCGTTCTCGAATCGGACCCGTGCCGTGGCAGAGGGAATCCGGGCCAGCAGGCGGTAGCTGTCGATGCCGTTCCAGTAGATGCTTTCGAACACGTCTTTGGGCGTGACCTTGTGCTTGCGTGTGGCGCTTTTTCCGTAGAAGCCCGTTTCTTGCAGAAGCCGTTCCACGCGGCCGTAGGCCCGCTTGGTATGGAGAGCCTTGTAGATAGGAAACGCAATCTTGAACAGCAGCGCAAAGAAGGCGTCCGGCAACCGCAGCAGAACGAACAGGATTATCTTGTATGTAGTGACCTTGAGATGGAACATTTTTTTAGGGGTTAGGGACTAGATTCTAGGATCTAGGCATCAAACTCTAGAATGTTCCGGCCGAATTCCCGCACGAACAGCCTGCGGGAAAGTCCTTCGCCGGCGTAGCTGATGGTAGGCGAGATTTCGTAGAGCTTGTCTTCCTTGACTTCGACGTGGGCCTTCTTCAGCCATTCCTTGTGGAGGCGTCCGATCATGTTGCGGGCGGTCTTGGGAGAATCGTTTCCGTCGGCGTTCTTGACGGGGCTGAACTCTTCTTCGCGGACCACTCCGAAGGGAAGCATGGAACCCAGCAGCGGGAAGGCGTCAAAGAGGAACTGCTCGAACTTGAAGCATTTTTCGATGCCGCAGACGGTCTTTCGGGCGGTGTGCCACGGGAGCCTGCTGGTCTGCAGCTTGCGGAGCCCTGCCAGCTTGAACAGGTGGATGGCGATGTTTCCGCCGTCGAAGGTGAGGCTGCCGTCGGCGTTGGTCATGTCGCGGTAGTTTTCGGGAAGGTCGCTGTATTCCACCACGCCGGGCTTGCCGTTCTGCAGGGCGAATATGCCCACCTTCTCGTTTGGCCCTGCCTTGGGCACCACCTTGGAGGCGGACATGCTGCGGCCTTCGCTGGCGAGGGCCCCGATGAACGCCGGGTCGCAAATGCGGCACAGCGCGTTATCCACGCTGTAGAGGAACACGTACTGCACGCCCTTTTCGACAAGCCAGGCCAGAGTGCCGCTTTGTGCCAATGCGCGGAAGCAGCCACCGTTTCCGTCGGGCACAAGGGCTAGGCGGTTGTTCTCGTCCACGACTGCTTTACCGTTCGGATCGAGAGCGCAGATAGTGCCCTGCTCAAAAAAGCGGATGTTGTCCCGGTCCATGCCAAAAAACTTGTGCTCGGTAAAGAAGTTGACGGTGGCCTCGTGGTTCAGGGGGCTGGTCATGATGCACCAGGGAATGGGGTGGCCCACCTGTGCGGCCAGGTTTTGCAGGCGTTCCGCCTGCAACTGGAACAAACTCTTGTGGCTGGGGAGGCCGATGTCGAACATTCCCTTAGGACCGTCGAAGCCTAGGCGGGAACCCTGTCCGCCTGCTACCAGGAACGCGGCCACCTGTCCTTTCTGGAGCAGGATTTCTCCGGTTTCTTTCCAGAAGTCGTAGCGCAGGTCGTCAGCGGCAATCTTGAAAGGCATGGGCTTGAGGTCGGCGGAAACGTTGTCTGCCAGGGTGGCGGCGGACTTCTCGGCGTAGAGTGCCTTCAGTTCTTCCCAGTCCTGGGATAAAATATCTCGCTCCAGAAGGCTGCGGGCCTCGCCGCTCAATGATTCAAGGCGGGCGGCCAACTCTTGCTGCCCTGCTGCGTTCAACTTGCTGACAATGTCGTTCATTTGAGACTCTTGAAATTTTTGAATTTTAAATTCTGGTTCCGGGGTTTTAGGGGTGTCCCCTAGGAGAGGGGGTAGGCAAAGACTTGCCCTGGATTCTTCGACTCCACTTCGTTTCGCTCAGAATGACACATTGTTTGTTTCAGAGTGACAGAAGGGGCAAGGCTTTGACGAGGGGGAGGCTTCCCCCTACCTAATTCCAAAAAACACCACCATGCTGAAGATGAGGGCGAAGATGCTCACCAGGTGCATACGCCACACTATCTTGGAGTTCATCAGGGGCTTGCTCGGGAACTTGCCTTCCCATTTCTTTTGGTAGTGGTGGTGCAGCGGCGCGCAGAGGAACAGGCGCTTGCCGGTGCCGGTGGTCTTGCGGGTGAACTTGAACCAAAGAATTTGGAGCAGCACGGAGCAGGCTTCGGCGATGATGATGATGCAGACGATGGGCAGGAATAGTCCCGCTTGCACCAGGATGAACATGATGCCGATGGCGGCGCCAAAGCCCACGGAGCCCGCGTCGCCCATGTAGATTTCGGCGGGAGGACTGTTGAACCACAGGTAGGCAAGGAGGGCGCCTGCAATGGCGGTGGCGATGGGGAACAGTTCGTCGCAGCCCTGCAGGTAGGGCACGCGCAGGTACTGGCTGAAGATGAAGTTTCCGCTCACGTAGGCCACGAGACCCACGAACACCATGCTGGTGAGGATCGGCACCGAAACGAGGCTGTCCAGGCCGTCGGTGAAGTTGGTTCCGTTGGCGCTGGCCGCGATGACAAATGTCATGAAGGCGACGAAAATCCAGTTGGGCAGGTGCAGCTGGAATACGTCGATAGGGAGGAAGGGGATGGTCAGGTCGCCCTTGAGTTCGGGAATGAACTTGTAGCAGAAGATGGCCACCACCAGGCTGAACAGGAAATAGAGGAACAGGCGGAGGCTGCTGGAGATGCCGTCGGCCTTGTCCATGTAGTCGGCGGCCTTGAGCTTGCCCAGCTTGATGAGGCGCTTGGCCTTGACTTTCGCGATGTCGTCGATGGCGCCCACGGCGGAGAATGCCGCCAGGATGACCAGGGTGGAAATGCTGTAGCCGTTCATCTTGCAGACCAGGAGCGAGACGACCTCGACGACGATTACCAGAAGGAGACCGCCCATGATGGGAGGGCTCTTGGCTCCGTCCTTGTCAAAATCGGAGGTGGCGTCAAGGCGCTGGAGCTTGCGGATATAGACCGGCATGAGGCACATGACTAAGACGATGGAGAGCATGGCGGCGACACCTGCGCGGAACAGACGGCCGTCGAAAAGGTCGATGCTGGTAATGTGATAGAGCCAATGGCAGAGCATAGTTAATTCGGAGTTCGGAATTCGGAGTTCAGAATAAATGTTTGAATGTTAATGCACCTATCTAAAAAATAATTTTTTGTTTGAGAATTGGCTTTTCAAGGATTTTCATAAGGCCTATCATTTTCTACATTATAGATCATGAGCGAACTGCATATCAACTGCCCCCATTGCGGGTCTTCTTTCCAGGTCATGGTGAAGGGCGAGCCTTCCAGCATGATGGTGTTTTCTTGCGTCAGGTGCAAGACTCCGCTGATGTACTACGGGGGAGAAACCGCCGAGCTGGACAGGGACGAGTTTGCAGGGCTCCGCAAGCGGCTTTCCAAGGTGCTGGACGTGGTGGTGAGTAACGACGCCTCGGTGAAGGAGGTGGCGGATTCGCTGCGCCGTATGGTGGATGCGTCCAATGCCTTGGCGGAGGAGCGTGTCGGTCAGTCCGGTGCAGGCGAAAATCGCGTGGCCGATGCCGGTGGTGCCGCTGTTGGTGGTGCTGGTCACGGGGATGCCCGCAGGGCCGTGGCCATTACGGACGAGGCCCTGGAAAAGTTGCAGAAAGACCTTGCCGAGATGGACGCCGAAAAGTTCCTGGAAAGCTTGTAGCCCAAGTCCACTTACCGCTGTTTTTTATGCTTGAATTTTTCATTGCCGCCATCGTCGTCGCCCTCGCTCCCGGGCCGGATAATTTGTTCGTACTAGCCCAGAGCGCTACTCACGGAGCCAAGGCCGGATTTTGCATTATTTGCGGACTGTGTACGGGAATCCTGGTGCAGACGGGACTTTTGGTGGTGGGCGTGTCTGCCCTGATTGCCGCAAGCCCTGTGGCGTTTTTCGTGATCCAGTGCATGGGCGCTGCCTACCTGGTGTATCTGGCCTACAAAAGCTTCCAGGTGCGGGCGGGAGTGGTTATTAGTTCGGAATTCGGAGTTCGGAATTCGGAATCTGGAGTTCGGAGTTCGGAGTTCGGAATTCGGAATTCGGAATCTGGGGTTCGGAGTTCGGAATTGGATAAATCGCAATCGTTGTTGGCCCGCAGGCTCTACTTGCGGGGCATCATCATGAACCTCACGAACCCGAAGGCGATACTTTTCGCGCTGTCGTTTATCCCGCCTGCGGTAAAGATGGACAGTCCCTTGAGCCCGTCGGTCCAGATGTTGATTCTCGGGTCGGAATTCGTGGTGGCGACCTTCATCGTGTTCGGAACTGTTGCGCTTTTGGCGGGTGCCGTCAAGAAGTTCATGCTGAACAGCCCCAAGGCGAACCGCAACCTGAACTGGTTCTCCGGTGCGGTATTCCTGTTCATGGCCGTCGCGCTGTTTGCGCTGTAAATGCGCAAAAAAAACTGTACCGTTTGTTCGGCACAGTTCTTTTCGATATTTTTAGCGGATTACTTGTTCAAACGCTCCGTTGCGGCGGCGACGGAGAGCAGGTCCGTTTCCATAAACGGCTTACCAATCCACTGCAGGCCTACAGGCAGCCCGCCGGCCATTCCGCAGGGGACCGTTACGCCCGGAAGCCCAGCAAGGTTCAGGCTCACGGTGTAGATGTCGCTGAGGTAAACGGCCATGGGGTCGGACTCGTTCATGCCGCACTTGAGCGGAAGCCCTGGCATGGCGGGGCTTGCAATCACGTCGCAGCTTTCAAAGGCCTTGTTGAAGTCGTCGGTAATGAGCCTACGCACCTTCTGGGCCTGCACGTAGTAGGCGTCGTAGAAGCCTGCGCTGAGCACATAGCTGCCCAGCAGAATGCGGCGCTGGACTTCTTTGCCGAAGCCTTCGCTCCTAGACTTGGCGTAAAGGTCGAACAGCTTGCGGGCATCCTTGCTCCGGTAGCCGTAGCGCACGCCGTCGTAGCGGCTCAAGTTGGAACTGGCCTCGGCGGTAGCGATGATGTAGTAGCTGGACACGGCGTAGCTGATATGGGGGAGGCTTACTTCCTTGAGGGTGGCACCTTCGGCTTCCATCTTCTTGAGCATGTCTTCGATGGCGGCCTTGCAGTCCTTGTCCAGGCCTTCGCCGAAGTATTCCTTCGGAACGCCGATGACCTTGCCCTTGATGCCTGCGTCAAGCTTTGCGCCGAAATCTTCGGTAGGCCTTGCGCTGGTGGTATTGTCGTGAGGGTCGATTCCGCAGATGGCCGAAAGCAGTGTTGCGCAGTCGGCGACGGTGGCACCGAAGGGACCGATCTGGTCCAGGCTGCTGGCGTAAGCCAAAAGTCCATAGCGGGACACGCGGCCGTAGGTGGGCTTAAGGCCCACCACCCCTGTGCAGGCGGCAGGCTGACGGATAGATCCGCCGGTATCGGAGCCCAGAGCACAGGGGACCGTGCCCGAGGCCACGGCTACGGCCGAGCCTCCGGAGGAACCTCCCGGTACGCGGGAACTGTCCAGCGGGTTCTTCACGGGGCCGAAGTAAGAGGTCTCGTTGCTGGAGCCCATGGCGAACTCGTCCATGTTGGTCTTGCCCACGATGACGGCACCTGCCGCTTCCAGCTTTTCGATGGCAGTGGCGGTGTAGGGGGCTACAAAGTTTTCGAGAATCTTGGAGGCTGCCGTAGTGCGGGTGCCTTCGAGGCACATATTGTCCTTCACGGCTACGGGAATCCCGTCCAGCGCACCCAGGGTCTTGCCTTCGGCGCGGCGCTTGTCGCTTTCCTTGGCACGGGCCAGCGCCCGTTCATTAAGAACAGAAATATAGGCGTTCAAGTCCTTGGTAGCGTCAATCTTGCTGAGAGCGGACTGTACCAGTCCTTCGGCGGTTATCTTCCCGCTTTTCAGCTGTTCCTGTAAATCTTGAATGGTGTCCATTACCTGTTTCCTCCGGACCATTTCATAATATAGATGGCGAGAACCATGCCTACGATGCTCACGACGTTAATCTTGAGGCCGAGGCCAAGCGCAAATTTTACCATATAGAGGTCGATGACCACCGGGTTTGCCTTGTCGCCCAAGAATCCGAAATTCAGGTCGAAAGAGGCCACGAAGAAGTTGCGGACAATATTGTCGTATCCGCCGGCGTTCATCAGTTCGCCCAGTTCCCCGAACAGGAGTCCCAGGCATTCACCAAGTACTCCGCCGATAATCAGGCCGAGCACGATAAAAAGCAACAAGCGTGCAAAGGAATTTCTCTGAGTCATGCCGCTAATTTAGAAAAATCGGCGTAAAAAAAACGCCCGACTTGCGTCGGACGTTTTAAACTTGCAACTCTCACTACCTGGAGTAGTATTCCACCACCAGCTGTTCTTCGAGCTGGACGGGAATCTGGTCGCGGAGGGGGAGCTTCACCAGGGTGCCTTCCATCTTGCCGGCATCGACGGAAAGGTATTCCGGGGCGGCAGGAGCGTTGGCGATAGCTTCCTTGATCTGCACGTGTTCCTTGGAACGTTCGCGCACGGCGATCACGTCGCCGGCCTTGACCAGGCGAGCGGGGGAGAAGCTACGGACGCCGTTCACGGAGAAGTGACCGTGGGCCACATACTGACGGGCGGCGAAAATGGTGCGGGCAAAACCCATGCGATAGACGAGAGCGTCAAGGCGGGTTTCCAGAAGAATCATCAGGTTGTCACCGGCAGAACCTTCGCGACGGTTGGCTTCTTTGTAAGCCTTGGCCAACTGGGCTTCGGAAATGTTGTAGGTGAAACGGAGACGCTGCTTTTCCACCAACTGCTGCTTGTACACAGAAGCAGACTTCTTGCGGTTCTGACCATGCTGGCCAGGAGCGAAGTTGCGGCGGTCAAGGGCCTTTTGAGTTTTCTGGGAGACGGCAACGCCGAGAGAGCGTGCGACTTTACCTTTTGGTCCGCGGAAGGACGACATATTGTACCTCGTAAGGAAGCTCTTTGGTTATGCTTGCAAATTGGCAGAGCTTGGCGCGACTTGCAAGAGTGAGCTCCAATAATAGAATTTTGGGGCTTTAATTTCAAGGGCCTACTTCACCACGATGTGCAAAGTATCCCGCTTTTGGGGGTCCAGAAGGCTTTCGGCGATGAGTTTTGCCGAATTCCCGGAGCCTCCGCTTACAATCAGTATCTTGGCGTCACCGGTATTTTCGGTGGATTCCACCTTCAGTTCGCCCTTGGTGTTGCCCTCGCAACTGTCATAATTCACGTTGCCCAGCACCATCCAGTCCCCGCAGGGGATAAACCAGTTCACTGCCCCGTTCTTTGTGCTGGTGGGGGCCGATTCAAACGCCATGTCGTCCAACTTCAGTTCCTGGTCTTCGCTTACCTTCAGTGTGTCTATCGCCTTTTTGGCCGAGGCGTCATAGAAGTTGAACTTGGTAAGGGAGCCGGGCCTTTTAAGCAGGGTGTACAGCTCCAGCTCCTTGGCGTCGGGTGTGTTCTGGCTGTTGACCATCTGGAAATGGAAATAGACGGGGCCGTCGCTTTCCACCTTGTATCCCAAGTTTTCTTCGGAGAGGGTCTTGAGGGACTTGCCGCCCTTGCCGAGAACACTGTAGTCGATGACGGTGAAGGGCTTGGTTGAACGCTTGCCGTAACCCTTGAACATGTGTTCCACCACCAGGGTATCGCCCTTCTTGAAGTCCCCGAGCCACACGTACTGGTCTTGCCTTAGTTCGAAGGCGTCAATCTTTGCGCGGGTCTTTTTCAGGAACTCGCCGGCCTTGCCCAAGGAATCGGGGAGTGCGAAATATTCGCCTTGAGAAAGCTTGCGGTTGCTGGACTGAATGGTAAAGCTCGCATAGGGGCCTGTCTGGTAGTTGGAAATCTTTTCGGGGGTTATCACCAACTCCCAATGGGTGGAATCGTCGGTGAGCATAGTTCTGTCCAGAGTGTCCTTTTCGCTTGCGATGGACTTGCCCTCTTGGCGCAGGTCCAACTTGTTAATCCAGTCGCCTTCCGCCTTGATGGTGACGCTGTGGCCGATGGCTGCCGCAAAATTGAACCTGATGCTGTCGGGAGAGTTCCCGATTTTGAGAATCCCTCGGAGGTTCTCTTTTAGGGAGATGCTTACCTTGTTTGTGTCGCCGGTGTATTTGTAGTAGCCGTTGTCCACATGGGTGTACAGGCGCCAGTGAGCCATGTCGCTGAAGGTTGCCTCTAGATGCACGTAATAGTAGCCGTCTTCAAAAATCACGAACTGGTTCTTTTCCATGTCGGCACCGTCACCGGGAATCACGAAAGATTCAAAGGTGCAGTTGTCCGAAACGCACCTGGAAAGCATGGGGTGTATGGTCTGCCCCAGTTCGCTCATCACACGCATGGTGTCGTTTGTCATGCCGCTGGTGGCGGCCCAAATACTTATGCGGTCACCCTTCTTCAGGTTGCCAAGGTACAGGTTAATTTCTTTTGTCAGGGAATCAATGCAAAGTGTCTTCTCGGGACATTCCGCCTTGCCGGTGGAATCCGTCACAGGCCGCTGGATATAGATGTTGGTGGTATCGTCCAAAACGATATCGTCATCGTAGTCAATGTCGGCACGGTTACTGGTGCCCGAACTGGAATAGAAGGAACTGTCGGCGTATTCGCCGTCACCGCTGTTGATGTCCGAATTGTTGGTGTGGCTCGATTCACTACAGGCGATGAGCGACAGGGCCGTTGCGGAAAGCAGGGTAAAAAACAATCTTTTCATCGTAGAGCCGTCCTAGTTCAAGATGTAGAACTTCTGTTCTGCGCTAAAGGCTTCGCCGTTGACCTTCAAGGTGTACTTGCCCGTGGGG
This sequence comes from uncultured Fibrobacter sp., assembly GCA_937891805.1. Classification (GTDB taxonomy): domain Bacteria; phylum Fibrobacterota; class Fibrobacteria; order Fibrobacterales; family Fibrobacteraceae; genus Fibrobacter. Next base: position 2,308 of record CALATK010000194.1, on the reverse strand, counting down.
AACTCGTGGGCCTTGAACTTGAAGTGTGTCTTCTTTTCTCCGGCAAGTTCACGGGCGGCAACCATGAGCATGCGGCGCCCGAATTCGTTGACGATTTCAATCTGCACAAATTGCGGATAACCTACCGTCAAATCGAAATCGCATTCCAGGGAGTAAATGTCGATGTGCACCTTGGTCAGCGTGTAACCGCCTTCCATCACGTCGCCGCTCACGGAACGGGTGTTGTCAAAGTAGCCCACGTAAAGCGCCGGAGCGAGAGACCTGTTCTGGTTGTGGGAATGGATGATGGTCTCGCCCGGGTCTACGGCGGTGAGAATCAGCGTGTACATGTTGGAGGGGTGCTTCCTCTTGAAGAATTCCGTCAGGGTCGGAGTGCGTAGGAAAGCTCCCAACGGGGCCTTGGGGTTCAAGGTTATGAGCCCCAAGAAGTCGGCGTGCTTGGTATCGACGCCACCGCCGGAGTTCTTGCGGATGTTGAAGTGTCCACCGGGCTGGGGCAAGTTGGCAGGAGCGTTTTCCCAGGTCAGTTCGTCGCCTCGCCAGTCTACGCCCAGCTTGCCTTCGCCATAGTTCATTTCTCTGGCGGTTTCTTTCAGGCCGAATATGTTGAATTGAACAGGCTTTGTGAGGGAGTCGGCGTTGTATTCCAGCTTGAGACCTGCGTCAAAGAGGGGCCCCGGCAGGGCGGACAGGTCGAACTTCAGGTATATCTTGCCGGCATCGTTGGTGTCGTTTGCCACCCTGAGGGCGGCGTCCGTATTGTGAGGTGTAAAGTTGTCGAAGGACGAAATCCAGGTGTCTACGCCCTTGCCGCTGGGGGCCCCGTCTCCGGAGTTGTCCAAGGTGGTGTATTTCTTGTCGAACACGTAGACCTTGCCGGTGTCGGCGCCGGTCTTGGTACCGTCGTTGGCGGTGAAAATCAGGTTGTAGCGTCCGCTACCGGTAAAGGAAACGTCGGTCTCGTATTCGGCGGTATCGGAGAAGATGACCTTGCCGGGGCCTACACCCTTTTTCCAAAGGACCGGGTCCCTGCACAGGCCGTTGCCGCGACCGTCGTCTTCTACGGAACCTACCAGATGGATCTTGCCGGGCTGCACCACGATCATCTCGTCGGCGAAGGAGACTTTCGGGGCCTCGTTCTGGCCCTGCTTAGGGGCGTAACCGGTGTAAAGGGCCATGTTCACGCCGCCGGTGCTGTTCTTTTCAAGATCGGCGTCCGTAAGGGCATAGATGGCAGAACCCATGCGGGATTCTTCCACAATCTTCTTGTAGGGGTTTCCGCGGGTGAGGACTTCCTTGAGGCCTTCGATGGAAAGGCTTCCGTTGTCGTTGATGAACATGGGGGTGGTCTTTGCCTTGTCGCTTGCGATGACCAGCACTCCCAAAAGTTCGGCGGAACCTTCGTTAAAGTTCTGCAAGATGGTGTTTCCGTCCTTGGAGGTAAGCCCCAGAATCCAGATGTCGCCACCGTTGTTCTGGATTTTTGCGCCCTTGGTGTCGGAGAACATGGAAACCTGGCGGCCCCACAGGTGTTGCTGGTTAATCTGGATAGACCCTACCGCAACGTCTTCCATGTAGATGTCGCCTACGCCCAGTTCGTTGGTCTCGAAAGACTTGAACATCATGTTCTTGAGGAGCACGGCGCGCTTGCTCTTGTGGATAATTCCGTTTCCGAATTCGGAGAAGCGTTCGATGGTAATTTCGTTGAAAGCACCGTCTTCGATGATGAACTTGCCCTTACCGTCGATACGGCCTTCGGTTCCGAGAATCCGGCGGACGCGGTTCCGTAGGTAGATGTCGCGGTTGATGGTCCAGCGCCCTCCCGGCGGGAAATAAATCGTTTCGGCACCGTCGTCGATAGCGTCCTGTATGGCCTTGGCATCGTCGGACCCGGAATCCATCTTTCCTCCGTAGTCGCCAGCAATGGTAATCCAGGCGTCTGATTTCTGGTCGTTCAGGTTAGGGGTTTCTGCCACCGGGAGCCGCATGGACTGCTTGGGACTGTGGCAAAGCTGGCGGGAGGCCTGGGTCACGAATTCCACAATCTCGTTACCAACGTATGTTTCGCTTGCTGCCTTCGGGGTGCTTCTGATCTTTTCGTCGAATCGGCTGGTATTCACGGAACGGGCAAACAGCATGCCTTCGTTTTCGATAGCAACGGCAGGTTTGGACTGCTTTACACGGTTATATTCCAGGGTGGCATCTACCAGGACCATGGAAGCTCCGTCGCCGTGGTTGAACACTGCCGGCACGTCTCCCTTGAAGCGGAGCCCGCGGCTGGACACCACCTGTCCGTCATTTTCCAGGC
>CALATK010000193.1 GCA_937891805.1 uncultured Fibrobacter sp. | reverse complement strand
TTCTGCAAACCTACCGTCGCCCCGGCTATACAATAGAAGCGGGCAGCGGTGAAAATCCGCTGCCCATTCGCCAGTTTCCTTCTATATACGAGGATAACCTCGGCATTTTAACGCTCGGTCTTGCTATCTTTAGCGATACGCCGTAAGATCCAAAAGCGTGATATCCTTCGTCATTTCGCCGCCAACCTTCGTATCGGCCGTTGCGTAATCCGTGGAAAGATACTTCTTATTATCATCTGCAAATACGGTAACAACTGTTTTGGCGCCCATCTCAATCGCTTGAATTGCGCCAAGGAAGTTTGCGCCCGAAGAAACGCCAACGCCGATGCCCAGCTTTTCCGAAAGCATGCGTGCCATCAAAATGGAATCCTGGTCATCCACAGAAATAACCTCTGCAAGTTCATCGAGGTGCACAAGATCGGGAATAAATTCATCCGAAATCCCGTAAATCTTATGCTGACCCACTTTATATCCGGTAGAAAGCGTGGGCGAATTTTTCGGTTCCAAGGGATGTACACGGCATGCGGGGTTCTTTTCGCGAAGCCGCTTGCCGATACCCATAACCGTGCCGCCCGTGCCGACACCTGCAACAAAAAAGTCAATTTTGCCGTCGGTATCTTCCCAGATTTCGGGACCGGTGGTAGCCTTGTGGGCGGCCGGATTTGCCGGGTTCACGAATTGCCCCGGAATAAAGCTGTTGGGAATTTCCTTGGCCAGTTCCTCGGCCTTGGCGATAGCGCCCTTCATGCCCTTGGCTCCTTCGGTGAGCACCAGTTCGGCGCCATAAGCCTTCATGATCTGGCGGCGTTCCACACTCATGGTTTCGGGCATCACGATGATGATGCGGTACCCGCGGGCGGCAGCCACAGAGGCAAGACCGATACCGGTGTTACCCGAGGTGGGCTCGATAATCACGGAACCGGCCTTGAGCTTGCCGCTCTTTTCGGCATCGTCCAGCATGGCCTTGGCCACGCGGTCCTTCACGGAACCGGCGGGGTTGAAGTATTCCAGCTTGGCGAGAATCTTGGCACCGAGACCTTCCTCGATGTGAGTGAGTTCCAGAAGCGGGGTGTGACCAATGAGCTGGTCGGCAGAGGTATAGATTTTAGACATGGTTTGAAGTCCTTTTTTTGAGTTAGAAATTAATAAAAGTTTAACGGAGTGGTTAAAAACTCACAACTCACTAAGCGCCTGATCCAGGTCGGCGATGATGTCTTCGTAGTGTTCCGTACCGATGGAGAGGCGGATGGTGGCGGGGCTGATTCCTGCGGCGGCGAGTTCTTCCGGAGTGAGTTCGGAGTGAGTCGTCGTGTAAGGATGCACCACCAGGCTCTTCACGTCGGCCACGTTGGCCAGCAGGCTGAAAATCTTGAGGCTGTCGATGAACTTGAAAGCTTCGGCCTGGCCGCCCTTCACGTCGAAGGTGAAAATAGACCCTGCGCCGTTGGGGAAATACCTCTTGTAGAGGGCGTGCTGCGGATGGTCCGCAAAGCTCGGGTGGTTCACCTTGGCCACCTTCGGGTGCTTCGAGAGGAACTCCAGGACCTTCTTGGTATTTTCCACATGGCGGTCCAGACGCAGCGACAAAGTCTCCGTGCCCTGCAAAAGCAAGAAGGCGTTGAACGGAGAAATGGCAGCGCCTTCGTCGCGAAGGAGGATGGCGCGGATATAGACGATAAAGGCGGCAGCCCCTGCGGCGGCGGTAAAGGGCACGCCGTAGCTGGGATTCACTTCGGTGAACTGCGGGAACTTGCCGCTTGCCGCCCAGTCGAACTTGCCACCGTCAACGATGATACCGCCAAGAGTCGTTCCATGACCGCCGATGAACTTGGTGGCGGAATGAATCACGATGTCGGCGCCGTGTTCCAGCGGGCGAATCAGGTAGGGCGTACCGAAGGTGTTGTCGATGACCAGCGGGATCTTGTTCTTGTGGGCAATCTGGGCAATGGCGTCGATATCCGGGATGTCGGAATGGGGGTTGCCGAGGGTCTCGATAAAGATGAGTTTCGTGTTTTCCTTGACGGCGGCCTCGACACTCTTGAGATCGTGGGTGTCCACAAACGTCGTCTCGATACCGAAGGTGCGGAGCGTGTGCTGCAGCAGGTTGAAAGTTCCGCCGTAAACCGTGCGCTGGGCCACCACATGGTCTCCCTTGCGGGCAAGTGCCGTAATGGCATAGGTAATGGCTGCGGCGCCGGAAGCCACGGCGAGAGCGGCAACGCCACCTTCGAGCGCGGCAACACGTTCTTCGAGCACGCCCTGCGTTGTGTTCGTGATACGGCCATAAACGTTACCGGCATCCTTCAGGGCAAAACGGTCAGCGGCATGCTGTGCGTTATGGAACACATAAGAAGAGGTCTGGTAAATAGGAACGGCACGAGAATCGGTTGCGGGGTCTGCCTGTTCCTGGCCAACGTGGAGCTGAAGAGTTTCAAAATGGAGCTTGTTCTGTGTTGTCATGGTAAAAATTCCTTTTAGGTTGCAGCGGGCAACCGGCTCCCATGAGGACCCTTCGCTCGCTAAATTTTTTTTAAATATCCTTAGGCTTGATTTTTCTAACCTGCAAAGCCTCAAGGACAAAAGGCTTCCGGCTAGTTCGTTTTCAGAATGCCTCTCGGCATTCGACATTCAGTACTCATAGGCGCTCCTTCGAATGCATTGGGAATCACAAACCATTTTGTTATCCCTACCAATCTTGTAGGAAATAAAATAGAATAAGAATTTCCCTTCGTCAAGGCATAAATGCATACTATTTAATTATGGTTGGCGATAGAATCTAGCTATAACAAATTGTCGAATCGCCGTACCAGCAACTCGGGGTTTTAGGGGCTGAGCCCCTAGGAGAGGGGGCAGGCGAAGACTACAGGCTTCGCCGAGGGGGAAACCTCCCCCCACTACCGCAAAAAAAAGCTGGACACAATGTCCAGCGCGCATTTGATTTGCTATATACGAATTAGACGTGCTTGATCTTGTTGTCGCCTTCGTCCCAGTACTGACCGTCGCAGACGAACTTGTATTCGTAAACGCCGGAGTCGAGGGTGACCTTGCCGACCCAGAGACCGGTCTTCTTGTCCTTCTTGAGCATATCCTTGTCGATAGCCCAGTTGTTGAAGGAACCGGCAACGGAAACGGTAGTGGCCAGGGGGCAGTTGGCTTCGAACACCACGGCGACCTTCTTGGAGGCCTTGGGGGCGGCTTTCTTTGCCGGGGCGGCCTTTACCGCAGCCTTCTTCTCGGCAGCAGGCTTGGCGGCCTTGGGAGCGGCAGCCTTAGTGGCGGTCTTCTTGGCCGGGGCGGCCTTTACCGCAGCCTTCTTGGCAGCGGGGGCCTTTGTCGTTTTTGCAGTAGCTTTGGTCATAGTTATCTCCTTTACTTAGTCCGCGCCAAAGATAGTAAAAAAAAGTTTAACTGTCTAATAAAAAAGTGAAATTATTCCAAAACCGGGGAATTGCAGTCGCAAAATTGTCAAAAATCGGCAAAAAAAGCGAAAATCCCAGAAATTCAAAAAAAAAGATATTGGAATTAAGCATACAATATTCTAGCTTTGTGCGCAAATAACCTAAAAAAGGAGAATTTCCAAATGAAAAAGAGTTTAACTCTCATGTTGGCCGTTACGTCGGCGTTTTTCTTCGCCTGTAGCGACGACAGCAGTTCGGACAGCGGTACCAATGGTGGCAGCGTTACTATTGAGGTGTCCGGAACCATCTCTGTTGACCAAGAAAACAAGGCTGTTGTCGTTGCCGTCTCCAACGCCGAAGACGTGTGCGTCAACGAAAACAATACCTATGCTTGGAAGAATGTGGATTTCGGTGTAGATTCTTCTTTCGCAAAGTACTTGTTCCTGGGCGATACCCTGGTGATAATCGATTGCGAAGAAATAGGTAAGGATGGCGAACCTAGGTATTGCGACGACGAGGGCCAGATGTTTGTTGGCGGCAAGGCCGATGACCTGAACGGCACCTGGAAGTCCGTTTATTGCATGTACGATACGGACGATGAAACAAGCCAATGCTTCAAGGCTTGTAAGGACGTCCCTGGTGGCAAGCTCACCGAAGAAGAAATGGCGAAGATGTACGAGGACATGTTCAGTTCCATGAACGAGTTGGATATGGATGCGGAACCTGAAGTGGACCAGAAAATGATGGACCGCATGACCTGCCTTGACGACAATGATCTGAGAAAGTTCCCGGAATCGATCATGAAGATATCGGGTAATTCAATAACTTCCAAGGTTACCTATAGCTATGGTGATGATGATAACTTTGACGACTACATGAATTCCAGATTCATGTCCAAGTTCTACAAGAACCTGGCAAAGGGCGATCCTTCGATTCCCGACACCTACTACCTGACCGAAGAAGATTCCTCTGGTGTGGAACAGTACATCAAGTCGGCCGGTATCGAAGTGACGAAGCAGACCAAGAACAGCGTCACCTTCAAGTTTGCAGACCAGACTTTCTCGGTGGATGTCAAGAAATTCAACAACTCTGTTGACGGACGTGAATTTGCCATGTCTGTTTCCTTCAACAGCATGAGCTGCGACCTAGAAGCCGAAGAAGGGGAAGTGACCAAGAGCACTTGCAAGGCTGAATACGGCGAATTCTTTGACAAGGAAACCGTAAAGGATGCTGCCGGCAACAAGATTACGGTCGCCTATGAATACGAAAAGTCCAACGAAAAGGATTTTGACCGTTGCACCGACAAGATGGTAGATTCTGTGTATGCTGCCATCAAGGGTAAGGGTGGTTCGAGCGACAATCCTCTGTGCGATTCGTATAAAGATTCCTATGATGCTTGTGTTTCGACATTGGGCGAAGGCGAAATTTGCGATGAGTATCAGACTTATTACGAATCCTGCCTAGAAGGTGGCGAATACTCTACGCCTCTCTATGACGACACGTACGACGAAAGTGATTGGGAACTCTACAAGAAGGCCGCCTCTTCTGCTGAACTTGCCAAGAAGAAGTTCCTCAAGAATGCCCGCAAGATTGCCCGCAAACTGGAAAAGTTTGCCGAATAAGAAAAGGCTATTTGCTTGAAAATGATCCCGACCTGTTTGGTCGGGATTTTTTATTTTTGTAGAAAGCCGAGAAATAGCGGCAAGAGGTTTTTATGAACGTTACGATGCAAGAGGTAATGAAAGAGTCCGGCGTGGCATTTGGTACCAGCGGTGCCCGCGGGCTTGTGACCGCCATGACGGACCGGGTGTGTTATGTGTATGCCCGCTCCTTTATCAAGTACTGCGAGACCAGCTACAAGTGCGAACACACCATCGCCATTGCAGGCGACCTGCGGCCCAGTACCGAACGGATTTTGAAAGCCCTTGTAAAGGCAGGTGAAGACAGTTCCTGGAAGGTGGTCTATTGCGGTCGCATCCCGAGCCCTGCCATTGCACTGTATGGTATCGACAAGAAGCTCCCCACCATTATGGTGACGGGGAGCCACATTCCTGCAGACCGAAACGGCATCAAGTTTAACCACCCCCAGGGCGAAATCACCAAGAAAGACGAACAGGGAATCGTTTCCCAGTCCGTTGATTTTGACGAATCGATTTTCGATGGGGCGGGCATGCTGAAATCGGCGCCGGAACTGCCGCCGGTCGAAGCCGAGGCCGAAGAAAATTACCTGAAACGCTACCCTGCGTTTTTCGGGAGCAAAGCCCTTTCTGGGCTTACCATCGGGGTCTATCAGCATTCTGCCGTGGGCCGCGACATCGTGGTGAAGGTTCTGGAAAGCCTGGGCGCTACCGTAAAGCCCTTCGCCAGGAGTGAGACGTTTATTCCGGTAGATACCGAAGCCATCCGTAAAGAAGACGAAGAGCTGGCTCGGGATTTTGCCCACAAGGATTTTGTGGACGCCATCTTCAGCACCGACGGGGATTCTGACCGGCCGCTTTTGGCGGACGATACCGGCATGTGGCTCAGGGGCGACGTGCTGGGCATCTTGGCTGCCCAGGCGCTGGGCATCCAGCGCATTGCAACTCCCGTGAGTTGCAACACGTCGCTTGAAAAGTCCGGAAGCTTCCAGAAAATTTGCCGCACCCGCATAGGCAGCCCCTACGTAATCGCCGGTATGGAAAGCCTGGTGGACAGTGCCGACCCTGCCGTAAGTGTCGCCGGTTACGAGGCCAACGGAGGATTCTTGCTGCAGACGGATTTGACCCGTGAATTTGCGGAACGCGATAGCAGCGGTAACGAGACGCGGGTGACCCGCACCCTGCCGGCACTCCCCACCCGTGACGCCCTGCTCCCCATGCTTGCCGTGATGGTGCGTGTCCGGGAAGAGCGGATGTGCGTGGTGGACCTGCTGAAAAAACTCCCCAAGCGCTTTACGCTTAGCGACCGCCTCAAGGAATTCCCGACGGAAACCTCTAAGGCAAAGCTAGCCGAAATCCGCGAGCAGAAACTGGGCAAGAAACTTTTTGGCGCCCTTACGGCAAAGCCTAGCCGTTTTGCAAAGCCCGATGCAAACGGCAACATGCCTGCACCCTTCCACGGCGATATCGTCTCTATCGACGAGACCGACGGTTACCGCATGGAATTCGATTCCGGCGATATCGTGCACCTGCGGCCCAGCGGAAACGCTCCGGAGTTCCGTTGCTACGTAGAAACCGGCGATAAGGAGCGCTCCGCGGAACTCCTCGCCGGTTGCATGAAGATTATGGAAGGCTGGCGGAAATAATTTGGATGGTTAGTCTCCTACTGGGGCAGGAGGCATGACAACCTGGTATTTCCCGTTCTGGCAGTAGTACATGCAATCGCTTGCACTCCAGAAGCTCACAAAGAGGGTTTGAACCTTCCCGTTATCGCTATTGCAACTGAAACCGTTGATGGGGTGGGTTGAACAGCTATAGTTGGGGCGCTGGCAGCTGCTACCGGGAGGGCAGTTGTCGATGGTGCTCTTGTAGTTCCAGTATTTGTCTTCGGTGCAGATAAGGTTTATTTCATTGACGGTTATTTCTTTACCCGATGTCTGGCAGGGGTCCCCGATGACAGCAGGGATCCATTTTTTGTTGACGCATACGACATTGTCGCCGGTGACACAGTCAATGGCCCTTTCGTCGTCTTTGCAGGAGCCGCCATCAACGTCTGTAATGTGCTGGCATATTTCTTCGCCGCTAGAACTGCTGTTGTCGGAGGCGGAACTATTGACGCAATACTCCGTCAACCCCTTGTTGCAGAGCTGTGTTGCGGAATAGCACTCCAGAGTGAGGGCCTGGCAGGTTACGGCCATAGACGAACTGGAATTGTCGTCAAGGGATGCCGATGATTCGTCCATTGATGTGGAACTACCTTCGCCCTCGGCGGAACTTTCAGCAGAACTTTCGGGATTGGTAGATTCGCTGGAATCTATTCCATCGCTGCCGTTACTTTCAGAGGAAATTTCTTCGTTGTCCGGGCCGTTGGCGCTAGCACTGCTGCTGTCGTCACAGGCGGCAAGGGCAAAGGTGAGCGTAGCCACGGCAAGCCCGCAGCCGAATTTCGTAAATTTCTGATTCATTTCGTTACTCCTTTTTTATCCCAAACTCAATTGCCGGCGGTGGTACGCGGTGGCGGCAAGTATTCATATTTCCCGTCAAGGCACATGAAGTGGC
>CALATK010000192.1 GCA_937891805.1 uncultured Fibrobacter sp. | reverse complement strand
TCTTGCCTTGGGCGAATCCTTCGGTCTTGCCTTGGGCGAATCCTTCGGTCTTGCCCTGGCTGAATCCTTCGGTCTTTCCCTGGACGAATCCTTCGGTCTTGCCCTGGACGAACCCTTCGGTACGGCCTTGCACCCTGCCTTCAGAAAAACCGATTTCGTGTTCTGCTTTCAAGTCCGTCATATTCTTTACCTCGGCATTGAAAAGTTCTTCTACAAAGTTAATCAATTTCACAGAATCGAGCAAGTGCCGGAATGTTTCGTTCTGCATAATCTTTTCGGGAACGGGCTCTTCTTTGATAATCACCTTGATGGCACGGAGCCACTGCGCCGCCTCGGAATTGTCGCTTGCGGTGACTCCCGCCTTTTCAAGCTCGAAGAACTTGTCGATTTCAACAAAAATCTTCTGAACTTTAGGGAAAAATTTTTTACCGTGACACATTTCATCGACGTGGTGGATATATTCTGTGGGCTCTTCCGGGAACATCTCGAAATCGAGAAGTCCAAGAAAGTAGATGCGGGGCAGTTCGTATTTTTCGCTGGTGTGCACCTGGTTTTCGATAACGCGGGAGACATAGTATTCTACACGGTCACGGAAGAAGTCGTCGCCTTGTTGTTGCACCTCCACCAGCACCTTTTCGCCGGCATTGGTCGTGCCGATGATGTCCAGGATACAGTCTTTTTTGTTGAATACCCCTGGAAATTCCTGCATTTCGAGTGAGATGTCCTTGATGGCGTCGTCGCCCTGCAGACCCAGCATCGCGTTCACCAGCGAGATGAGAAGCGAGTGGTCCTTTTCCTCGGCGAAAACAATCTTGAAAATGCCGTCGCTAAGGATGTAGGCATATTTGTAAAGTTCCTGGTACTTGAGGAGGTTGTTCTTGTCCATTTCCATTGCCTTGAGCAAGGAATAGTGTTGTGTTCGATTCATGGATTGCTCCTGTTTGATTGTTGAGGAGTGTAAACAGGAGAGTGTGTCGAATGAGCGCAGAACACCTGTTCACAAACCTGTTTATGACAGATTGATGAAGTCCACAAATGTGGACGGTGCTCTACGTTAATCATCATGGGGCCGACCCCCACAGGGATAGCTGTCTCACGAATTGCCGGTTGTCTTGACCTGCAAAGGGTGGACGATGTCAAGCAGAGAGTTAAACGGCCCGCCCGAATCGAATACGCTGTCAGCGGGATTGATGCTAAGACAACAACAATATATAAAAAAAGTAGGGGATTGGGTTTAACGAGCTGTAAAATTGTATATTGTGTCCGAAAAGATTTTTCGGAGTCAAGATGGATATCGGTTCGTTACATTTTCAGAATCCCGAAGCCTTTTGGCTGTTGTTGCTTGTTCCTGTGCTTGTGGCGCTCTATGTTTACCGTCAGCAGCGTCGCAAGAGCACCATCAAGTTCCCGGCCCTTGCCATAGCCAAAAAAGCATCGCCAAGCCACCGGGTGCGCATGCGCCACATTGTGCCGGCGCTCCGCCTTGCGGCCCTGTGCTGTTTTGTGGTGGCCCTTGCCCGCCCCCAGAATGCCACCGAGGTGGAATACACCAATACCGACGGCGTGGACATTATGCTGGTGCTGGACGTGTCTGGCTCCATGGGCACGCTGGACATGTTGACCCGCACAGAACAGGCGAAGCTCGGGGTGATGAACGCCGAACGGATTCTCAAGTCCGGCGATTACTGGAAATATAGCCGCATGGGGTACGCCCAGCAGGTTATTGCGGAGTTTATCCAGAAACGCCACAGCGACCGCATTGGACTTTCGGCCTTTGGGGCCCGGGCGGTGACCCAGTGCCCCCTTACCCTGGATTACGGTTCCTTGCTTGAAATTCTGGGCGTTACAGATGACCTGGCCCACGATTCCATCATGGGGAGCCGAACCGCCATTGGCGATGGCCTTATGAACGCTCTTGCCCGCTTGCAAAAGTCCGAAGCCAAGTCCAAGGTGGTGGTTCTCCTGACCGACGGCAAGGACAACGCTAGTGTCATTTCACCTGTCCGTGCGGCCGAGGTGGCCCAGTCCATCGGGGTGAAGGTCTATACCGTAGGCGTAGGCAAGCGTAAGGGTAAAATCCTGAGTTTCCAGCAGAACCCCTGGACAGGTGAAATCTCTTGGGGCGAGCGGGATATTACTCCCGAAGAAGGCATCGACGAAACCACCCTCAAGGCGGTGGCGCAAAAGACCGGCGGAAAGTTCTACCGGGCCGAAAACAAGGAACAGCTAGAAGAAATCTATTCCGAAATAGACCAGCTGGAAAAATCCGAAATCGAGACGGTGGCCTACGCCCGCTATGCCGAAAAATTCTACCCCTGGCTTTTGGTGGGTGCGCTCCTCATTCTGCTGGAGCTGATTCTTGCCAACACCCGCTTTGTGCGGATTCCGTAGACTATTCCCCGTCTACAGAAGGTTTGTAGCAGTTCCTGGTGCAGTTTTCGATTAGATCGTCAACCGTCTTGGTGGTGGGCGTGCCGAATTCGGACCAGTAGATGGAGAAGGTAATGGGCCACGGGCCTTGGGCAAGTTCTTCGCTGGTGGCGCTGGTGGCAATCAGCCTGTTGGCCAGAGTCTCTATCTCGGAGAAATCGTTACATTCGGTAACAATGGCAAAAGACGAAGTGCTGTAACGGGCGATAAAAGAGCCGCGATTGATGCATTGCTGCCGTAGGAACGAGGCCATTTTTTGGAGGGCTATGGCTGCGGCCACACCCCCGTATTTCTTTTTCATGGCCTTGAACTTGTCGATGTCGATTTTCACAAAAAACAATCTCTTGGCAGGGTTCTGTTTCTGGGTAATGGCTTCCAGGTAGTCTGCAAGTTTGTTGTCATTGTTGAGCTTGGTGATTTCATCGACGGTAATTCGCCTGCGTAGCGCGCACAGATGTATGAACAGAGTGACGATGACAAACGAGGGCGACGTGATGGGCATATCGTAGAATTTGGCCTGTACCACCAGCATAAGCAGGGGGAAAGCCATGGCTACCGAAAGCAGGTAAAGGCTACGACGGCGAATCCTGTTGGTGCACTTGCGGGCCTTGGTCAGGCACAGGATCGACGCGGATACCACATAGACAATCGTCAGGATGTTCAGCAAAATCCACACATGGGGCCTCATGTCAAGAGGCGGTTCTGTCAGGTTGCTCAAGACATCTATGATGGCCATGACGCTTACCACAAGGCTTGGCAATAATATGGGGATAAACCATTTGCGAAGGTGGTAGGTGCTTGTGGAGGTAATAAAGAACACGGTCATGAACCAGGAGCAACCCATGCAGATACAGGTGACGACCTTGAGGCCGTTGATAATCTTGATGACGGGGATGTAAGTGGAGGGAATGAACTGCCCTGTAGAATTCAGGACGCAGAAAGCGATGGACAGGTCCACCAGGTATCGGAAAACGTGAACTTCTCTGAGGCGGGAGGCCCGCTCCGTGATGCCATAACGCACCATCAGGAGAATGGCGATGCTTATGAGATCGATTTCGACTACAAAGGGATTGATTTCCATAGATTTGCCCTATAATCCAATAAGTAAAATATATCTTTTTTTTAACAAAAAAGTCATCGCCCGCAAATAAATGTGATTTTTCTCGTTTTTGGGGTCATTTTTTTGAAAAAATGGGGCGAAAAAGCCCGTTTTTTGTATATTCATGGGTATGCGGGCCCTGCCCCGCGCCGTTTTTTTCTGGAGTCTGTCCATGCGATTTGCGGAACCGAGCTTTTTGTGGGGACTTTTCACCCTGCCATTTTTTGCCCTTTTGTTCTATTATGCCTTTTACCGCCGTAAAAAGCTGGCGGAGCGGTTCGTGTCCCTTTCCATGCTGCCCAAGCTTTCGACCAGCGTGTCTCCTTGGCGGAGGCTTGCCAAGGTTCTGATCCTCCTTTTGGCAATTGCCTTTTTGTTCGTTGCCCTTGCAAGGCCCCAGTGGGGCCATAAGCTGGAACACGTGGAGCGTCGCGGTCTGGACTTGGTGCTGCTGCAGGACATTTCCCTTTCCATGCTGGCCGAAGACATCAAGCCCAACCGTCTGGTGCGTAGCCGTCACGAGATTGCCTCGTTCCTGGAATCTCTCACCGGCGACCGCGTGGGTCTGGTGGCCTTTAGCGGCGAGGCCCAGGTGATGGTGCCCCTGACGCTGGACTACGGAACCGTGCAGATGATGCTTCGGGAGCTGGAGCCGGGCTGGCTCATGCCGGGAACGAACCTGGAAAAGGCCATCCGCAAGGGGATGGATTTGTTCCGCAACTCCGGCGGGGCGGGCAAGTATTCGGTAATGGTCCTCATGAGCGACGGCGAAGAACTTGAAGACGCCGCCGTCAATGCTGCGAAGGAAGCCGCCGAGATGGGCATCCGCATCTATACGGTGGGTATCGGCTCCCGGGAAGGTGTGCCAATCCCCGTCAAGACCAAGAACGGAGAAGTGGCCTACAAAAAGGACATGCAAGGGAACATCGTGACCACCCGCCTAGAAGACGGGACTCTTCAAGAAATTGCAAGCGCTACCGGCGGGTTGTACTTTTATGCGAGCCCCGGTGAGTTCCAGCTGCAGAAGGTGCTGACCGAAATCGCCACCCTCGAAAAGAAGGACCAGGCAAGCGACCGCTTTGAAAATTACCAGGACCGCTACCAGATTTTCCTCGGGATTGCGGCCCTGCTGTTCCTGATTGAAGCGGTGGTGTCCGAACGGGGTCGCCGTCGCAAGCAGCTGGCCGGCCGTTTCAGCTAGAGAGTAGCCTAGATACAAAAAAAGCCTTTCGGGTGGGTATGTCTCTCTTGGAGACGGGCGGCGCTCCATGGGAGGCCGAATTAGAATCCACCGGAAAGGCTATGAGTATAATATACATTCAAAAAGCCCGATAAACCAAATTATTTTGAAATTCCTTAGTCCAATTTGGAATGAGGGAATAGCTATATTGTTTGGTGATGAAGAAAAATGATGCGAAAACCATATCCTTGCTGGTGGTCTCTGCCCTCTTGGCCTCTATTGCCGCTTGTTCCAGCGCGCCTGCCCCTGCAACGGAAAATACTGCGACGGTTGCTACCCCAAAGGATTCCGTTGCGGTGTCTGAACAGAGCGGTGCTGCAGCTCAGCCTGCAAAGTCCGACATCCCCGCCAGTTACAAGGACATCCAGTTTCCGGAATACAACTACGTAGCGCCTTACCCGAAGGATTACCGGGTGGAAATAGCCGAAGGTGTCACCGGTTACATCGTGAGCGACCGTCGCTTGCCCCTGGTGAATTTTACGGTCTATTTCGAGAATCCGAGAGTCCCCGCCTCCATCAAGGACGAGGCCGCCTTCGAGATGCTGGGCTCCATGCTTAGGCGTGGCGGCGGTGGCGGTATCGCTCCCGGTGCCCTGGAAGATACCCTTGAGTTTATCAGCGCCGGAGTCGGTTCTTCGGCCGGCGTGTGGACCGCCTCTTTCGACATTGACTGCCTGACCAAGGACTTTCCTTCGGTGCTTGCGCTGACAAAGAAGGTGTTGCTCGCTCCCGCCTTTGACAAGGAACAGCTGGAAATCGTAAAGACCAAGTCCGCCACCGCTTACGAACAGCGCTACGATACTCCCGCCAAGGTGCTTTCGGCCCTGCGTGCTAAGGTGAACTACGCTCCTAACAATCGCCTGTGGGACGCTACCGGTGACGAATACAAGAAGGTCACTGACGCCGACCTGAAACGGCTTTCCCGCGGGGTGTTCCAGTCTAGCCGAATCATCTTTGCCTTGTCCGGTGATGTGGACCGGGATTCCAGCGTGCAGATGCTTAAGGAATTTTTCGCCGACTGGAAAAAGGACACTTCCACCGTTTCTTCTAAGCCTGCGGATTCCGCCTTTGTGGCGCCGCAGCCTCTCGCTTACCTGCGTAAGCCCGGCACCTACGTGGTGGACAAGGACATTACCCAGGCGAACATTGCCATCAACCAGCCTTTCGTGAAACGCCCCCATCCCGACTACTACCCGGCGGCAGTGGCGAGCTTTATCTTGGGCGGCGGAAGCTTTACCAGCCGCCTCATGAACCGCGTGCGTAGCGACGAGGGCCTAGCCTACAGCATCTACAGCACCGTAGGCAATGACTATCGGGATACCGCCATGACCACCATCGCCTTGCAGACCAAGGTGGAGTCCGTGGATTTTGCCCTGAAGCTGATTTTTGAAGAAGTGGAAAAACTGGCCAAAGAAGGCCCGACGGCAGAAGAACTGGAACAGGCGAAAAAAGCGCTGATCGAAAGCTTGCCCAGCCTGTTTGATTCCCCTGCTTCTACGGCCACCATCTTTGCCAAGGGAGAACTGCTGGGCAAGACCTTTGACCACTACCTGGACTACGTGAAAGAAATTTCTGCCGTCACTCCTGAACAGGTGAAGGCCATGATTGCAAAATATTTTGCCCGCGACAAGATGACCATTTCTATCGTGGGTCCTGTCTCTAAATTCGATGCGTTGAAACCCTTCACCGTAATTCCCCAGGATAGCCTGGATTTTAGGCAATAGCCAAAAGGATTCCTGTGGGTCGGCGAGTTCTTGTTTTCTTGATGCTGTTGGTCTTTGCCTGTGCAGAGGCGTTTGCCGCAGATTCGCCCGAAAGCAAGCGCGAAGCCCTGATGAAAGAAATCGGCCGCAAGCGCATGATCGAAAAGTCCGGCGGCGAAGAGGGATTCCGCGCCCTCTGTTCCGGCGTCAAGAAGTGCCTGAACATCGATTACGGTTTTTGTACAGAAGAAGATCAGAAGCCCTGGCCCAAGGTCAAGTATAACGAAGAGTTCTGCGCCCCCTTTGTAGAAATTACCAAGCGGGGATTGCCTGCAGACCCGAAAATCACGGGAGCGACGGAAATCTATTCCAGATTAGGCCGGCAGTACCGCGCCATTTACGAGAACAAGGGCTCGCTTCCTCTGGGACAGAACGTTATCAGCTACTTGTTCGACAACATGCCCTTTACGGCGGAACTCATCAACGCCTACCTGGGCACGAACTACCGGCTGGAATACACCAGCAAGGACAGGCGGTTCTTTAGCGGTAGCAACGGCCGGAGCCTTTCAGGTGAATTCTTCTGGGCCTTGCAGGATAGTGCCGGGCAGAAGCTCGGCATGCGGAACGTGTTTTTCGGGTATGGACACGCCCAGGTCCTCAGGTGGTCGCTGCACGGAACGGCTGTGGCCTACCTGGATATGGACCCTGTCTCCGACAAGGAAATTCGGTACAAGTTAACGGCTATCGTGTTTCCCGGAAATTCAGTGTTGAATTCCATTATGCAGATGCGTGTTTTCAAGAGCGTGGTAGGCGACAAGATTGACCATATCGTCAAGGACATCAAGAAGTCGTCGGGAGAATACTTCGGCGGAAACAAGGAGCCCATGCTCAAGAGTGCTTCCCTCAAGTCCATGGAGAATGTGCAGTACATTCTGGATTTCGAAAACGTGGTGAATGGCGCTCCCTGGAAGTTGGGTGACTTTGAAAAGTTGCAGATTCAGCGTCGGCAGGCCAAGGAAGTTCCTGTGCCGCTGCAGGTGAAAGAATAGGTAATAGGGGTTAGGATCTAGGGGTTAGGATCTAGGGGCTAGGATCTAGGGGATAGGATTTAGGGGAT
>CALATK010000191.1 GCA_937891805.1 uncultured Fibrobacter sp. | reverse complement strand
TGGTGTAGGGCTGCAGATAGGCGAGGATTCCCGCGTTGGGGTACTTTTCCCGGAGCTTTGGCACGAACTTGTCCAACTGCTCCTGGATGGCGACCTGCGCCTGGTCAAAGACAGGACTGAAACTGCGGTTGTTGCAGTAAGAGCAGCCGGCAAAACCTTTGGTGCCGTCCAGGTTCGGGCAACTCATGCCCCCGTTCAGGGGAAGCTTCCGCACCTTCAGATAGTTGGGGAAAAGTTTCAGCAGTAAATCGCGGTAAGGGGTGTAGTGCATAGCAAAAAGATAACATATTGTCGGGCAGGGCAGAAAAAACGCCACCGGATTTCTCCGATGGCGTTTGTGTGTCTATTGAGCAACAGGGGAGTTAGTATATAAACAACATCTCGCGATACTTCGGCAGGGGCCACTTCTCGTCGGGGATAACCTTTTCGAGCTTGTCCACCTGCACGCGGAGATCCGCCATCGCTTCGAGGATGTTCTCGTGCTTTTCGCCGAGGGCCTTTTCCATGCGCTCGATTGCAGAGGCGAGAGCCTTGTAGCCTTCACCGAGTTCCTGTGCGTAGGAATCCACCGCGGCAAAGCCCTGTTCCTTGGCCATGGCGTTGGTCTTGAGGGCCGCACTGTAGGCGCAGAGCACCTGCGGCAAGATGACGTTCTTCGCGATGTCGTCGGAAATCTTTCCTTCGATGTGGATCTTCTTATGGTATTCTTCCAGGTTCACTTCGTAGCGGGATTCCAGTTCGCGCTTGTTGAACACGCCGTACTTTTCGAAGAGGGCGACGTTTTCGGCCTTGTTGAGGGCCTGGAGCGCTTCCATGGTGGTGCGGGTGTTGGGGAGGCCGCGCTTGGCCGCTTCTTCCACCCATTCGTCGGTGTAGCCGTTGCCGTTGAAGATAACGCGCTTGTGTTCCTTCACGATCTTCTGCAGCAAGGACTGCAATTCTTCGTGGAACTTGTCGGCCGAAACCTTTTCGAGCTTGTCGGCGATGATGTCGAAAGCTTCGGCAACAATCGTGTTCAAGATGACGTTGGGTTCGGAGCAGCTCTGGCTGGAGCCCGGAGCGCGGAATTCGAACTTGTTGCCGGTGAAGGCGAACGGCGAAGTACGGTTACGGTCGGTGGCGTCGCGCGGGAGAGGCGGCAGCGTGTCGGAACCGAGCTTCATGACGCCAGCCTGCTTGCTGGACTTCGGGTCGCCCTTTTCGAGCTGGTCGATGACGTCGGCAAGCTGGTCGCCGAGGTACATGGAGATGATTGCCGGAGGCGCTTCGTTGGCACCCAGACGGTGGTCGTTGCCTGCGCCCGAAACAGCCATGCGGAGCAAGTCGGCGTGAGTATCCACGGCGTAAATCACCGCGCAGAGCGTAGTGAGGAAGATGGCGTTCTGGTGCGGGTCCTTGCCCGGGTTCAAGAGGTTGGTCTTGCCGTAGTTCACGGACCAGTTGTTGTGCTTGCCGGAGCCGTTGATGCCGGCAAACGGCTTTTCGTGCAGCAGGCACACAAGGCCATGACGGTCGGCGACCTGGCGGAGCACTTCCATAATCTGCATGTTATGGTCGCAAGCGAGGTTCACTTCCTCGAACATGGGGGCAAGTTCGAACTGTGCCGGGGCGACTTCGTTGTGGCGGGTCTTCGCCGGAATGCCGAGCTTCCAGAGTTCCTTTTCCACATCGTTCATGAAGTTCAAGATGCGGGCAGGAATGCTACCAAAGTAATGGTCTTCCATCTGCTGGTGCTTTGCCGGAGCTGCACCGAACAGCGTACGGCCGGCCTGGTACAGGTCCGGACGCTGCAGGTAGAAACGCTTGTCAATCAGGAAGTATTCCTGTTCGGCACCGAGAGTGACGGTGACCTTCTGCGGAGCAACGCCGAAGAGGCCCATGAGGCGGTCGGCGGACTTCTGCAGGGCCTGAATGGAACGGAGCAGCGGGGTCTTCTTGTCCAGAGCTTCGCCGGTGTAGCTACAGAAAGCGGTGGGGATGCAGAGCGTGGCGCCGTTGCCGTGACGCTTGATGAATGCGGGCGAGGTGGGGTCCCAGGCGGTGTAGCCGCGGGCTTCGAAGGTGGAGCGAAGGCCGCCGCTCGGGAAACTGGACGCGTCCGGTTCACCGACAATCAGGTTCTTGCCGCTGAAGGCCATGATGGCCTTGCCGTTTTCGGGTTCCAGGAAGGAGTCGTGCTTTTCGGCGGTAGAACCGGTGAGCGGCTGGAACCAGTGCGTGAAGTGGGTGGCACCCCGGTCGATTGCCCACTTCTTCATGGCGTGTGCGACTTCGTTCGCGATGCTCGCGTCAAGCGGTGCGCCCTCGTCGATGGTGGCGAACAGTTTCTTGCAGATATCCTTGGGCAGGTAGGCGCGCATGGCCTCCGCGTTAAAGACGTCCTCGCCGTAAAAGTCGAGACTTGCGGGTGCGGCGGGCATGTTTGCGCCCGCGGCTTCGCTCGCGATTTCCTTGATGGCTTTCAGCCTGTATTCGTTGCTCATTGTGAGTCTCCTAGTTTGAAATTTTTTCGGAGACCCTATTGCAAAATGCGTGCCAAAAGCGAAAACGGCGAAATTGTGTATTTTTGCCGGAAATTTGACAGGTTACAGAAAATGAGTGCTTTTCAAAAACTGAAAAATCAAGGCTGTTGTTACGGAAAATGTAAAATAAGGGCGAATCAACGTTTTACGGAACAATGTTCCTTATTTTTCTTTTGTGTTTATTTTGAATACCTGACCGCATTGTAAGCACATTAGCGGCATGCCATTCGTAATTCGAATACGGCTGTTTGATATGGCCAGAATTTTTTTATTTCGTGGAATGATTTCTTTGTTCGATCCCTCTTTCTTTTTGAACTTTATTATTTGACATGCGAAGAGCCCTTTGCATTTTGGACATGTCAGCTTTGTGGGCATCGCATTTTTAATTCCAATGGAATTCATTATCTTTTTAGCCAGATTAATTCTTACGGCCTCGTAATTAGAAAGTTTCTTACCTTCTTCATGTTTTTTAAACTCGCAAAAATCATTCTTTATCATTAATTTGGATAAATAATCGTCATCATGGCCTTCAAGAACACGTTGTTTGTCAGCGTTATATTTTTCACGCAGATTTAGGAGCTTTTCCACTTCTGTTTCAGAAATTTTTTGAACAGGTTCGTTCTTTTCAAAATAACTGCCAACAACGTTGCCTTTGAGTTTAGGCTTATCTGTTACATAATCTACAAACGAAGCTCCACATTTGGGGCAACTTGAAGACTGCTTTATGCTCATGCCGTATTTCTGCCATATATAACCACACGAAGAACAGTGATGAGTAATTCTTATCGGTGGACCATAAATGGCTCTAGGTCTATTTCTTTGAGGCTTAAATTTGCCATCGCCTTTCTTTGTACCGCATGCATCACAATACAATGCGTTTTTGGGCAATGTTGCGTGACAATTGGCACATTTGTTCCCCTTGTCCGTAGTTTTGTTTATGTTTCCCTGCATATTATGCCTCCAGCATTTTGAAAACGCAGTAATTGGGTTCGTTGTTTTGGAAGTTCCAGGTATGGGTTGAATCTCCCATGCAAAACTCCCTGTCGCTACATTGTTTGCATTGCGGGTTTAATTCCGCTTTATCTTGACGGAAAATATCAAACCGATTTTTCCAAACATCTACGAAAGAATCTTTATAAATGTTTCCCTGTATTGTTAATTCGTTTCGTTCAATGTCCAGGCATGCCCCGATATCGCCATTTGCCATGATACTTGCGATTTTAGTCCCCGCTCCGCATTGAAAATAGAAATCGCGGACCATATATTCGTATTGCAATCCGAGATAGTGTGAACAACCTAAATTAATTTCCATCTTGTTGTTCGGATTGAATCGTGTCCGTTTGACGAAATCGAGCAACATTTTGTATTCGTGAGCGTCGAGGAACATCGATGAGTTGTCTTTGGCCCTGCCGATGGGCTCGATGTTCGCGATTTTCCATGATTCGATATTCTCATCACAAAGGAATTCGTATAGGATATCCAATTCTTTCAAATTGTTTTTATGGACGACGGTCACAACTTCGGGATATAACCCAGCTTTTTTCGCATTTCGGATACCTGTCAGCGCTTGCTGAAATGCATTTGGGGAACATCGAAAGTTGTTGTGACTCTCTTCCAGACCGTCCAAGCTGATAGAGATTGTGTCCAGTCCGGCTTTCTTGAACTGTTCACCGACGTCTTCGGACAATAAGGTTCCGTTAGTCGTTATTCCGCAAGAAAAATTTAAATGCTTGGAATAGGCGATGATTTTGAATAGTTCTTTGTTCAAAAGTGGTTCGCCGCCTGTGATGCAAATGAATATCTGCGATGCATCGTATTCTTTGGCGACTTCGTCCAGCACTTTTTTGGCAGTTTCAAAAGGCAAGTAGTTACGGTTTGTGGATAGGCAGCCGCTGCCGCAATGCTTGCATTTTAAATTGCAGCAATCGGTCACTTCAAGGAACAAGTATGCGAGTTGTGGATTTTTCCACAATTTCCGCTGGTATTCTGCCAGCGAGCGCATGTTTTTACGTTTTGAAATGTATTGATTTTTCACCATACACGATAAATATATATTCGTCCACGTGTCAAAAAACGACACTTGCGTGAGAAAATACAATTTACGAGTCTTTTTTTGTCAAAACCTCTTGACAATCGCCATCTTGCAATTTATATTCGGTGCACAAGTGTGTAGAAAGTTGCTTTTCGTACACGATGTAAAACAATCAAAGCCCCGCCTTTTTACGCATGTAGGCGGAGGGAGGAAAGATGAAGAATGGCGTAAACGCTGGTGGTGTCGGCATATGGCTCG
>CALATK010000190.1 GCA_937891805.1 uncultured Fibrobacter sp. | reverse complement strand
CGGCGAGGATGCTCGCCGGTTTTTGGCCCGTATGGAAGAGCGGCATCCGGAACCTCCGGAAATTCGTGCCCGCCGCCTGCGGAATTACGAATTCATGAAAAAGGCCTATGAGCATGGCATGGCTGAGAAGCGTGCCCGTGAAGCGGCCAACGGAGGTATCGACCCGTGCTTTCGGCAGGTATAGAAAAATTATTCACTGAAATTTGTTCGGCTAGACCCGATCAATGCCGTCAAAAGTTTTGACTGTGGTGACGGAGATTTGAACGATTTTATCCTTAACCATGCTGCTGCGTTTCAGAAGTATCTGATTGCTGTTACGTATGCTTGTGTTGACGTTGATGATGCAAGTAAGGTTTATGCCTATTGCAGCCTTGCAAACGACAAGGTGGCCATTACGGATTTCAAGGACCGAGCGGAGTTCAATCGATTCCGAAAAAAATGGGGGTTTCCAAACGAAAAACGGTTGAAAAGTTACCCAGCGGTTAAGTTGTGTCGCCTTGGTGTAGAAACATTTGCCAAGGGGCGGCAGATTGGGACTACGGTATTGGATTACATCAAGTCCATGTTTGTTATAGAGAACAAGACGGGGTGCCGTTTCTTGACGGTGGACGCTTACTTGGAGGCCGTCCCGTTTTACGTGAAGAACGGCTTCCGCTTCATGACGCAGGACGACAACGACCCGCATACAAGGCTGATGTATTTCGACCTGATGGACTTGGAAACGTAAATTTTTTCGCAGCCTACGGGGAAATTTCATACAAAGTGGACCTGCAGGGCCGGTTTCTTCAAAAATATTGGCCAAAACTGTTTTTTTTCTTACATTCCGAAGTAAGCAAATTACAAACTTACGGAGAAAATAATGAAGAAACAGAATTTTGCTGTTGCGTCATCCTTGAGCCGCCCTGCGTGGAAACATCGTGTCATTGCGAGCACAAGGTCACTGAGCTTGTCGAAGTGGTGCGTGGCAATCTCTCTACCGCTGGTCTTTGCCGCCTGTGACGACAGTTCCAGCGATTTGTCTAGCGAAATTCCCGTTTACGGGAGCGAGGCAACCCTGCCCGACATTTGTGAAAAAGAAGTCGCCAAGGTGGACACCTCATTTTTTGCCTGTCTAGAGAACAAGTGGGTGGTTGTTACCGACTCCGCCATCATTGAAAAAATTAAGGACGGGCTTGACGGGGACAAGCTGAAAGCTGATCTGGAAGATCTGATGTCGAGACAGTCCAGTTCCTCCAAGAAGCAGTTCAGGCCGTTCAGCAGCGAAGTATCGGACGAACCCGATTTGTCAGGTGACACAAATGTCGACGAGGAATCTTCCTCTAGCGCCGCCTCGGAGTTCAGTTCCGACACTGGTAGCGAGGGGTCTTCATCATCTCGTCATTCCCCGGAATCATCATCTCGTCATTCCCCGCTTGACGGAGAATCTTCCTCCAGCGGACAAAAAAAATCCTGCGATGACTTGGCCTACAATCCCGATACGCAATTTTGTGATACCCGAGACGGCACACTCTACAGGTTCGTGACCATCGCAAGCGAAAACCCCGCCTACAGCAAGAAGTGGATGGCTGAGAATCTGAACTATCAGACCGCAAACAGTTGGTGTGGCGGCGGAAGTGCCGGAACAAAGATGGCGGGCGACTGCTCCGTGTATGGGAGACTCTATACCTGGGCTGCCGCCATGGGCAAGTTCGAGGATGAGTGTGGCTTCGGTCATGACTGCATCACCCTGGGCAAGGGCAACGTGCAGGGGGTGTGTCCCGACGGTTGGCACGTTCCCACGCAGGATGAATGGAACGCCCTGTTCGCCGCGGTGGGCGGTGAGTCCACAGCGGGCCAAAAACTCAAGGCCCAAACTGACTGGAGGGCGTATAGCGGCATCACCAACGAGGACGCCTACGGCTTTTCCGCGCTGCCCGCTGGCTACAGGGGCAACGTTGGTTACTTCTACTATTTCACCCTCGGTGCTTACTTTTGGAGTGCCACGCAGGACGATAGCGACTACTCCTACTACGTGTATATGGGCTACTGCAATGACTATGCGGAACTGGGCAATGTTGACAAGAACCGCGACTTCTCCGTCCGTTGCGTCAAGGATTCTGAATAAAGTAACTGCTACGGCAATATGAGTATGAGCCTGAAGTTCCAAAGACTTCGGGCTTTTTTACGATGGTATGAAAGGGAGATGCCCCGTCAAGCGGGGCATGACAAGGGGGTGCGGCTTCTTGGAGGAAACTCGCAGGGACTAACAGTCACAAGAGTTTCCGCCTGCAGTAACTTACCGTTCCTGCTAAAGCGAATCTCACCAACAAAAAGCATTTATTTCCCGAGCCAACCGCTTATTTTTTGACCGAGATGTGTGCTTCTCGAGAGAGCAATCGAATGAAATGAGTTTTGCGAGCGAGGGAATGTACACATCGAGGGAGAGATTTGTTGAAAAAAGGGTTTTAGGGGCGAAGCCCCTAGGAGAGGGGGTGATGGATGGTTCGACAGGCTCACCAACCTTGTTTCAGGCAATGCCTGGCGAAACAGAAATCAGGGGGAGACTTCCCCCACACCCCACATTGTTGAGTTATCTGTCGTCAGTTTTCAGTCCTCAGCATATAATTTGGCGTCAAAGGCGCGACTATAAGAACTCACAACTCATAACTCACAACTCATTACTAATTTCACACCCCACATTTCCCCAGTCCCTAGCCCCTAGATCCTAACCCCTAGATCCTAGACCCTAGCCCCTATTTTTACTATCCTTTATCCCATGAAACCCGTCGTTTCTTTTTTGCTTCAGCTTTCGCCCCAGACGGCCTACGGCAATCTGGAGTCCGTCGCCCGCAACCTGTCGGACGGTCTCGAGATTTTGCTGAACTACCGGAAGGTGAAGTGCTCCATCTTTATGGACGGCCCGACTATGGAAATGCTGAAGAAGACGGCGAAGCCCTTGTCCATAGGTAAAATCAAGGCCGGGGTTGACGAGGGTCTTGTTGAATTTTTGGGCGGTGGTTATTACGACCCCATGCTTCCGCTGTTCCCGAAGGACCTGCAGGTCCGCCAGTTGAAAAAGCACCGGTCCAAGCTGAAATCCTTCTTGGGCCTGGAACCCCAGGGTTATTTTAATTCGTCCCTGGTCTGGGAAATGGGCATGATTTCTGTGCTGGAGGAGTGCGCCTTTGACTATGCGCTGGTGAGCGAGGCCGCCGTTCGGGAGGCCCTGGGCCGCAATTCTCCGGTTTCGGGGTGGTTCACTGTCGAAGACCAGGGCTCCCTGATGCGGGTGGTTCCTGTTTCTGACGAACTTTCCAAGGCTATCGGCGAAGACGACCTTCGCTGGCGGGAAATTGCGGAATCCTACAATCACGAAGAAAAGCCCGTGGTGGTGCTGCTGGACTTGCCCCCGCAGGCCGAAGAAATTGTGGGCTTCTTCGAGCGTCTGGTAGATTTTGTAGAGACGAACGAGGTGCAGACCTGGCCCGTGAGCTATATCGTGAACCAGCTCCAGCCGGAAGGGGCTCTCAGCAATCTTGTTTCTGCGGGTCGCAAGCTGGGGCTCCCCTTTGCGGCCAACACTTGCCGGGAGATGCTTGTGCAGCGTCCCGAGATCAATACCCTGCAAAAGGACCTGCTGAACCTGTTCCACAGGGGCAAGGGCAACCTGCAGGGCAAGGACCTGGAAAAGTTCTACGAGGAACTTCTGCCCGCCATGTCGCCGATTTTTTACCGGAACCTGCAAGACGACGAGGGCATGCGCAGCCTGAAGGTGCGTCAGTGGGGCTTCCGCTACCTGCAGAAGGCCGCTCACGACCTGGATTCCCGAATGAATTTTTCGGGCCTGCGTATAGACGTGAGCGATTTTATGCTTCAGGGCATGAAACAGATCTGGGTGGAAAATCCGGAGATTTCTTGCCTAGTGGATTATTACCAGGGGGGTATCCTCAGGTTGCTCAACCACAAGACTCCTGCCGTGAATTTGGTGAATGCCTGGCACGATGACGGTGGACCGGCTTTATTCCTTGCGGAATGCCTGTTGCCCAATGAGGACTTGACCACAGAGCAGATAGGCGTGCTGTTGGCCGGGCGCGACCGCCTGTTCCTGGAACATTACGATTACCAGGTGAAACGGGAAAGCGGCAGTGCCCAGGTGCAGCTGAGCGGAGAGCAGGGCTACCGTGTCGGCGAGAAACAGGGCGTTTTCTTGGTCAAGAAGGAACTGCACTTTGACAACGGGTCTCCCCGTATAGGAGTGGCTTACGAGGTGGCCAACACCACCTATCAGGAAAATCCCTGCTATTTCGGGACCTTGATGGAGCTTGGACTTTTGGAGTCGGGCGAAGGCCCCTGCATTGTCGCGGATGGATCCAAGGTCAAGTGGGACCGCAGGGAGCCATTCATTTATCCGGATGCAAAGAAGTTCAAGGTTTTTGATTCTAGCCTGGATGCCGCCATAGAACTGGAATTCGAGACGCCAACGCCGGTCTTTATCGGGCCGATTTTCAGTGCGTCTTCGGCGGCGGCCCCCCAGATGTTCCAGGGAATTCGTGTTTATCCTTTCTGGAAATCGTCCCTGGCCGCCTCGGAAAAATTTGAATGCAAGATGAACATGACGCTCTCCAAGAGGTGATGCATGAGGGCGGACCTGATTGACATACAGATAGAAGACTTTGGAAACGACGTGGAAATTTCCCTGTCGGGTTCCCTGAGCAAGGCGCAGCTTTCTGCCGTCCGGGAAAAGCTGGACTCCCTGATGTCTGGGCCCGGAGTGTTTTTCTTTTTGAATCTGGAGCGTGCTCACTTTGCCGTAGATGACTACCTGGAAATGTTCCTGGATTTGATGAACAAGACCAGGGAGCGGAATTCTACTATGGTGCTCCTGTTCAGGAACGAAGAACTATTAGAATATTTTTCCAGGTACAAGAATATTTTTGAAATCCATGAAAGCCGCGAGGCTTACAAGAGTTCCGGCCTTTCCAAGCAGCTGAAGCAGGTAGGCGTCTATTACGGCAAAAAGACGGGACTTCGCCTGAGTCCGAGCGTGGCCATTGCGGCCGGCGTGCTGATAATGGGTTGGCTTATTACTTTGTTCTTAATCATTGCCGCCCAGGGGAAAGACATTGCCGACAAGCAGTCCCAAATTATGGCCCTGGAAAGCCAGCGGGACCGCTATGTGCAGGAAATCGACAAGCTGGAATCTTCAATTGGTCCCTTGAAAAGGCTGGGCGTGGTGGAAGATACATCCCAGCTGAATTCCTTCGGGGCAATTCGCGACTGGGTTTCTTACCTGAAGCACCTGGAGAATACCCGGCGTGAAGAATAGTCTTGGACTTTCGACGCCTGTGGCGGTGCTTGCCTTTGGACTTACCTTCGTTGTCCTTTTCTCTTTTGTTTTTTACTGGGGACTCCAACGCAGCGAACTGGAAAGCCTTTCCAAAAAAGAGCGTGCCCTGAGGGCCGAAATTGAACAGCTGGACGTAATCGGCAACTGGACTCTGGAATACGTGAGGATAGACCGGGCCGTAGATTTTTTGTCGGAAAAGAAACTTTCGGAAGATGCCCGCCGTCGCCTCACGGAGCAGCTTTGGCAGATATCCCATGCCTATTCCATTGACCCCCTGATGGTGCTTGCGGTGGTGGCCCAGGAAAGCCACGGTAACCCCAACGCCCGGGGCCGCATGCAGTCGGGAGCTTTTTCGGGAGCACTCGGGCTTATGCAGATAAAGCTTGAAACGGCCCAGAAGATGGCGTGGCGGTTTGGGCTCCGGGTGAATTCCGAAGAGGACCTGTTCAAACCTGAGGTGAACGTGACGGTGGGAACGGCCTACCTGATTCGCCTTATCGGAAAATACGGCAACTGGAAAGAAGCCCTGGTGGCCTACAACCTGGGGCATTCCGCCGTGGACAAGCTGCTGGAGCGGGGGAGGCCCTTGCCCATGCGTTACTATGAGCGTGTCATTTCCAAGTATAAAATGCTTGTAAATCAATCTTTTTTATAAATTTAGGTTGATGGCCACCTTTAAAAATTCATTTTCAAAAATTTGGCTGCGACGCATCGTGCTGTTTCGTCACTCTAAGTGGCAAATACATCCAGTATTCGCCACTTTTCGTTCCTGCCAGCACTCGGTCTCGCTCAAATTTTTTTCATCAAAGCAATTTCCAAAGGTGGCCTTGATGAAAAAGTTTTTGCTCTTGACGATGCTTGCAGGCATTGCCGTAGCGGGAGAAGTCCGTTACGACTGTTTGCGTTTTGTCGAGGCTGGGCTTGCAAATGACCCGCAAATTGCAGAAGCCCGATTTGGAACCGAATCGAAAAAGGAAAAAATCCAGAGCCTGAAGGCCGAAGCCATTTTGCCCACCCTGGACGTTTCCATGATGGTGGGCCCTGCCCCCGGCCTTAAGGAATCTGTAGATAACTGGGGCGATACGGTTGATGTCTATGACTTTTCCAAGATGGGCCCTTTCTGGGGAGTGCAGGCCAAGTTCGTGCAGCCCCTGAACTTGGGGCAGTACCGCTCCGGCAAGCGGGCCCTGGAAGCGGATGTGCAGCAGAAGTCCTTTGCCATCGAAAACGCCCTCTTGCGAAAAGAAGTGGAACTGCAGACCTATTATTACAACTACCTGCTGGCCCTTGAAATGAAACGCTTGGCCGCCGATGCCCAGAAGCGTGTAGATGAAGCCTACGAGCAGATGGAAGAAGCCCTGGACGACGACGATCCCAATGTGAGCCAGATGGACTTTTTGAACCT
Source organism: uncultured Fibrobacter sp. (assembly GCA_937891805.1). Taxonomy (GTDB): domain Bacteria; phylum Fibrobacterota; class Fibrobacteria; order Fibrobacterales; family Fibrobacteraceae; genus Fibrobacter. Next base: position 7,763 of record CALATK010000190.1, on the reverse strand, counting down.
GAAGGCGAAAATGCATACGGTCAAGGAGGGCGTGACCGAGGCGGAACTGGGCATGAAACGGGTGCAACTGGCTATCCGCTTTTCGCTGAACCTGCAGGATGGCGATGTCTTTGCCGCAGAAGATACGGTGCTTGTCCCCCGCAAGGAAAAGTTGCCCCTTCTGGAAGAGGTTCGGTTGCTCACCTTGCAGAGCAATCCGGAACTGAAACAGCTTTCGGCGGGGCTTATCGCGAAACGGACCCAGATGGATTTGGCGGAGGCAAAGCTCGCGCCGGAGTTCTTTGTGCTGGGTGAAGTGGAATACGTAAAAAGCTGGGCCGGAAACCGCAAGGTGATGCAGAAGGATGCCTTTGCCGAAGACGCCGTGAACAAACTTTCGGGCGTTATCGGTATCGGGCTCAGGTACCGGCTGAATTTCTGGAAGCAGTGGGCTGGCTATCGCGAAGCCCGGGTAGAATACCGTGGCCTGAAAATGAAAGAAGCCTATGCGGCGGACGGCCTGATGGCCAAGGCCGAAGAGCAGTATTACCAGGTGGTCGCCGCCCAGGAGAAGATGGAAGCCCTGAAAGAAAGCCTCAAGGCCTCCGAAGCCATTCTGAAGGGGGCCGCCATGCAGTACGACCTGGACAAGTCCAAGACGGGCGAACTGGTAAGCGCCTACACCCAGAACGTGACCTTGCAGAAAGATTACCTTTTTGCGGTGTGCAAGTACAATGTGGAAGTGGCGGAACTCATTGCCAGGATGGGGTTGAGTTTAAAAGACTATCAAGCCAGATTTTAAAAAGGAGTAAATTCCCATGTTTAAGAAGTTGATGATTTTGGTTGTTGGCCTTTCTCTGGTGGCCTTTGCCGCCGAAGACCCTGTTGCCGCCATCAAGAAAAAGGACGGTGAACTGCAGGCCTTGCTGAAAAAGTCCAACCATACCGCCAAGGAAAAGGATCGCGTCAAGGACCTGCTGAGCGATAGTTTCGACTTCGAGATGCTTGCCAAGAAGAGCCTTTCGGCCAAGGACTGGAACGCCCAGGACGCCGCTTCCCAAGAAAAGTTTGTGTCAGAATTCAAGCGCATGGTCCGCAACTCCAGTGCGAAGCGCCTGGAACTCTACCGTGCGGATTCCACGATTTACGAGCCTGCCAAGATGAAAAAGGATAACGAGGCTCGCGTGGTGGCCCACTTGTGGAACAAGGGCAAGGAAGCCGTTCTGGAATACAAGATGACCCAGGTAAACGGCAAGTGGATGGCCTGGGACCTGGTTATCGACGACCTTTCTACCGCCCGTAACTACAAGGATCAGTTCAGCCAGATTCTCAAGACCAAGTCTTTTGCCGAACTGATTGACATTATCAGCAAGAAGGCCGACGAAGCGGAATAATGAGCGCCTTCAGCCTGGTCCTGATTCTTGTCGCCATCATCGCAGCAGTTGTCTTGCTGTTCCCTGTGGTGTTCCGGCTGGACTTTCACCTGACGGAATCGGGATTCGTGGCGGACCTGTTCGTGTTCAAGAAAAGACTCTGGAACTACACGAAAGAATGGAAGGCGAAGGAGGAGCAGGAACCAGAACCGGAGCAACCTGCAGAAGAAAGGCCTGTGGAGGAGACTGCGCTGAGCCCCGAGCCTGAAACTTCAACTTCAGAGCCTCAAAAGGACGCAAGTGCCCGGACCGAGACAGCTGCGGACATTCCGAGTCCCGCTCCCAAAACATCGGTCACCGAACCTGAGCCACAAAACACGACCCCTGAGCCAGAAACTTCAACCCCCGAACTACAACCCCCGAGCTCCGAGCCTGAAGCTAGGAATAGCCTGACGGAACGGGAATTCTGGACCCTGCTGCTGACTCCGGACATTGACGAACGGGGCCTGCGTTACAGCAAGAAAATCCTGAACAGTTTTTTAAACGTATTCCAAGTGCGTTTCAGGGATTGCTACGTAGAAGGGATCCGCATGGATTACAAGTCCATGGGCTATGGAGCTGCCCTGAACGCCATGCTCAAGGGCTATCCGTTTCTAGAAGATTGGGACCTGCGGATGGACTGGACCCGCGATCATGACTTGCAGTCGGCAGGCCATATCGAGGCGACCATTAATTTGTGCAGAACGGTTTGGTTCTTGACGGTCAGTTCCGTATATGGCGGCATATTCGCCTTTGTATTCTGGCGTCGCCGTGCAGCGGTTCTCAAGACCGGAGAACTCCCTGAACTGGGCTACGTGCGTACGAAAATCCTGAACTGGCTGGTGGAGGAATAATGCCTGCTTTGACTGTGGAACGACTGCTTGCATCCATCGGCTTCGGTAGCCGCAAGGAATCCCGCGCCCTGGTCCGCATGGGTCTGGTGGAACTGAACGGGAACGTGGTGGAAGACCCTTTTCTGGAACTCAAGGAACGGCCCGAATTCATCACGGTAAACGGCGAAGAAATCCCAACGGTGGAAAAGCTCTACGTGATGCTGTACAAGCCCGTAGATGTGGAGTGCAGCCACAACGCTCGCGATTATCCGTCGGTCTATAGCCTGCTACCGGACCGATTTACGGCCATGGGAATCCAGACCGTGGGCCGCCTGGACGCCAATTCATCGGGACTGATTTTGCTTTCGAACCAGGGGGACTTTATCCACAAGGTGGAAAGTCCCAAGAAGGGCCTGCTGAAAAAATACCGCGTGACTCTGGCCCGGCCCTTTACCGAAGGCCAGAAAAGCGACCTGCTGAAGGGTGTGATGCTGAAGGACGAACGCCGCCCGGTGGAGGCCAAGGAGATTTCCGTAGAGAACGGCTCTGTGGTCATTTCCATCGGCGAAGGCCTGTACCATCAGGTGCGCCGCATGTTCGCCGCCGTCGGCAATCACGTGGAGACCCTGGAGCGGGTCGCCATTGGACCGGTGCTGCTGGACAGGTCTCTGGGCACGGGCGGTTGGCGGTTCTTGACAGAAGACGAAATAAAGGCCCTCTCCTGAGAGAAGGCCTGGCTTTATCAATTCTTGATTTGGTGTCGCGGGCACGAGGCCGACTCGGGTCAGCCTTCGGAGTCCTGTGCCGTTTCCGTTGCGACCTCGGGGAGGCTTTCGGCTTCGGCGGCAATGTTTTCCAACGTGTTGATCTTGTCCTTGATGTCGTTGCTGAACTTGAAGGTGGGCACCAGGCGCTCCTCGATGAGGACGGTCTCGCCGGTGCGGGGGTTGCGGGCCGGGCGAGCCTTGCGGGGTTTGCAGGCGAAGGTCCCGAAGCCACGGATTTCGATGGTATTGCCATCGATGAGTTTTTCACCCACCAGGTCCAGGAACTGTTCCACCACGACCTTGATGTCGTTGCGGGCAAGCCCTGTGGACTTGGCTATATCAAGAATAAGAGATTGTTTTGTTACGTTAGGCACGACTTAAATATAGGATTAACAACGAATTAGCGTATAGGTCTAGCGAAAAATAAATATTTTTTTCGGGCTTTCATTGCGGAAAATTTGTGAATAAATGTGGTAAGAATGTTGAAAGTTGTGAAAAAGCCGAAAAGGACGTCTTTTAGGCTCCGGGACAGGGAGATTTTTCCCAATACGATCCTCAGCCCTATGGACGGGGTGACGGATGCGCCTTTCCGCAGGCTCTGCCGGGTGCTGTCGGGCAACCGCATGGGCCTTCTGGTGTCGGAGTTCGTGCCTACCGACGGTGACGCCATCTTTAGGCTGGACGGCCACAAGCAGCTGAAGTTTTTTCCGGAAGAACGTCCCTTCGGTATCCAGATTTTCGGGAGGTTTCCGGACAAGATGGCGGAAGCCGCCCGGAAAATCGCGCTGGAGCTCCATCCGGAGTTCATAGAGGTCAACGCCGGATGCCCCGCCCCGAAGGTGGCGGGGAAGGGGAGCGGCTCGGGCCTGCTTCGGGACCTGCGCCGCCTGCAGGAAATCCTGCACGAGGTCCGCGCGGCATTGGACCGTTCTTGCCCGGAGATGCCGCTTACCCTCAAGTGCCGTATCGGCTGGGATAGTGAAAGTATCAACGTGCTGGAGACTTTGCAGATTGCCGAAGGCGAGGGTGTAGAATTGCTCACCGTCCACGGACGGACTCGCCTGCAAGGCTACAACGGCCTTGCCGACTGGGACTGGATAGGGAAGGTGGCCGCCGTAGCGAAGATTCCTGTAATCGGGAACGGCGACGTGAACAGTGTGGAGACCGCTTTTGACCGTATTGAGAACTATGGTGTTTCCGGCGTGTCCATCGGGCGTGGCGCCATGCACAACCCCTGGTTGTTTGGCCAGATTGCCGACGCCTGGGAAGGTCTAGCCCCTAAGGAAATTTCTGCGGTAGATGCTTTGGACGTGTTTCCGCTTTACTACAAGTTCAAACTGGAAGACGGTTCTACGGAAATGGGCGCGCTGGGCCGCCTCAAGCAGCTGGCGGCAAGACTCTGCAAGGGGTTCTGTTTAGACGAAAGGAATGCTGTCCCACAGGAATGTCATCCTGGAGCCGAAGGCGATAGGATCCATGTTCTGAACGATGGTAACGACGATGCCGCTATGCAGGTTCGGCAGACCTTGCTTACGGCTCAAGAGCCGGCGGAATTTTTCGACAGGTTGCACGCGCTCCGCGATGGCCTGGCTCGAAATATGCGTTACGACCCTAGCCGTCTCGTGAATTTGAACGGCTCGAAGGAAACGGAAATTAAATCAGGCGACCAGTTCGCCGGACGGTAAATGAGTAGTGAGTCTTGAGTAGTCAGTTGTGAGTCCTTATAATCGCACCTTTGGTGCCAAATTAAATACTGAGGACTGAAAACTAACAACTCGTTACTCTTTCACCGTCGGGGCCTGGCGCGCCACAGGGGCGAGCTGCCCGTGCTTCCTAAACAGGTGCTTCACCAGCGTGCCGAATCCACGCATCACGCGGTAGCGTTCCCGGGGGTTCTTGAGGGCCATGATTCCCTGACGGAATATGTAGCTCGGACGCAGGTAGAACTCGCGGCGGGCCTTGTCGCAGAAATCTACAAGTGCCTGGCTGCTGAGTTCACCGCGCTGGATGGTGGTGCGGTGGAACCCGTCCTTGTCCAGCCACTGATTGTAATCCTTTGTCTGTAATGCCCCGCTCTCGAGGGCTTCCTTGTAGGCCTCGGTTCCGGGGTACGCCATAATGGGGTAGAACTGCGCGGTGTTCGGGTTCAACTTCTTGGCGTAGTCCAGCGTCATGCGGAGGGTTTCCGGAGTGTCGCCCGGGTTGCCCACCATGAAGCAGCCGTGCACCAGCAGGCCTGCCTTGCGGGCGTTCTTCGTGAACTCGATTGCCTTGTCGGTGTTCTTCACACCCTTGTGGATGTTCTCGAGAACCACAGGGCTTGCGCTTTCAAAACCCACGCACATCTCGCGGCCGCCCGCCTTCTTCATCAGCTTGAGCAAATCCAGCGGAACATCGGCGCGGGCGTTGCAGCTCCACGTAATCTTGAGGCCGCGTTCCAGAATCAGGTTGCAGATTTCGCGCACATGCTCGTGGCTTGCGGTGAACGTGTCGTCTTCGAAGAAGACTTCGCCGAGGTCGTCAAAGTTTTCCTTGATGTACTGCAGTTCGTCCACCACGTCCTTGGGCGTGCGGCGGCGGAACTTGTGGCCGTTCAGCGTCTGCGGAATCACGCAGTAGCTACAGCGGTTCGGGCAGCCGCGGCCACTCAAAATTACAATCAGCGGGTTCAGGTTCGCGCCGTAGAAATACTTCTTGTAGCAACTGTAAAGGTGCTTGCGATAAACCTTCGAGACCCACGGGAGCTCGTCCAGGTTCTCGATTTTCGGGCCCTCGGGCTGGAAGTCGGTGGTGCCGTCCGCCTTGCGGAAGGCGAGGCCCGCAATCTGGTTCACGGGAACACCGTCGCCCCGCAGGCTCCTCGCGAGGTTCCGGCAGGTGTAGTCCGCCTCGCCGATGATCACGAAATCGAGGGAGGGTTCCATCTCCATGGATTCCAGCGGTTCAGCCGTCGCGTGGGTACCCATGATGGCGACCTTCACGTTCGGGAGCGTATCCTTGATGGTGTGAACCACCTTGAGGTCGTTCAAAATGCTAGGTGTGCTGGTGCTGCAGACGACCAGTGCCGGGTCAAATTTCTTGATGCCCTCCAGCGTCTTGGGCAGGTCAAGCTCCATGGCGGGGCTATCAATCAGCTGAATCTCGTTGCCATCCGCTTCGGCAGTGCCGGCGGCGTAACTCAGGAACATGGGCCAGTAAAGTGTACTCGATTTGGTCACGCACGGGCTGCGGGACTCGCGACTGAACATCGGATGGAACGGAGGATTTAAGAAAGTAATACGCATGAGCCCACACAAAATACAAAATCGGTATGGATATAGCTACATTTTTGCCCGATGAAGGGACTTTTTTTTAGTGGTTTTTTAATAATGATGGCTGCGAATACTGTTGTAGCCGAAGAACTCCCTTTGGATACGGTAAAAAAATTTTATCCACAAGGAAACTTGTCCCGCTTTTTTACAGTTCAGCATGGAACTGACGTCAAGGAAGGCTGGTCCGTGTCGTACCATCCAGATGGTAAACTTGCAATCAAGGCGTTTTACCGCAATGGTCTTTTGGAAGGAACGTTTTCCAGTTTTTACGAGAACGGCAAGCCATGGCAAGAAATCGCTTACGAAGCAGGCGTAGAAAACGGGCCGTCTGTCAATTATCACGACAATGGATTGAAAAAGTCTAGAGAAATATACAAGAATGGTGTTCTTGAGGGTGTGAGCGAAGAATGGGACGAGCGGGGTACTTTGCGAAGAAAAATTCCGTATTCTCGTGGTCAGATTCATGGAGTGGCTCAGCTTTATGACGACTTAGGTGCTCTGAAAGAGGAAATGACCTTCGAAAGAGGACTTCGCCACGGTAGCTATCGTCGTTACAATAAGGGCGTTAAAGTTCTTGAAGCTGAATTTCAGGCCAATCGTTGTGTTAAAAACTGCGACTTTTAGCTTTGACGACTGCTTTTTCTTCGCAAACTGTTGAGCTTATTATGTATTTTATGGACAGATAATGAACAAAAGGGTTTGGTGTATGAATAAGTGGATTGCCTGCATTTGCTTGATGGGTTTTGTTTCCGTTTCCCTGGCTGCCCCCGCCAAAGGATCCTTTAAGGACGATCGCGATGGGAAAACCTACAAGACTATCAAACTTGGAAAGCAGACCTGGATGGCCGAAAACCTCAACCTGCATATGGATGATTCCTGGTGCTATGAGAGAAAGACCGAAAATTGTAAAAAATACGGTCGGCTTTATACGTGGAAAAAAGCGGAAAAGGCTTGCCCTGTCGGTTGGCATCTTCCTTCCCGCTCGGAATGGCGTGACCTGGTGTCTTATGTATCGGAGAATTCCAAATCAAAGCCCGGAAACACTTTGAGGACAAAGGACGACTGGAAGGTCAAAAAGAAAAAAAAGAAAGTTTACGACCAGCACACGGGTGAAGCCATTTACTTGGACGAATACGAAATCATAAACACAGGTACGGACGCATTGGGATTCTCTGCGTTACCCGCTGGTTATGTATCTAAGGAAGGCCGTTCTGACAAGCTTAAAGAACGGGCCTTGTTCTGGAGTTCTTCCAAGGAAAAGGGCAAAAAGACCAAGAAGGCCTATGCCCGTATGCTAGAATTTGGTGACGAAAGCATCCACGAGAACAAGTATTCGACGGACAATGCTTTCTCGGTCCGTTGTGTCAAGGACTAAGTTTTTTTTCGAGGCTTGACCGCGCTCCACACCATATAACCTATAAATAGCGCTCCGAAGGCAAGCAAAGCGATTGCCAGTTCGGA
>CALATK010000189.1 GCA_937891805.1 uncultured Fibrobacter sp. | reverse complement strand
CCGAATACTCGCTGGGGTCCAGCTTGATATTCAAGGCAGACTTAGACTTGTAACCACCCTCTTTGGTAATGGTAACGCCCTTACTTGAGCCACCGTAGGCATAGTCAAAGCCACCCTGACGGTATTGATCGTCAAAGAACTTGTAGACTACCAAACGAGGCGGTTTCTGCTGAGCCATGGCTGTCGTCGTCAAAAGCCCAAGCAGGGCTATTGAGGCGACCTTCAGAGTTTGCTTCATCATATATCGCATCCTTATGTTGTTGATTTTGTTTAAAAATAAACTTTTCGTTCAGAAACACGAAGTTTCCGCCTAATCTTTGTGTGTACGGCCGAAACCAGCGACTTACTTAGCCTCTTTCAGCATCTTTTCCACCAGTTCCTTGCTGAAACGATCCTGACGCTTGCCGTTAATGTAGAAGTTAGGCGTACCCTGAACCCCGACTTCAACCCCCAGTTTGAAGTCCTTGTCAATACGAGCCTGCATGGCGGAGTCGAGAACCATGTCCTTCTTGAACTGTTCCACGTTCAGGCCCACCTGCTTGGCGATTTCAACAAAGATGGAATCGCCCAGTTCGCGGCTGTGGGGAGCGAGGGCATAACGGAATTCCCAGAACTTGCCCTGCTTGTGGGCGGCGATAGATGCTGCCGCTGCAGCCGGAGCGTTGGCATGGAAGCTCAGCGGGAAGTGCTTGTAGACGAACTTGATCTTGTCACCGTACTTTTCGTTCAGTTCCTTCATGGTAGGAGCGATACGGGAGCAGTAGGGGCACTGGAATTCGGTAAATTCAACAATGGTGAGCTTCGGGTTCTTGGTGTTACCAAAGACCGGGCTGTCCTCGTCGGGAATGTCCCAGACCTTGTTGTCCGCTTCCATCTCGGCGCGGGCCTGTTCCAGAGAGATTCCGCGCTTGTCGAGGGCGTACTTAATGATTTCAAATTCTTCCTTGACCTGCTTGAAATCCTTTTCCAGGGAGTCCAGCTTGGCCTGCTGGTTGAAGGAGGATCCGGCGGAGGCCTGGTTGCAAGCCACGAGGCTTGCGAAGAAGATTGCCATAGCAACGAGAGAGAGACGTTTCATAGATGTCCTTTTATCAGTTAAAAACAAGCAGATTCCTATCTGCATCTTTGGAGAATATACAATAAAATGAGTCCTTCTTTGGGGTTCGTTTTTTGATTTGGCCTTTTACCGCACTTTGTAAACAAAAAGAAACGACCTCAAACCCCAACCCCTAGATCCTAACCCCTAGATCCTAGCCCCTAGACCCTAGCCCCTATTTACTACATTTGCGCCATGGTTTTGAACATCATCTGGCTTGTTTTCTTTTTTGGAGCCTTCGTGGCCTGCATGGTCCAGTGGCTCGCCTTCGGTGACTCCGGCATTTTCAACAAGGCCATCCTCGGTGCTTTCGACATGTCAAAGACAGCCTTCGAAATCGCCATCGGGCTTACGGGCATACTCTCCCTGTGGCTCGGCATCATGAAAATCGGCGAAAAGGCGGGAGCTGTGCAAATTCTCGCGAAAATCGTATCTCCCCTGTTCAGCCGCCTGTTCCCCGAAATTCCCAAGGGCCATCCCGTGGTGGGTACCATGCTCATGAACATCAGCGCCAACATGCTGGGTCTCGATAACGCTGCCACTCCCATGGGCCTCCAGGCCATGAAGCAACTGCAAGAAATCAATCCCAACGAAGACAAGACCGTTGCCAGCAACTCCCAAATCATGTTCCTGGTACTAAACGCCAGCGGCCTTACGCTCATCCCTGTGAGCATCATGACCTACCGCGCCCAGCTGGGTGCCGCGAACCCTAGCGACGTATTCTTGCCCCTTTTGCTTTCTACCTTCTTCAGCACCATCGCAGGCATTATCGCCCTGAGCTTTTTCCAGAAGGTGAAACTCAAGGACCCCATCACCGTAGCCTGGCTTGGCGGTGGCGTTGCCGTTGTGGTCACCATCATGGTTTATTTCAGCCGCCTTACGGCAGAAGCCATCGGTACCACCAGCCTCTTTATCAGCGGATTTGTGCTGTTCGGAATCATTGTCGCCTTCTTGGGGCTTGCCATCTATAAAAAAGTCCAGGCCTACGAAGCCTTCGTCGAAGGAGCCAAAGACGGATTCCATACCGCCGTAATGATTATCCCGAACCTGGTGGCCATCCTCGTGGGCGTGGCCGTATTCCGTGCCAGCGGAGCCATGGACCTGCTCATGAACGGAATTTCGTGGGTACTCGGTTTATTCGGAGCCGGAAACGACGTGGTGCCAGCTCTGCCCACCGCCCTGATGAAGCCCTTGAGCGGAAGCGGTGCCCGTGGCATGATGATTGACGCCATGAAGAGTATGGGTCCAGACAGTTTTGCCGGACGCCTCAGCTGCATGTTCCAGGGAGCTGCAGACACCACGTTCTATATCATCGCCGTCTATTTCGGCTCCGTAGGCGTGAAAAAGACCCGCCATGCCGTCACCTGCGCCTTGATAGCTGACGCCGCCGGCGTAATTGCCGCCATCGCCATCGCCTACCTGTTCTTCCCGCCGGTTTAACAAGTTTTTTCCTAATAAAAAGCTATCTTTACCGCCGAAAATCAATTGGAGTAGTATCTTATGAAGTACGGTATCCTAAGTGCAGCCATTCTTGCGACAGGTGTTGCCGCCTACGCCGCAGATGCAGCAAGCGTCACCGACAACATGACCCTCAAAGGGAATGTCCAGACCCAGGTCACCAAGTCCATCAACGACCACGACAACAATTTCAGCAGTGGCTGGATTCGCGCCAACGTGGGCGGACAATACAAGAGCGACAATCTGGACGGAACCATCATGCTCCGCATTTTCGCTCCGGAATTTGGCAACAAGAATGTCACCGACGTCAAGACTGACGAAAATGGTAATGTCAAGGCCACCAAGTCCGCACAAGACAAGATTCTCGCCGACCTCTACTGGGCAAACTACAAGTGGAAAGTCACAAACATCGACCAGGTGAACCTGAAAATCGGCCGCTGGAAAACGGACTGGTCCCAGTCCACCCACTACGGTACTTACATCGACAAAGACCTGACAAAGCGCGGTCTCTGGATGCGCGATTACAGCCACAACGCCATCGAACTGGGCTGGAAGCACCAGAACAACCAGCTGAACGCTATGCTTGCCACCAAGGACGGCAACGCCAACCAGGGCTACCTCCGTGTAGAAGATGACATGAAGTTCACCTTCCCGTTAGAAGTCAAGGCAGCCTACCGTGGAAACCTCATCGACGTGGTGCAAAACACCGCCTACCTCACCCACCGTGTTGCCGCCTACGCGAGCTACTCCATTATCCCGAACCTGCGTCTCTACGGTGAATACGCCTGCATCTACACCCAGGATGACGACATCAACACCAAGGCTCCCAACTATATCGCTCCCGAATCCAAGTATTTCCAGCCGGGCATCTACTACCAGCCCACCTACGTTGGCCTGGAACTCCCTGTCCGTTTGGTTCCTGTGATGAACGTGTTGCTTTCTAACCTGATGGTAGAAGGCGAATACATCAACGACAGGCAGATTATGGCAGACAGCAAGGCCGAAATGGATGACTGGGCATGGACGGTGGCCCTGGTCCGTAACATCGGCAAGTCCAAGCTGCAGTTCAGCGTCTATAGCGAAAACGAAGTCAGCGACGTCGGTCTCGCCTTCCGCCTCACCAGTACGATTAAATAATCAAAGTATAAAGTATAAGAAAGGGCGAGTCATCCGACTCGCCTTTTGTATTTCGTCATGGCGGTCACCCTGCCCTGAGCGCAGTCGAAGGGAGCCGCCATCTAGAATCACGGAGCAGGCGCTGGTGCAGCAGGCTGAGCTTCCGTCGCAGGTGCGGCGGCCTCAGGACCATTCGAAGGCTCAGCAGCCTTGGGGCCAGTCTGAGTTTCCTGTTCCAGAATTTCTTGCAGAATCTCTGCCGCCTGTTCGAACTCTCCCGAAGTAGAGCAAGTTTTGCTGTTCAGGATTTTCTGCAGGTACTGCTTCTGCATATCGATGTTGCCTTCGGTGCTGTAGATAGCCGCCAGTTTGAACATGGTGGTGCAGACCTTCTGGCCCTCGGGGAAAGCGTCCGCAAGGCTCGTAAACACCTTCTTAGCCTTTTCCACCTGGTTGGCGTCAATCAGGCACAACGCCATCCAGTACAATGAATTCTCCCCAAGTTCACCGGTCTTCATCTGTTCATAGACCTGCTTGAAACCGGCGTAGGCAAGTTTGTATTCACCGCGATGGTAGTCGGAACGGGCCGTATTGAACATGGCTTCGGCTTCTACCAGCTTTTCGGCTTCACGCTCCAGGCTGTCCATAGAAATGGGAGCCGCAGGAGCGCCGCTGACCACAACCTTCTTGGCCAGAATCTTGTCGCTCTTGCCCAGCAGCATATCCAAGCGGTAGATGATTTCTTCTTGCCTGGAATCGTTCCGTTCGGACTCGTCACCCATACGGCGGGACAGCATGGTGACTTCGGCCATCATGCGCTTTTGCACCAGGGCAGAAGCCTCCAGTTGAGCCTTCAGACTATCCATCTCCGCACGCAGGGAATCGTTCTCTGCAGAAAGTTTCAGCACGGCAGAATCCAAACCCTGCTGCATACCCGTCTGCACATCGCTACCCACAGCCTTCATCTCCTCGGTACGGAGCATGGTTATCTTGGAGCATCCGACAAGCGCAAACGCAATCGATACTATTCCAATAGCAAGTTTTTTCATGTTCAATCGCTTTATTTTTCTACGACAATTCTTAATTCCGAAATCCGAATTCCGAATTAAAAACTACTGCTTGATATTCACGCGGAAGTTGGCACGGCGGTTCTGGGAATAAGCTTCCTCAGTTTCACCCTGAGCCTTCGGGGCTTCCTTACCGTAACTCACCGATTCCATGCGGCTGTTCTCGATACCGTAGGCAGCCAGGAATTCCTTTACCTTCATGGCGCGCTTTGCACCCAAAGTAAAGTTATAATCTTCTGTACCGCGGGCATCGGTGTGGCCTTCGATGGTAATGGTGAAGCGCTTTTCCTTCAGCAACAGTTCGCCCACCTGTGCCAAAAGTTCCTTGGCCTTTTCGGTGAGTTCCGAGCGGTCAAAGTCAAAGTAAACGTCTTCGGACATAATCTGGTTGATAAGCGCTTCCAGGCGGGCGCGTTCTGCTTCCAGGCGTTCCGCTTCCAGGCGGGCCTGTTCGGCAGCCAGGGAATCAGCCTGGGCCTGAGTCATGGCAGGAGCAGCTTCCTGGCCTGCGGCAGCGGCAGGAGCTGTATCTGCGGCAGGGTCAGTCTGGGGTTGCTGCTTCTTGGCACACGCCACCAAGGCAAGGCAGGCAGCGCTAGAAATCAATGCAATCTTGACGATGTTCTTCATTTGGATCCTTCTTTAGGTTGTGGTTTATTTTCTTCGTAGAACCAGGACCATGTAGGCGCAGTGTTCTCGCCGGCCTGGGTAATGCGGGGCACGTTGCTTCCGTCTTTCCGCATAATGTAAATCTGGTAGGTGCCACTCCGGTTGCTAGAAAAGGCAATGAGCTTGCCGTCGGGCGACCAGGAGGGATGTTCGTTGTTACCTGCGTTGTTGGTGAGCTGCACAATGTCGCTACCGTCCAGAGCGCAGGTGTAAATGTTCATCTTGCCGTTGTCCATGGAGGTGTAGGCAATGCGGTCGCCTTCGGGGGACCAGCTGGCGCGTTCATTGTAACGGCCCATAAAGGTCACTCGACGCAGGTCGCTTCCGTCCTTGCCCATCACAAAAATCTGGGGGCCACCACCACGGTCGCTGGTAAACAACACCTCGGTAGCATACGGACTCCAGGCAGGGCTGGTCTGGTTGCTCTTGAGATAGGCAAACTTGCGGGCCTTGCCCGTCTCCATGTTGCCAAGATAGAGGTCCGTCTTGCCGTCCTTAGAAGAGGAGAACAAAAGTTCCCCGTTCACAGGGTTCACCGCAGGGCTATAGGTCTGGTCGAACTGTTCAAACAAGGGTTTTTCGGGCCTGCCAAAGTTCTTGGTGTAAAGCCTCGGACGGTTGGTCTTGAAGTTCACATATACAAGGCCCTTGTTACCGCGGGTCCACACCGGCATCATGCTGATAGTAGAATCCCTGGTAATCTGGGAGCGGTGGAATCCATCGTAGTCGGACACCACCACCTGCTTCACGCCGTCAATCTTCGAAACGTAGGCAATGCGGGTGCTGGCCACACCGCGCTCGCCCCACAGCTGGTAAATCACCTTGTCAAAAAAGGCATGCATGGCCCGACGAAGTTCCTTCTGGGGCACCGTATAGCGTTCTCCCAAAAGGAGCGTCTTGGACTGGGACACATACAGGTAGCAATCCACAGCAAGGCGGCCGTCAGAAGTGGGTTCCACCTTACCCGTCATGTAATGTTTCGCCTTGGAACGGCTGAACAGGGCCAAATTAAACTTTTCAGAAGCCACCACGTCAAAGCGTCCCGAAAGGTTCGCATCGCGAGTCAAAATCTGGTGAGGTCGTTCTTCGATCCAATCTATACCCGGTTTTTCTTCAAAGGGAACAATGCCTATGGGCGTAGTCTTGAAAACAGAAATTCCCACATCTACGGCAATAGTATCGATAGAGGCAAACACTCCCTGCGGTGCCACGCAGGCCAAGGCAAGGACAAGCCCCCAAACAAACCTTTTCAAATTTTCTCTCATTCTTAAAAACACTCTCTTACAATTATACAAAATCAGTTAGGCGTAAAGTTGAAATTCAGCACCAAATTCGGAGCTCGGTAATTGAAGGGCAACTCCGGCACCTTGGAAATCTGGATAGCACGCACCGACAGGTGGTCCCAGGCCTTGTTGCCCGAGGACTTCTTGAGAATCACCGCCGAAATTTTTCCAAATCGGTCCACCGTAAACTGCACTGTGGTCTTGGCATCGCGGCCTACCTTCAAATCCTTGGGAGGTCTGAAATTGCTCATGATAATCTTCTTGAGCTGTTCCAGGTACACCTGCATCAGGGGGTCCATGTCCACAGAACCCACAGGGTCTAGGCTCGGGGCTTCAAGCGCCACAGGCAAGTCCATGTCGTCTACCGGGAAATCATCCACCGGTTCCGGCGTGGGCTCGGGCGGTTTCGGATCTTCGTCTACCACCTCCGGCTTTTCCTTGGGCTCGGGCTTTATTTCCGGCGGCAACCTCTTGTTGACTTTCGGTTTGGGCTTGGGCTTTGGCGGAGGGGGCTGCGTCTTGGGCGGCGCAGGCGGCGCGGGCTCGGACACCTGCACCATTTCGAACACGGGAATCTGCTCCGGCTCGGGCTTCAAGTTCACATAATGGAAAGCGATACAGATTCCCACGATGGCCAGGTGGAACACCACGGCGCACACGATAATCTTCACCAATGTAGAATCTACATCGGAGGAAAAATACTGTATCCTGTCCTGGAACTTCTTCATTTACCCGGAGTTTCTTTGGGGTTCATGGTCAAGAAGCCGAGCTTTGTTACGCCCAGCTTTTGCACCTGGGTCACCACCTGCATCACCAGCCCATAGCGCACGGATTCATCGGAGTTGATGACCACCGCCATTTCGCCATTCCAGAGGGACTGGAACACACTATTGAAGCTGTCAAAATCCACCATCATGTCGGCGATGTAGATTTCGTCGTCCTTGGTGATGGACACCTTCAAAAGCTTTTCCTGTTCCATGGTAGGGGCTTCGGCCTTGGGCAGGTCCACCTTGACGCCCTGGCTCATAAGGGGAGCAGAAATAATGAACACAATCAGAATCGAGAACACGATATCAATCATGTTCGTGAGGTTCATCTCCTGCTTCAGTTCTTTTCCGCGGCTACGCTTCACCTAGGCCTCCTAGCCCGCCACTTCTTCGAGAGCCAACAGGTCGCCACGCTTAAACAAGCTCAGCACCTGGGAACCGAAGTTGAAATAAGAGATTTCGTTCTGGCCGTTACAGCTGGTAAAGTAGTTGTAGCCCGCAGAGGCAGGGATTGCCACCACAAGGCCGCCCACTGTAGTAATCAAGGCCATGGCAATACCGGGAGCCACCACGGAAAGGTCGGCAGATCCGTGCTGACCAATCTGGAAAAACGCAATCATGATACCCCACACAGTACCGAGCAAGCCAAAGAAGGGCGCCAGGTTAGAACTGGTGGCCAAAAAACTCAGGTACTTGTCTTCTACAAGGCGGAGCCCTTCGATAGAGCGCTGGATAGTATCTTCCAGGAGGGAGGCTCTGTGCTGGATAGAGTCATAGCTTACAAAGTTACTGAATTTGGAAGCTTCTTTTAACACTTCGGCTGTCAGGCGGCGCAGAGCACTGTCTTCGGCCTTTTCGCATAGTTCCTGAAGTTCCACGAACTGGGTCACTTCGTTAAACTTGCGGAAAAATTCGGCATTGGCGTGCTTGTTCTTTAAGTAGGTAATGTACTTGACGATGATGATACCCCAAGACCCCAGGGACATAACCGCCAATATGCAAAGGACAACGATGGTGGCAATGTCTGACTGCAGCACCATCTGTACAAGAGGAATGGAATTGTTCAAAACAACCTCCGTAAAACGTTACGGAGATAATATAGCAAAAAGGCCGAATCCCGAAGGATCCGACCTTTTGAAAGGCAACCTGCTAAAACAGATTATTAGAGATCGTCAATCAGGTCCTGAACGTCGTCGTTAACAGACAGAGCGTTCTTTTGGTCAAGCTCGGTCTGACCGATCTTGTACACTTCTGTCCATACT
>CALATK010000188.1 GCA_937891805.1 uncultured Fibrobacter sp. | reverse complement strand
CGGAGCCCTTGCCGCCGTAGTTCCCGTTTTCCACGAACTTCTTCGCATTGTCCCAGGCGCCGCCTGCATTGTTCAGCATGGTGGCAAGGGCAAAACCGCACGCAAGTCCGCCCACCAGCAGGCCGAACACTCCGGCCACGCCCATAAAGAGCCCCACCAGCACCGGGACTACAACTGCCAGGAGCGACGGGATGACCATTTCGTGCTGGGCGCCTACGGTGGAAATCTCCACGCAGCGGGCGTAATCCGGTTGGCCCGTGCCTTCCATGATTCCGGGGATTTCCCTGAACTGCCGACGGACTTCTTCGACCATGGCGCTGGCGGCACGGCCCACCGCCTTGATGGTGAGGGCGCAGAACACGAAGGCCATCATGGCACCGATGAAGATGCCTCCCAACAGCAGCGGGTTCATGAGGTTCAGGTTGTAGATGTTCATGAAGTCCACGTAGTTCGCCTTGCTGGCCACAAGCCCTATAAGCTCGCCGCTGGCAGAGACGGCGCGGTTTCCGCCGTCCAGAATCTTTGCGCCGTCAATGTTGGCTACCGCATTTACCAGGTCCTGGCTGTGGTTCGCGAAGGTGACGCTGCCTACGTTCCAGAGGCCCTTGGCCGATGTAGCCAGATGGCCAATCCATATCTTGATTTCTTCGACATAAGAGGCCAGCAGCGCCATGGCGGTAAGGGCCGCAGACCCGATGGCGAAACCCTTTCCGGTGGCGGCGGTGGTGTTTCCTAGCATGTCCAGTTCGTCGGTACGGGCGCGCACGCTGGCGTCAAGCCCTGCCATTTCGGCGTTTCCGCCGGCGTTGTCAGCAATAGGCCCGAAGGCGTCTGTAGCCAGGGTAATTCCCAAGGTGCTGAGCATGCCCACGGCCGCAAAGCCTACGCCGTAAAGTCCCAAGGCCATGTTTTCAAAACCGCCAGCGCATCCAAATGCGGCGATGATGCCAATCACGATGGTCACCACGGGGAGCCCCGTAGAGAACATGCCCACCGAAATACCGTCGATGATAGTGGTGGCAGCTCCAAGCCTAGCCTGGCCCGCGATGCCCCTGGTAGGCTTGTAGGCGTCGGAGGTGTAGTATTCCGTAAACTGTCCGATAAGCACGCCGGCGGCAAGTCCCGAAAGTACCGCCCCGAAAATTCCCATGCCGATAAATCCAAGTTTCACCATGACAAAGAGGGCGATGAGGATCATGATGGAAGAGCCCAGCGTTCCTGTCAGGAGGGAGTGGAGAAGGTTCTTGGTGGTGGCGTTTTCCTTGGTGCGGACCATGAAAATGCCCACCACCGAAAGCACGATACCGATGGCCGCCACCACCATGGGGGCGATCACGTAGTTGAGCCCTCCGGGGAGAGCCGCCCCCAGAGCTGCCGTCGCCAAGATGGACCCGCAGTAAGATTCGTAAAGGTCGGCTCCCATGCCGGCCACATCGCCCACGTTGTCGCCCACGTTGTCGGCGATGGTGGCCGGGTTTCTCGGGTCGTCTTCGGGGATTCCCGCTTCTACCTTGCCCACCAGGTCTGCGCCTACGTCGGCGGCCTTGGTGTAGATGCCTCCGCCTACGCGGGCGAACAGCGCCTGCAAAGAGGCTCCCATGCCGAAGGTCAGCATGGTGGTGGTAATTTCCACCATCTTGCCGTGGAGCCAGGCGTCATTTTGCAGGAAGGACTCGCTCCATTCTCCTAGTGCTAGTTTGTTTGCAATGTCGGCGCCGAAACCGAACACGTTGTGGTCATAGATGTAATTCAGCAAGATAAACCACGCCGAAATATCTAGCAGGCCAAACCCTACCACCACAAGGCCCATGACGGCCCCGCTTCTGAAGGCGATGACAAGCCCCCGGTTCAGGCTGCTCATGGCGCCCTGGGCCGTTCTGGAGCTTGCGTAGGTGGCGGTCTTCATGCCCAGAAAACCGCACAGGCCGCTGAAGAAACCTCCGGTAAGGAACGCCACCGGCACAAAGGGGTTCTGGATGCCCATGATGGCGAGCACCACGAACACCGCGAACAGCACCGTAAAGACGATGGAGACGGTCTTGTATTGGCGCCTCAGGTAGGCAAATGCCCCCACCCGCACAAAGTGGGCGATGGCTTTCATTTTGTGGTTGCCGTCGGGAGCTTTTTTCATGGCCCTGTAGAACAGGTAGGCCATAACGAGGGCGAACAGGGCCGCGACAGGAACAAGGAACCAAAAACTGGGAATCGTAGTCATGGGAACCTCCTATTTGA
Organism: uncultured Fibrobacter sp.; assembly: GCA_937891805.1. Taxonomy (GTDB): domain Bacteria; phylum Fibrobacterota; class Fibrobacteria; order Fibrobacterales; family Fibrobacteraceae; genus Fibrobacter. Next base: position 337 of record CALATK010000188.1, on the reverse strand, counting down.
AATCTATCTCCAAAAAAAGAAAAAAGCACAACTCGGTCCATTTATTTATGACGAAACGGGGAAAAAGGGGATAAAATGGGGGTAAAACGGGATAAGGGGCCCCCCTGATTTAAGTATCTTTGGGGGTATGCAGTCTATTGAAAAAGAAGCAGCTATTGCTCAGGACTATCTGTCCAAGATTTCTGTAGAGGCGGAAGCCCTATTTGACAAGTACCTCCCTCCGGTGACGGATCAGCCCTGCCGGTTGCACGAGGCCATGCGCTATTCTATGCTGGCGGGCGGTAAGCGCCTGCGTCCTGCCCTTGTTAGGGCTACTTTTGACATGTTCGGCGGCAAG
>CALATK010000187.1 GCA_937891805.1 uncultured Fibrobacter sp. | reverse complement strand
AATCTCCCCCACCCGACCATCATCGCAGACTCGGGCCGCGCCCTTTCGGCGCACCATTCCATCCTGGTGTTCAACATCCTGGAAACCGCAAGCCAGGCATTCTTCGACGACGAGGAACACGAGATTGGCGACGACGCTCCCGATGCGTTGAAGGACCTCTACGGAATCTACAAGGGACTTTCCCCCAAGAACCTGCTGGAAAGCTGGCACGATGCCATGCAACTGAACGACGACGTGCTGAGCGGTTTCAAGGTGGGCGACTACGACCTGCCCACCCGCGCCATGAGCGAACGCCTGTTCTGGAGCATCGCGCGAGAGGTGAACCAGATTGCGTCCGAGCTGCGCCACCCGCCTTACGAACTGGCGGAACTCCCGCGTCTTTTGGCCGAAAAGTACTTCGGCAACTTCAGCTTGTTCCAAAGCCTGCCCGACAGCTGGGCCATCGACCAGATTTTCCCGGTGATGCCAATCCAGCGCCTGGACGAGGAACCCACGGTGGAAACCACCATCCAGGACGTGACCTGCGACAGCGACGGAAAGATTGCGCTCTTTATCCGTGGCGGCGACGTGAGCCACACGCTCCCGCTCCACAAGCTCAAGAAGAACGAGCCCTACTACATCGCGGTGTACCTCGTGGGTGCCTACCAGGAAATCCTCGGCGACCTGCACAACCTCTTCGGTGACACCAACGCCGTCCACATCGTCTGTAACGACCAGGGCGGCTACGAAATCGAGAAGGTCATTGACGGCGAATCCGTGGAAGACGTGCTGGACTACGTGAGCTTCAGCGACAAGGCCCTGGTCCGCAACATGGAAAACTGGGTGACCCGCTCTGTGAAGGAAGGAAAGATCAGCCTGCAAGAAGGCAAGGAATTCCTGAACATCTACAGGAGCGGCCTGTACGGGTACACGTATCTAGAGTAATTCGGATTTCGGAGTTCGGATTTCGGAATTATTTGACTAGAAAAAAATCCTAATTCATAATTCAAAAAAGATTCTTTCCTAATTTTTACTATAATTACGAGTGGGTAAAGAGGTGTGAAAGGGATGTTTCCGAGAAATTTCTCGGAAAAAGGTTGGGTAATGATGAAACACACCGTTCTAGCTATTCTTGGCCTCGTCGCTGCGTCTATGGCTGCGACATACACTCCGCCGTCTACAGCCGTAAGCAAAATAAACAGCTACCGTAGCTATTCGGAACTGACCAGTGCAGCAAGCGGCATGGATATAGACCAGTATGCCTACAACATGACCACATGGCAAATCAGTAACGGCGGGTTCTACAAGGCCATGGCCGACAAATACAAAAGCCCTTACTCCAGTGGAAACAAGTCGGAATGGCGCAGCAAGGATGGCAAAGACCTGGGGACCATTGACAACAATGCCACCATCCAGGAAATGCGCCTGCTGGCGGTCCGCTACAAGGAGACGACCAATTCTACGTACAAGTCGGCATTCAAGTCCAGCTTCAATAAAGCCGTCAATTTCTTGCTTGACATGCAACGTTCTAGCGGTGGCTTTCCGCAAGTTTGGCCTAAACGCGGAAATTATTCGGACCATATTACCCTGAACGACAATGCCATGGTCCGAACTATGGTCACCATGATGGATATCGCAAATAGCAGCTCCCCCTTTGATAGCGATATTATTGACAATGCCACACGGACAAAAATGCAGGCGGCTCTTGATAAAGCCATAGACTACCTGATTCGAGCCCAAATCATCAACAACGGCTCCCCCACCGTTTGGTGTGCCCAGCACGACACCGTCAATTACGCACCCCGCCCGGCCCGCGCATACGAACTGGAATCCAAGTCCGGCAGTGAATCCGCCGGAGTGGCCTGGTTCTTGATGAACTGGCCCAAGCAGACCCCTGCCGTGCAAAACGCCGTCAAGAGCGCTATCAACTGGTACAAGAAAACCAAGGTGACTGGACTTTATTTCAACAAGAGTGCCGGAACATTCGATGTAAAAGACGGTAATGTCCTATGGTACCGTTTTTACGAAGTGGACAACGATAATTATTTCTTCTGTGACCGCGATGGCGCAAGCACCAAAACGCAGGATTTTACCAAAATTAGCGAAGAACGTCGCAAAGGTTACCAATGGGCCGGAGATTATGGATCTGCACTTCTAAAAGCGGAATCCGCCTACCTTTCTGCCATCAATGGAATTTCTATTCCCGAAGAATACGGTCCGAATGCAGGCTCTGGCAGCACCAGCAGTAGCAGTAGTTCGACTGAAACAGCCATCCCAGTAAGCAAAAAAAAATCCTTCGATTTTATCGTCGGCGTTGACGGAGATTTCAAGGCAGCCATGGCGGCCGCATCGGCAGCGAATCCCACTGAAAGCAATAGGTTTATCATCTTCTTCCCCGACGGCGAATACGACATCGGTTCAGTCACTGGCAACGAAAACCAGATGACCGAATTCAAGACCAGCTACGTTTCCTTTATCGGCCAAAGCGCCGAAAAAACCATTCTCTACAACAAGTCAAGCGAAGAAGGCATCAGCACAACCGCCACCCTTTACCTGCACGGGAGCGGAATCTACATGCAAGACATGACTATCCTGAACAAGGCAATCTACGGAAACGAGGCAAACTGCGGCAGTGCCTGCCGGCACGTCACCATCATGCAACAGGGTGACAAGTTCATCTACAAGAACGTGAAGCTGCTCAGTGGACAAGACACCTACTACACCAAGATTAGTGGAGGCGTCGGACGTGCCTACTGGGACGGCGGCCATATCGAGGGAACCGTTGACTTTATCTGCGGAGACGGCGACATCTACTTTGATAGAACCGAACTGGTGATGCGCCGCAAAAGTGGATACCTTACCGCCGCGGCCACCACCACCCAATGGGGTTACGTATTCGATGGAGCGATAATCAGCACAAGTGACGCAAGCTTTAACAATTCTTTCTACCTGGGTCGATCCTGGAAAACAGCAAAGACAGTATTCCTGAATTCCACCATGCAGGCCTTGCCCAATGCCGAAGGCTGGGGACCGAACATGAATTCCGCGCCACAGGTATTCGGAGAATATAATAGCAAGGATGGCAACGGAAACGCCGTCAACACAAGCCAGCGCAAAACCGATTTCAGTGGAACATCCGTCAAGACCGTCTGGAGC
>CALATK010000186.1 GCA_937891805.1 uncultured Fibrobacter sp. | reverse complement strand
TGCAGCCCGGCTACAACACCTTCCGCTACATCGTCCTAGACGGAAACAAGGTCCTGGCCCAGGTGAACAAGACCTTCTTCAACGAAGGGAACGGCGTCAAGAAACTGACTGACATGCGTTACGAATCCCACAAGCAGGAATGGGGCAACATAGGCATGAACAAGAGCATCGAGGGCAAGCCCCTGACTATCAACGGGCAAGTCTTTGAAAACGGCATTGCCACCCACGCCGCCTCCGAAACTGTCTATGGTATCGCCGGGGCGTTCAATGCCTTCCGCGCAGGAGTTGGTCTGGACGACGAATCCCTCTGCAGCGAAGGCGTGTCCGTACAGGTGCTGGGCGACGGCAACGTGCTTGCCGAAACGCCGGTGTTCAAGGCCGGGAGCCTCCACACTCTGACCGCAAACATCGAAGGGGTGCAGAAACTCACCCTCAAGACGACCGCCAAGGGAAGCATCGACTGCAGCCACGTGGACTTCGTGAATCCAGTACTGATACCGTAAGCGGCCTCGACGCAGTATGAGGTGTGAGGTGTGAGGTGTGAGGCGTGTAATTAGTCATTACACACCACACATTCCACATTATTACTATATTACCCGTATGCTCCTGTCCGTCATCATCCCAGTCTATAACGAAGAAGAAATCGTTGCCGAAACCTACCGGGTTCTGGAAGAAGAACTCAAGGAAATCGAGCACGAACTGATTTTCGTAAACGACGGTTCCAAGGACCGCACCCGTGAAATCCTGGAAGGTCTGATTCCCGCAGGTTCAACCAACAAGTTGGTGAATTTCAGCCGAAATTTCGGGCACCAGGCTGCCTTCAGCGCAGGGCTGGACCACGCCCAAGGTGATGCGGTGGTGATTATCGACGGAGACCTGCAGGACCCTCCCGCCCTCATCCACGAGATGCTCGAGAAATGGCGTGAAGGCTACCAGGTGGTTTACGCACAACGAAACAAGCGCAAGGGCGAGACCATATTCAAGCGTTTTTCCGCCTACTGCTTCTACAGGCTCATCGGCAAGCTCACCAACATCGAGATTCCTCCCGACACCGGGGATTTCCGCCTGATGGACCGCTGCGTTGTCGATCAGCTGAAAAACCTGCCGGAACGGAGCCGTTTCTTGCGCGGGCTGGTGTGCTGGGTAGGTTTCAAGAAGATTGGCGTCAAGTACGACCGGGCCGAACGCACAGCAGGTTCGTCCAAATACCCTCTGCGCAAGATGCTCCACCTGGCAGGGGACGGCATCACCGGATTCAGTTCCGCCCCGCTGAAAGTCAGTTTCTACATCGGACTGTTCGCCACCCTCGTTGCCTTCGGCGTTTTCGTCTGGTCCATCCTGGAAAAAATCCTCTCCCCCGCCACCACGGTGCCGGGCTGGGCATCCCTCATGACGGCCATCGTGTTCTTTGCCGGAGTGCAGCTCATTTCCATCGGGATTCTGGGCGAATACATCGGCCGCATCTACGACGAAGTCAAACAGAGACCGTTGTATATCGAGGATAAGAAATGAAATCCAAGCTGTTCGTGATGAGCGCCGCCAGCGGCGCAGGCAAGACCACCCTGAAGGACAAGGTCATCGGGGAGTTCCCCGACATCGTGTATTCCATTTCCGCCACCACCCGCGCCCCCCGCGAGGGCGAGGTGAACGGGGTCCACTACTTTTTCAAGACCAAGGAAGAGTTCGAGCAGATGATTAAGGACGACGCCCTGGTGGAATACAACCTGGTCCACGGGAACTACTACGGCACGCCCAAGAGTTTCGTAGAGGACATGCTCAAGCAGGGCAAGCGGGTTCTCTTTGACCTGGACGTTTTCGGCAAGGTGAACTTCGACAAGGTCTATCCCGATGCCACGGGCATCTTGATTTTGCCGCCCAGCGAAGAAGAACTGGAACGCAGGCTCCGGGGCCGCGGCACCGATTCCGAAGAGGTCATCCAGACCCGACTCCACAACGCCAAGAAAGAGATGGAGTTCGCGAAGACCAAGGGCAAGTACGAATACACCATCGTGAACGACGACTTGGAACGTGCGGCGGACGAGCTCAGGGCTATACTGAAGGAATAAATTCTTCGGGCCTGGATCCTTCGCCACATACGTGGCTCAGGATGACAAGTGAACTCTGCCTGGGGGCGTCATAAAGGAGATGCCCGCACGGTGGCGGGCATGACAATTACACTGAATGAACCGTTTCGGAACTACAGGGAAGCCAGGAACTTCTGGGCCTTGTCGGCGTAGTTCTGGTTGTCGCCGTAGACTTCCAGCAGGCGTTCGGCGGTGTTCTTGGCCTTGGCGTCAAGACCCTGCTGCTGATAGACCAGCGTGAGTTTCCACATGGCGTCGGCCACCATGGGGGCCTCGTCCACAGGTTCTTCTTTCTGGAAGCGGTCTTCCTTGTCGCCGGTGCGCTTGCCGAACTCGCTCACATACTTTTCCAGCAGGTTGGCGGCAGCGGCGTAGTCTTCCTTTTCCATCTTCACGGAGGCAAGACCATGGAGGGCGGCAGAGCGGACCAGCACCACAGAACCGGCGTTGTCCAAAGACTTCTGGAACAAGGATGCGGCACCGTCCAGGTCACCCTTTTCGTACTTAATGTTGCCCGCATAGAGGCAAGCCTTGGCAAGAGCCAGGCCTTCCAGGGATCGGCTGTTGATCTTGGATTCGAATTCGGCCAGGGCGTTGTCCTTATCGTTGGCGTAGAGCATGGTCATGCCCGCACCCAGAAGTTCGGTCTGTTCGGCGGCGGCGGCCTTGCGGGAATCCTTCAGCTGGACCACGCCCGCCACTACGACGAGGATGACCACCAGGGCCACCACGACCTTGGTGCCGTGATGGACAAAAAATTCCTTGATTTCAGAGTTGTTCGCATTTGCTTCGTTAGCCATAATATGCATCCATTTTGAAATTTTGTGAGCAATCATAGAAAAATTCGGGAATCTTGCCAACCGAAACAGCCCCGATATTGACAAAAAAAGGGCCTGTTGCTATCTTTGAGCCCGCAACGCCACTCTAGCTCAGCTGGTAGAGCAGCTGATTCGTAATCAGCAGGTCGGCAGTTCAAATCTGCTGGGTGGCTCGAAGGTCCCGCTTTCTTTCAGAAAGCGGGATTTTTTATACCCGAGGCTGCCTGCGGGGCTATTCCGGCAAGAGGGGGTGGTGAGCAACAAGCGCAAGCGCGTGCGAGCCAGGGGGATACCTCCCCCTCCCGTCCCTAAAAAAACTTCTTGAGACCAGCCTTACTAAACCCTAGATCCTAGCCCCTAGATCCTAACCTCTAACGGCCTATCCCTTTGAACTGGATCCTTCGCGACTTCGTCGCTCTGGATGACATTCCTCGTGCCTCGAACCTCACATTCCACATTACACACCTCCAGCGGATCCTCGTGATTCTATCGCTGCGCTCCAGAATGACAGCGAGGATGACACCTCTTGAGACCAGCCTTACTAAACCCTAGATCCTAATCCCTACAACCTACCACCTAACACCTAATTTTCTATATTTGCCGCCCTATGAATCCGAACGGCGCAATCATTGTACAGAGCAACCTCGAAATCATGGTCGAGGTGGACAATCCCAACTACGAATCCGCACGGGACGCGATCGCCCCCTTCACCGAACTGGTCAAGAGCCCCGAGCACCTGCACACCTACAAGATTTCTCACCTGAGCCTCTGGAACGCGGCTTCCACGGGCCTCCGCGCAACCGAAGTGCTGGAACGGCTAGAAAGCCAGAGCCGCTACCCCATTCCCCAGACGGTGATTACCGAGGTGGAAGACTACATGGCCCGGTACGGTCTGCTGCGCCTGCGCAAAGAGGTTGACCGCCTGCTGCTGGAATCCGACGACACCTACATGTTCACCGAGATTTGCCACCTGAAGGAGGTGGAGCCGTTTATCCTGAAGTTCCTGGACGATTCCCACGCCGAAGTGGACCCGGAACGCCGCGGCCACCTGAAGATGGCACTTACCAACGCCGGATTCCCGGTGGAAGACCTGGCAGGATATGTCCAGGGCGACCCGCTCCCCATCAAGCTCCGGGAGACCACCCTCGAAGGTCGTGAGTTCAAGCTCCGCGACTACCAGAAGGAAGCCGCCCAGGTGTTTTACGCCAGCGGTTCGGAAAAGGGCGGCTCCGGCGTTATCGTGCTGCCCTGCGGTTCGGGCAAGACGGTCATCGGCCTTGCCACCATGGCCCTCATCCAGACCAAGACCCTTATCCTTACCCCCAACATTTCCGCCTCCCGCCAGTGGATCCGGGAAATCTGCGACAAGACGGACCTGACCCTGGACCAGGTGAAGGAATACTCCGGCGAAGTGAAGGAAATCGGCCCCGTGACCGTGGCCACCTACCAGATTCTCACCCAGCGCAAGAAGGTGAAGGACGTAAACAAGCAGGGCGAGCCCGAACCGGACGACCTGAGCGACGAAGAAGTCAAGAAGGAACTCTCGAACTTCCCCCTGTTCAGCGAACAGAAATGGGGCCTCATGATTTACGACGAGGTGCACCTGCTCCCGGCCCCGGTGTTCCGCCTGAGTACCGAGATGCAGGCCACGCGCCGCCTGGGACTTACCGCCACCCTGGTCCGCGAAGACCACAAGGAGACGGAAGTGTTCAGCCTTATCGGCCCCAAGAAATACGACATCCCCTGGCGTGTGCTGGAAGCCCAGGGCTGGATTGCCACCGCCGACTGTAACGAAATCCGCATCCCTATGGAAGCGGAACTGAAGATGAAATACGCCCTGGCGCCGGTCCGTGAAAAGATTACTCTCGCAAGCACCAATCCCGAAAAGACGGACATCGTAAAGCGCCTCCTCGCCCACTTTGACAAGCCCGACGACCGGGTGCTCATCATCGGGCAGTACATCGACCAGCTGGAAAAGCTGGCCCAGGAGCTGGAAATCCCGCTGATTACCGGCAAGACCCCCAACAAGGAACGCGAACGGCTCTACGCCGCCTTCCGCAAGGGCGAGCAGAAAAACCTGATGGTCTCCAAGGTAGGCAACTTCGCCATCGACCTTCCCGACGCCAACATCCTGATACAGATTTCAGGGACCTTCGGCAGCCGGCAAGAAGAAGCCCAGCGACTGGGCCGCATCTTGCGCCCCAAGAGCGACGGCGGCACCGCCCACTTCTACAGTATCGTGACCCAGGATTCCAAGGAGCAGGAGTTCTCCATGAACCGCCAGCTGTTCCTTACCGAACAGGGCTACGCCTACAAGATCATCAAGCGGGGCGACTGGGATATTTTGAGCCGCACGCCCGAAGAACTGGCCGCGCGGTAATCCTCTAGTTGTCGGCGAGCTGTATCTTTAAGCGGCTGTGGTACACGCCGTCTTCCACGTAGGCGTTGTATTCCGCCTTGTCCCAAAAAAGCATTTCCAGCCGTTTCTGGAAAGTCGAAAGCCCGAGGCCGCTGGCCTTCTTTGGGGACTGTGACTCCTTCGGAAAATTCGAATTGGCCGTTTCAAGCACCAGTTCGTTTCCCTGCTGACGGATAGAAATATGGGCGAAGCTCTTTCCCTTGGGGTTCTTGCTGTGTTTCAAAGCGTTTTCTACCAGGGACATGGCTACTAGAGGCGGCACCATCACTTTCGGGTTTTCAATCTCCACGTCAAAACGGTAATCGAAGCTGTCGTCTAGCCGGAGCTTTTCCAGGTTCCCGTACATCCGGAGAATTTCCACATCCTCTTCCAGGGGAATCATATCGTCGGCTGTCTGGTACAGGGTCACCCGCAACAGCTTGGAAAGTTCCATCATGGACTTTTCCGCACGCCTGGAATCTATGGCGATAAGCGCCGTTATGTTGTTCAGAGTATTGAATAAAAAGTGGGGCGAAAGTTGGTTTTTCAGGAATTCCAGTTCGTACTGCAAGCGGCTACGCTTTTGTTCCCTGACCACGAACCCTCGCAGAATTTGTGTAGATATCAGCCGGTAAAACACGCAGATGACGCAAACCAGGCAGACCAGCACCACAAAGGAAAAAACAGTCCAATAACTGAAATGGCCCTTCACAGAAGAAAACATGTAGGACTCAAGAAAAAACCTCACGCCCTGCCCGGGAGCTCTGTCAATCAGGAAAAAAACAACCTCCCGCAAGAAACAGGTCGCCAGGACCAGAATCGAGTTACACACAAAATAAACGACATAATGCTTTTTGAGAATGCAGTTGGGTACCAGAAAATGGAGATTGAGACCGAATACCCCGATGCACATCAGTACCGGAAAATAAAAGTTCATCAGTTTACGCCAGTCCAGGTCTATTGCCGAGCGGGTTACCGGATCCCAGATGTAGAGCATGGGGAAAATGAGGATAAAGAGGAAAACGAGAATCTGGGGCACATAGGCCGGTATCGGAAACGAAATCTTATCCTCTTGCTTCAGGACTTCTCGAATTATCTTTTCGTACCTGTCAAAATCCCTTTCCTGGGCACCCTGCAACCTCTGCCGCAGCCTAAAGATTGAATTGTTGGTCATTTCTGGTTCCATAATGACAAAAATAGGTCCAAAAACGCCCCCCGTACAGCCCATAATGACACTTTTATGACAAAAAAGCGATTTTTTCCGACAAAAAACAAATTAAACTTTTGCAGGGACTAGGGTTCTTCCTGACACTCCGAGTGAAAAATGGAGGTAGATTTATAGGCGTAAAGGAAAAGGATTTACTATGAACGCCGCTACCTACACCCGTGATGAGAAAAGCACTTATTTTCAGTATCTTGAAGATATTTCCAGCATTCCTCTGCTGACTCCGGCACAGGAGAAGTTGCTCATCAAGAAGGTCAAGGAAGGCAGCCGCGAAGCCCTGGATTTGCTGGTCAAGTCCAACCTGCGCTTTGTGGTGAACATCGCGAACCTTTACAAGGGCCAGGGCCTTGAAGTGGGCGAACTCATCAGCGAAGGCAACATGGGCCTTATAGAGGCCGCCCGCCGTTTTGACCCTAGCCAGAAAATCAAGTTTATCAGTTATGCCGTGTGGTGGGTGCGCCAGAACATTACCCGCGCCATCGCCGAAAAGGGCCGCACGGTCCGTATCAGCGCCGAGAAGGAGCTGATTCTGCGCCGTTTCAACAAGAAGGGCGGCAAGCTTAAACAGGTTGTGGGTGGCAGCTATGTGCTGGACACCGACAGCCTGGAAGGAGTTTCCAAGTACAAGGGCGACGCCATCGAAAAGGTATTGATGATGGGCAACCGCACCTCTTCTCTGGAAGCCCCCGTTGGCGAAGACGGAGATTCCACCTTGGGAGACTGCATTCCCTCTGTAGAATTCCGCACCGAAGACCTGGCCGAAAAGAACAACCGCCGGGAAGTCTTCGAAAAAGTTTTGAACAAGAACCTGGACCAGCAGGAAAGTGATATCCTGAAGCTCTATTTCGGCTTCAAGATGGATAGCGACCTGAACCTGAAAGAAATTTCCCCTATGGTGGGGCTGTCCAAGGAACGAGTCCGTCAGCTCAAGGAAAGCGCCCTTGCTAAGCTCCGGAACGACCGCATCCAGAAAATGCTGGACGAAGCGGCATAAAAGTTTTTCTCCTCTCTCTCCTATTATCAAAAACCGGCCTTTAGGGCCGGTTTTTTCCGTTTTTCACCGTATTTGCCACCGATAAATTGTATCTTTTGGGCATGACTATCACTAGCTCGATTTTGCGCAAAGCATTTGTCCTTACCTTGGCCACCCTGGGCATAGCCTCGGCAGCCGAAAAGTCCACCCCACCGGGAGACTTTTACGACGAGGTTTCCAGACTCAACAAGGTATTCTCCGAAGTGAACCGCAAGTACGTGGAAGATGTGAACCCCACGGAACTTACCGACGCGGCCCTGAACGGCATCCGTAACATTTTGGACCCACACACGGCAGTGTTCACCCCCAAGGACTACGAGGGCTTGAAGGTTTCCATGGAAGGAAAGTTCGGCGGCGTGGGCATCACCATCAGCCTCCGTGACAATATCCTCACCGTGATTTCGCCCCTTTCCGGGACTCCCGCTTTCAGATTGGGCATCCGGGCCGGCGACCGTATCCGCAAAATCGACGGCAAGGATACCAAGGGCCTGACCCTGGACGACGCCGTGAGCAAGCTCCGCGGAAAGATCGGCACGGACGTGACCGTCTCTATCGAGCGCGAAGGCGTACCCGAGCTGATGGACTTTACCATTACCCGTGCCGAAATCGTGGTTCATGCCGTGCCCTATTACGGGATGGTCACTAACGATATCGGCTACATCAAGCTTGCCACCTTCAGCGACAAGACCCTGAGCGACGTAGAAAACGCACTGAAGAGCCTGCAGAAGCAGGGCATGAAAAAGCTGATTCTGGACATGCGCTACAATCCCGGCGGCCTGTTGAACCAGGCCATCGAGATTAGCGAACTGTTCCTGAAACGGGGCAACGTGATTGTGAGCACCAAGGGCCGCACCCAGAAGACCGAAAGCCACGCCCGCAAGGACGGTATCGTGAACCCCGACATGCCCATGGTGGTGCTTGTGAACCAGGGGTCTGCCAGTGCCGCTGAAATCGTGTCCGGTGCCCTCCAGGACTGGGACCGGGCCCTGATTATCGGAAAGACTTCTTTCGGCAAGGGCTCCGTGCAGACCATTTTCCCCCTGGACAATCAGGGGAACGCCCTGAAGCTCACCACGGCTTTCTACTACCTGCCCTTTGGCCGCTGCATCAACAAGCCCGAGAACGGAATCAAGGGCCTGAAGATCATGGAAGAAGAATATGCAGCTGAAGATGGCGAAGGCGAAGCCAAGGCCGACACCGCAAAGAAGGACACCGCCAAGGTGGACACCTTCTACACCCACAACGGACGCATGATGTTCGGCGGCGGCGGTATCACTCCCGACGTGGACGTGGAACTTTCTCCCATGCCCTGGGTGGTACAGGTCCAGGAGCGGATGGCCATGTACTTCAAGTTTGCGGTAAAGGTCCGTCCGGGACTGGACAAGTCCGGAGTCAAGATGGACGCCTCTTGGGAAGTTCCCGATTCCCTGTACACCCAGTTCAAGGATTTCTGCCTCAAGGACACCAACTTCATGAAGGTGAAGAGCAACGCCCTGGTAGGCGTGGACCAGCTGGAAAAGAGCATTATCCAGGAACAGAACTACATGGGTGACAGCTCCAAGACCATTACGGATTCTACCCTGGCTGCACGGCTTTCCGACATGAAGAACGCCCTGGAAGAGCGTCGCAAGGCCCAGTTCGACGAGAACAAGGACTACATCAAGGACGGCATCAAGCGGGAACTTTTGACCGCCATGGTGAACGATTCTGTGAGTACGGCTTTCTCCCTGAAGCGGGACGAACAGCTGAAAGAAGCCATCAAGTACCTGAGCGACATGAAACTCTTTAAGCAGGCTATAAGCGCGCCCGCCAAGGCTTCTGCCAAGAACGAAAAGTCTGCCGCCAAGGACAACAAGAAAAAGAAGTAGGGATTAATTGGTCGACGTGTTGAACAATTCTGCGGAATCCTTGGGACGGTTCGTCCGAAGGTTTTTCCGCACAGTCATCAACTACATCAAGTTCGTGTGGGAATTGTTCAAGAACATTCCCGGCGCATTTTCCAATTTCCACACTACCGTCGAACAGATGCAGGTGGTGGGCATTACCAGTATCCCCGTGGTGTTCGCGGCGTCCATGGCCACGGGCGCCATCATGTCGTGGCAGCTGGCCTACCAGTTCGGCGACATGATCCCCATGATGTTCGTGGGCATGGCTGTCGGTAAGTCTGTGATGGTGGAGCTTTGCCCCATCCTCACCGCGATGGTCCTTGCGGGCCGTATTGGGGCATCTATGTGTTCGGAGCTTGGGACCATGGCGGTGACCGAACAGCTTGACGCCTACAAGGTGCTTGGGCTCAGCCCCTTCAAGTTCCTGTTGGCTCCCCGCCTTATCGCCACCGTCATCATGCTGCCGGTGCTGACCGTCATCAGTATCTTTATCGGTATCGTGGGCGGTTACGAAGTGGCCCACCTGTACAAGGAAGTCTCCTGGTCCGTGTTCTTCTACGGCGTGCGCATGTTCTACCACAACTGGGACTTGGTGGTGGGCCTTATCAAGGCTACCCTTTACGGTTTCTTTATTTCTAGCTACGCCTGTTTCTTCGGCTACTACACCCATAGCGGCGCCGAAGGCGTGGGCAAGAGCACCAAGGCCACCGTGGTGGCGGGCATGACCAGCATTCTGATTGGCGGATTCACCCTGTCGAAACTGCTGCTGGTGTAAATCCATGCCTATTCAGAAACGCAAGCGTAAAGAATTTACGGGCCACAATTTGGTGGACGTAGAGCTCCTTGTGGGCCGCGTTCTGGACAAGTTCCACCTGGCCGACGAGATGCAGTTCCAGAGCCTTTCGGAGAAGTTCCGGGAGGTGGTCGGGGACCTGATTTTTCCCCACGTAAAACCCATTGAAATCAAGAAGGGAATTCTCTCCCTGAAGGTGGACAATTCCGCCTGGAAAAGCGAACTGTTCCTGCAAAAAAAAGCTATAATTGACAAGTGTAATTTGATGCTCGGAAGCCCTGTAATCCAGGGCATCCGTTTTGTCTAGTTTAGTAAAAGAGGCCGCGAGCCTCAGAGGAAATATGGCAGAAGAATCTGAAGAAATGAAGAAGGCCGAAGAAGCCTACAGCGGTTCAAGCATTACCGTGCTAGAGGGCCTCGAAGCCGTGCGTGTGCGCCCCGCCATGTACATCGGCTCTACCGACATCCGCGGTCTCCACCACCTGGTATGGGAAGTGGTAGACAACTCCGTGGACGAAGCCCTGGCTGGATTCTGCAGCCACATCGAAATTTCCATTCTGCCCGGCAACGGCATCCGCGTTACCGACAACGGCCGCGGTATTCCTACCGATATTCACCCCAAGGAACACATCGGTACCATCGAAGTGGTGATGACCAAGCTCCATGCGGGCGGAAAGTTCGACAGCAATTCCTACAAGGTTTCTGCAGGTCTCCACGGCGTGGGCGTGAGCTGCGTGAACGCCCTTTCCAACAAGTTGATCGTGACCGTCCGCCGTGACGGCAAGGTGGTGAAGCAGGAATTCTCCAGGGGTATCCCCTGCGGCCCGCAGGTAGAAGTCGGTCCGTCGGATGGAACGACAGGCACCAGCGTGGAATTCTACCCGGACGATTCCATCTTTACTGAAACCGTTTATGTTTACGACACGCTGGCCACCCGTTTCCGCGAGCTGGCGTTCCTCATGAGCGGGCTTCGCCTGACCCTTACCGACGAACGGGACCCGGAAAACATCCATTCCGACACCTTCTGCTTCCCGGGAGGCGTTTCCGAATTCGTGCGTTACGTAGACGAACACCGCACGCCCCTTTTCCAGGAGCCCATCCACTTGGTGCTCCCCGACGGACAGTTTCCGCTGGAAGTGGCCATGTGGTACAACGACGGCTACCAGGAAAACTTCTTCAGCTTCGTGAACAACGTGAACACCTACGATGGCGGAACCCACGTGACGGGCTTCAAGACAGCACTCACCCGCGTCATCAACAAGTTCGCCGCCGAAATGCCCAAGGGCAAAAAAGATATCCAGATTGCGGCAGACGATATTCGCGAAGGCCTTACCGCCGTTATCGCCATCAAGGTTTCCCAGCCCCAGTTCGAAGGCCAGACCAAACGCAAGTTGGGCAACTCCGAAATCGCAAGCTACGTGAACAGCGCCTTCGGTGCCAAGCTGGAAGAATACTTCCAAGAAAATCCGGCCGCCATCAAGGTGATTCTCGACAAGGTTTATAATGCCGCCGTGGCCCGTGAAGCGGCCCACCGGGCCCGCACTCTCGCCCGCCGCAAGAACATCCTTGAAAGTGGTGGACTTCCGGGCAAGCTGGCCGACTGCAGTAGCCGCGACCCCAAGGAATGCGAAATGTTCATCGTGGAAGGTGACTCCGCTGGCGGTTCTGCCAAGATGGGTCGTAACCGTGAATTCCAGGCAATCCTCCCCCTCCGCGGTAAAATCCTGAACGTGGAAAAGGCGAGCCTCCACCGCGTGCTGGACACCGAAGAAATCCAGAACCTGGTGAACGCCATCGGCACAGGGATTGGCACCGAATTCAAGATTGAAAAGCTCCGCTACCACAAGATTATCATCATGACCGATGCCGATGTTGACGGCAGCCACATTGCAACATTATTAATGACATTCTTCTTCCGTCGCATGCGTCCAATCATCGAAAACGGATATTTATATCTTGCCACCCCTCCTTTATATAAATGTAGCCGTGGTAAAGTTGAAGAATATTGCTGGACCGATGCTCAAGTACAACAATTTATAGCCCGCAATGGAGACAAGACCAAAGTACAACGCTACAAAGGGCTTGGAGAGATGGATGCAGATCAGCTCTGGGAAACGACACTGAATCCAGAGACACGTTTGATGAAACGCGTAGAAATAGAAGATGCAAGAATGGCATCGACAGTAACCGAGATGTTGATGGGAAGTGAAGTGCCTCCGAGAAGAGCATTTATTTATGAGAATGCACAGGAAGCAGAATTAGACGTATAGGAGAAGAAAGCGAATGCAGAACGAACAGATTATCCGGACAGAGTATTCGGATGTGATGAAAAAATCCCGTTCACATTCAAAAGAAGAAACAAATCATATATGGTCAACCGCAGATTTGAAGGTGTTGTTCCAAGAATGCAAAGATTATACTTTGAGACTAAATCAAGCTATTCCAGAAAATACCTCTCAAAATTCATGTCAGACAGGAAATGTTATGTCTGTGACGGTAAAAGATTGAGACCTGAAATTCTGGCAGTTACTGTCGGAGGAAAATCAATCATTGACGTTTGTGACCTTGCAATTAAGGACTCCTATCAATTCTTCCAGGACTTGGAATTGACAGAGCGTGAAAACTTCATTGCAAAGGAAGTCCTAAAAGAGATTAAGGAACGTTTAAGCTTTTTGGTTGAAGTGGGTCTTGATTATCTTTCAATGTCAAGGTCTTCAGGAACTCTCTCAGGTGGAGAGGCTCAAAGAATCAGGCTGGCTACTCAGATTGGTTCCGGTCTGGTTGGTGTGTGTTATATTTTGGATGAGCCCAGTATCGGCTTGCACCAGAGGGATAATGACAAGCTGTTGGCCACATTGAAGCATCTGC
>CALATK010000185.1 GCA_937891805.1 uncultured Fibrobacter sp. | reverse complement strand
CACCCAGTCCTTCAGCACGCGGCCGCCCATGGCGGTAACGGTAAAGTCCAGAACGGAACACAAGGTGCTGGAATAATCGTCGGCGTTCAGCGGGCGGACCAGCTCCAGATTGCGCAAGGTGCTGGGGTCCAGGGTCATGTAGTCGTCCAGATTCAAAATCTCGAGACCCGTAAAGTGGGAAAGCTCGGACTTTTTCTGGTCCATCAAATACTGCAAGAGGGCGCCTGTCACCGCCGTTTCACTGTCGCGACCGTCCAGGCCGAGGCCTACCAGGGATTCCACCTTGAAGTGTGAAAACAGCACGTCCCGCCCGTGCTCCGCCCCGAACAGAAAAGCGGGAATCTCCGTAATCAAGATGTTTTCGGAGCGGATAATGTCCATGACGCCCGAAGGGATTTCACAACCTTCGGCCACCACCACTTCCTTGGGCATGCGGCGGCAGAACTCGCACTCGAAAGCCTGCACCGAGCTCCTGCTTACCGCAAGGTAGCCCGTGGTCACGTCCGCAAAGGCGAACACCGACTCGTCTCCCGATTCCGCCGGCATGTAGGCGCAGAGGTAGTTGGCCTCCTTGGCGTTCAGGTTGGTCTCGTCCATGGCGGTTCCGGCGCTGATGATTTCCACCACGTCCCGCTTCACGATTCCCTTGGCAAGCTTGGGGTCTTCTACCTGTTCGCAAATGGCTATGCGGTAGCCTGCGGCCACCATCTTGGGCACGTAGCGGTCCGCCGCATGGTGCGGAAACCCGCAAAGGGGAGTCTCCCCCGCCGCCCCGTTGTTTCGGCTAGTGAGGGTAAGCCCCAAAATCTTGGAAGCGATAACGGCGTCTTCTTCGAACAGTTCGAAGAAATCCCCCATTCTAAAGAAAAGTATGCAGCCCGGATTCTGTTTCTTGATTTCGTAGTACTGCTGCATCAAGGGCGTAGCGGCCATCAGGTCTCTCCCATGGACAGCTCAATCTGGTCCGGAACTTCCTCGGGGGGCTTGGGCTCCTCCGGAGAACTTTCAGGGATCGAATACTGGGGCACCAGATTGCCCGCCTCCAGAAGTTCGCTAAATTCCCGCAAGCGGGGCAGGTCTTCGGGAATCCTGTTAATCCCGAAATACTTCATGAATTCCTGGGTGGTCACGTAGGTGTAGGGGTTACCCACAGTCTCCGCACGGGCACCCAGAGAAATAAATCCCTTGTCCAGCAGGTTACGGATCGGCCCATCGACAGAGGCCACGCCCCTGACCTGTTCAATGGCGGCCTTGGTGATGGGTTGCTGGTATGCAATTACGGCCAATGTTTCCAGGGCCGCCTGGGAAAGCCTGCGGGCGTTGGCTTCCGGGAACAGCTTGCGCACCCAGGGGTAATACTTGGCACGGGTCCTAAAGCGGTAACCGCCGGCCTGTTCCACAATTTCGAAAGGAGACTGTATCTTGTTCAGGGAATCGTTGGCGGCAATCAAGGCCTCGGCCACAGTACGGGCATCCAAAAAATCCCCCAGGATTTCCCGCAACTTTTTCAGGGTCACGATATCCGGAGACGCAAAGACCAGGGCCTGGATAATGCGCATCAGGTCTTCGCGGCTTTCCACTTTCGGAAGTTCCTCGTGGAAAATCGTATCATCTCTTCTTGGTG
>CALATK010000184.1 GCA_937891805.1 uncultured Fibrobacter sp. | reverse complement strand
CCGTGGTAGCCATAATTTCAAGGGCGATGAGGAGACCGAACTGGGCATCCTTTTCCAGCGTGTTGTTCAGGCCCGAAATACCGTCGGATTCTTCGAAAGCGACGAGAGCCTTCTGCTTCGCATTGCGGGAAAGCCAGGGGCGGAAGTTCTTGAAGCCCACCGGAGTTTCCATCACGGGCACGCCCAGCTTTTCGGCGATGATGTTCACAAAGTTAGAAGTAGCAACGGACTTGGCCACGCACCCCTGTTCCTTGCGCCAGGTAGCCATGTAGTGGAAAGCGATAGCGCCGAACTGGTTCATGTCGATTTCGCGGGTGCCGTCGTAGAAACGGATACGGTCGCCATCCGGGTCAAAGATTGCGCCCAGGCGGAACCAGGACTTGCTTTCGTCCAGCACCTTGCGGACCTTTTCCAGGTTCTTGCTGGAAGGTTCGGGGGCGATACCGCCGAACAGGGAGTCGTCTTCGTTACGAAGCGTAATGAGGCATTCCGGATTGTCGAGGAGAGCGGCCGGACGGCGACGGGTAGAACCGTGCACATGGTCGCAAACGAGAGTGAGTCTGCCCTTCTTGATGAAGTCCTTGATGCGGTCGAACTTGATGGTGCCCTGCTTGACCAGGAATTCCTTGTAAATCTTGAGGGAGTCGATGATTTCCCAGTCAACCTTGCCCACCGGTTCAAACTTCCAGGTGGCCATCATTTCATTGCTGAGCTTGGTAATCACGTTCGTGATTTCCGGACCGGCAGGACCGCCATCGGCCGGATTGAACTTGATACCGTTGTAGTGGCTCGGGTTGTGGCTCGGAGTCATGTTGATGGAGCAGGCGGCACCAAGCATCTCAATAGCGGCGCTGAATTCCGGTGTGGGCATTTCGCCACCGTAGTAGACCTTCACGCCGGCCTTCGCAAACTGGTCAGCCACGGCTTCGCAGAATTCGTGACCGAGCAAGCGGTTGTCATGACCCACGACCACGCCACGCTTCTGGAGTTCGGCAAAATCCTTCACGCCGAGAGCTTCGAAAAGTTCAGGAGTTGCTTCCTTATACAGGCGAACGATTGCCGCACCCACCACCTGCAGATTACGAAGCGTAAATTCGGAACCGATTTCTCCGCGCCAGCCGGACGTACCGAAGCTCACCTTGGCGGGCTCCTGGGAGGTCAGAGCGACCTGTTTCACCTGTTCGACCAGACCCATGTCTGTGGCAGGATTGAACTCGGGGGACTGAATTTTCTTCCAAATCTGGGGAATATTATCCATAACGGTTCCTTTTATGTTTAGCAGGGAAAATTTAGCAAAATGCATCAACACAGAAAACGCACTTATTCCCAATAACAAGAATGGAAGCCATGGAATCTTGAAAAATCTGTTTTTTTTGTTACAGAAACCCGTCTGCATTCAAAAAAAGTTAAAGCTTTCCAACTGGACAGGGGATTCATTTTTGTAACAGTCACCACTATGCTAAACACCGATATTGCTATATTTGCGCTCGTAAAATCAAGAGGACATTATGGCCCAATTCAACGCGCATTTCAGGAACATCAACGGGGACGACACCTACCCGCTGACCGACGTCATTTACAGGAGCAAGGTGGACGGCAGCCTGCTCGAAGTGGAACACGACCGTGCAGCCCTTGCCAGCAAGAGCCCCGACGAATGGAAGAAGCTCTTTGCCGAACGCCGCATGAGCTTTGAACCCGCCGACATGAGCGGCATCTGGAGCAAGCGCGAAATGGTGCTCCCCGACATGCCCCTCGAAGACATCGTCACGATGCGCGAAGGCTGGAGCCCGCTCTTTGACGCGGCCCCGCTGGCCAAGGAAATGGGCATCAAGAGCCTGAAGGTCAAGCTTTGCGGCAACTCCCACACCGGTTCTTTCAAGGACCTCGGCATGACGGTCCTCGTGAGCCAGGTGAACCACATCATCAAGAAGGGTATTCACGAAATTGACGCCGTGGCCTGCGCCTCTACCGGCGACACCTCCGCAGCCTTGAGCGCCTACTGCGCAAAGGCCGGCATCCCGAGCATCGTGTTCCTCCCCGCCGGCAAGACGAGCGTTGCCCAGCTGATCCAGCCGATTTCTAACGGCAGCATCGTGCTCGCCCTCGACACCGACTTTGACGGTTGCATGAAGATTGTGCAGCAGGTCACCGCCGACAACCGCATCTACCTCGCGAACTCCATGAACAGCCTCCGCGTGGAAGGCCAGAAGACGATTTCTCCGGAAATCTGTCAGGAAATGGGCTGGAAGGTGCCCGACACCGTGATTATCCCGGGCGGAAACCTCGGCAACGTGAGCGCACTCGCCAAGGGTTTCGAAGACTGCAAGGCCATGGGCCTCATCGACCGCATTCCGCGCATTATCGTCGCCCAGGCCGAGAACGCCAACCCGTTCTACCAGGCTTACGAACGCGGCTTCGATAAGCTCGTCCCCATGCAGGCAAAGAAGACTCTCGCCAGCGCCATCCAGATCGGTAACCCGGTCAGCTACCCGAAGGCAGTACGCGCCATCCGGAAGACCAACGGCATGGTCGTGAGCGTTACTGAAGAAGAACTCGCGAACGCCGCCCACCGCGGCGACCACATCGGTCTCTACTGCTGCCCGCACACTGGCGTGGCTCTCGGCGCTCTCGAAAAGCTCGTGGCCGCAGGCAAGATCGACAAGGAAGAAAACGTGGTTGTCATCAGCACGGCACACGGCCTCAAGTTCACCGAATTCAAGGTGGGCTACCACGAAAAGAAGCTCGAGAATATCTGCTCCAAGTTCGCGAACCCCGTGTTCAAGGCCCCGGCAGACCTCGGCGCCGTCATGGACATCTTGAAGAAAGAGATGGCTGAAAGACGTCGCTAATTCTATTTCCGACCATTAGCAATCTGAAAAATCCGTGCATTAGCGCGGATTTTTTTGTTAAAATAAGAAAGGCCCCCCTCGCGGGGGACCTTTCCTAAGAAGGAGAAAATATTGAGAAACTAAAAGTACTTAGGACTCATCAGGAGGGGAGCAATGATATAAATTGTCCTAAGATTTACCCATTAATATCCCAACGCTCATAATATACCAATTCTTTGTGGCTTTGGAACTTTTGTTTTTCTTATTTAAATTTCTATTTCTTTCTTACAAAGAGTTCTACTCTTCTCTAAATATAATCTTGCACTTAGGCACAAACCGGAACCCGCCACGACGGTGACGTTCAATTTCAAAGTACTTCTTGACGCCTTCCGTGACATTGCCGTCCTTGTCGTCGGTGCCGTTAATATGGGCAATGACGCGGTTCAGGCGGCTTTCGAAGTTCGGGCGGAGTGGATCCATACAGATAGCCGGATCCCTCTTGAATTCGCGGTTTTCGTATTCTTCACGGCCTGTAGCGGTGTATTCGCGAAGCAGGTTCCTAAGGATTCGAGCAGGCACGTTGCGCATCAGGTGCTTGCTGTTCACCGAAATGGAATCATCGCTCTTATAGTAAATGACCGTCACGGAGTCGTTTAAGCCTTCCAAAAGCTGCTCCTGAGCCTTCTGGATGGGCTTCCAGGAATCAAATTCCTGCTTGACCACGGCACTCATCAGCTTATTGAAGGGCTCCGGAGCCACCACATCGGCCTTGTAATCAAAAAATACGATTGCGGCAGGGGCACCATAGTAACAACCCTTATGGATAAGGACTGCGCCAACCTTCTCATCCACCACGTCTTCGAGGGCTTTGACGCAGGTCATTTTCTTTTCGGCGTCAAATTCCCACTCTAGGCCATTTTCTTCGAGGCAGTCCCCGAAGGTCATATTCTTACCCACGGCACGGCCGTTCACATAAACAAAGCCGTCATCCCGCATTTCAGCGGTAGCCCTGTTTTCCAAGGCTTCAATGAAAGAGGTCTGGGCAGCCTTAAATTCCATGTGTTCGTAGGGCGGAGTATCCAAAAGGATAGGGCCAATTTGTACTAAACCGTTGAACCACCGCATGGGGTTCGTCACCAACATGCCCGGAGAATCGAAACGGAACGAGAAATATTCCTTTCGGTTTCCATCAACAACTTCACGACGGAGGAACTTGGGATCGGTAAGCAGGGGGTAACGCTTGGGGATAATATCCAAGCAGAGCTGACGCACATCCTTGGTGGCATAGAACTGAGACACATAAGGAAGGTAAGAGCGCAGCACACTACGGGCAGGAACCCCTTCAAAAGCGGCGCAGCGGTCAATAATACGCTGCACAAAGGCATCGGGATTTTCGCCCCGCTCATAAAGCCAGTTCACCACCGTATTCATAATCAGACGGTGAACGCTCTCATCAACGAAGGAATCTTCAAAGTAAATGTCATTTAGGGTCTTTACCGTAAAGCGAGGGTCTTTTTTTACCAAAGTCAAGAGGTCCTTGACAGGGTAAGAAATCAGCAGCTCAATATGTGTAAACTGTAAAAACAGATTCGATAACACGATAACCTCACTCCGACAAGCCGCCTAGGATTGGCGTTAGTCTCTTGTAGCAATATAGTAAAAAAAACATAAAAAACAAAAAATGGCTATATTTTGGCCGTGGAATCCGCCAAAATACACATTTTGCCCGATGAAATCATCAATAAAATCGCCGCAGGCGAGGTAATTGAGCGACCTGCATCGGCAGTCAAGGAGCTTTTGGAGAACGCCATAGACGCTGGCGCAACCCGTATCCAGGTGCAAATCGAGCAGGGCGGCAAGCAAAAAATCGTAGTGTCCGACAACGGCAAAGGTATGGGACAGGCAGACCTGGACCTGTGCCACCTGCGGCACACCACCTCTAAGTTGAGCAGTGCCGACGATCTGTTCCACCTGCACACCAACGGGTTCCGCGGCGAAGCGGTAGCTTCTATCGCCGCCGTGTCTAAAATGACCATTACCAGCGCCACGGACCAGGGCGAAAGCAACCGCATTGTGCTTCATGGCGGAAACGTCATCGAAAGAGAAGGTGTGGCCGCCAGCCGAGGCACAACTTTCCTTATCGAAGACCTTTTTTACAACACCCCTGTCCGGAGGACATTTCTCGGGAGCGAGGTGGCGGAATCCTCCAAGATTCTAGACGTCGTCTTGAAAATTGCGCTGGCCCACCCCGAAATCCGTATCGACTACAAGGTAGGCGAAAAATCCGTATTTATCGGAGTCCCCGGAGAGCTCCGGACCCGCATCGCCGAAGCCATCGGGTCGGGCATTGCCAAAAAGATGCTCCCGGTGGACTACACCGAAGCTGGCGTCCACGTGACCGGCTTTATTTCGCCCACTACAGAACAAAACGGCAAGCGTTATCACCAGTACCTATACCTGCGGAACAGGCCCATCGAGAACAAGGCCATCGCCAAGGCCATCAGCCAGGCTTATGAGCCCTACGGCGTCAACTGCAAGCCTGTGACGGTTTTGTTCCTGGACATGCCGGACATGGAGTTCGACGTAAACGTGCACCCCGCCAAAAGGGAAGTCCGTTTTGCAAACCAGAACTTGGTATTCCTGGTAGTGACCCACGCCATCCGGGAAACTTTTAGAGAAGATTTAGAAAAGAACTCCCCCCTTATCGATTTAAGTTCAGAAATAGCAGACGGAATCGGAACAGAAGTCCCGACCAGTAACCAAACCCCCATTGCAACCCCGAAATTTCAGGAATTCAACGCCTCGGCTCCGCGGTTCAAGGACAGCGGGACCAGCCGTTACACTCCCGACAAAGACGAAGTCCAGGACCTGTTTTCACAGCCCGAAGCGGGCAAGCTTATTTCTCTGGAAGATTCCCTGCAGGACCCCCTCTGGAACAAAGAAGCCCCCGAACCCGAAAACACCCCCTGGGCTCCTCCGGCGGTTTTCCAGACGGCAAACACTTATATCGTAAGCGAAGATTCCGAAGGGCTTTTGGTCATTGACCAACATGCCGCCCATAGCCGGATCCTATACGAACAGGCTCTGGAAATTCTGAAGAACGGGGGCTCCATCGACAGTCAAGAGCTGTTGTTTCCGGAGCTCACTGAATTTTCCAGAATGGAACGGGAAATTTTTGACTCTGTAAAAGATTCCCTGAAAACCCTGGGATTTTATGTAGAGCCTTTCGGCGGTTCGGAATTCCAGATCAGGTCCATCCCCTGTAACCTGCCTATTTCCAGAGCGGCAAAATCGGTTCATGAGTTCTTGGAAGACTGCATCGAGAACGGAGGGAAAGCAGACCTCGCCAAGATTCAAGAGTCCATGGCGAAAGCCTGGGCCAAAACTAACGCCTTCCAGGCGGGCGACAAGCTGAAACCCGAAGAAATGTCCAGGCTAGTAAGCCAGCTGATGGCTACCGAAGACCCGTTAAAATCTCCCTACGGCACTCCAACACTTATGCGAATTTCTCTGGACGAACTGGCCAAGAAATTCAGCCGTTAAATAATTTATCGACAAAATAATCCGGAACAAAGCCTTTGCCGAGGCGCTCCGTCAAGGACACGGCCAACGGCCTTGATTTAGCGATGTCTTGGTTGTGCATGGCCGCTAAAATCTGGGGAACCATTTTTTTCGTGCTTCTACCTATAAATTCAGGAATCAACATTTTTTTCATTAAAATGTTGGGCATGGCGAAAGTTCTGATTTTTACAAGCAATTTTCCCAAAGCATAGGTCAAAAAATCGGGCTTTGTGGCAACCACCAGAGGGGCTCCCGAAAGAGCGAGCTCAAGTGTTACCGTCCCCGGAGTGGCAAGGGCCATAGATGCCGCCCCGAACAGCATGCGGCGCTCTTCGGAATCTTCGGGCGCCACCTGAACAGAAAACTGTTGGCGTTCCACCTCCCCTATTTTTTGGAAATAACTTTCCAAGGGCGGTATCAGGGATTCACGAGGGACAATCAACTTGACTTTTTTACTTGTAGCGGCCTGCGGTGAAGGCATTTTTAGCCACGCCTCCGCCACTCTCAGGAACAAGTCCATGTTTCGTTTTGCCTGAGAAAGCCTGCTCCCCGGAAAAAGAAGCAAGGTTTCTTCACTGGAATTCAACTGTTCCGAATAGGGCAAAGTATGGTACAGGTTTTCGTGCAGCAAAAACGGATGGAGCAGAACGTCGGCATTGACACCCTTTTGCGCATAGGCCTCTTTTTCAAACTGGAAAAGCACAGCGAGATTCACATTGCGGAGTTTCTGGGCGCGGCCCGGTTTCCAGGCCCAAATCTGGGGTGGCGCTACATAAAGTACCGGCTTCCCCATCTTTTTTGCAATGCGGCACAGTTTCATGTTAAAGCCGGGATAATCAATAGCGATAAAGGCCTTGCATTCCTCAGAACAAAGCAGGTCTTTCAGCTTTCGATAAACTTTTTGGAGCTTAGCCGTCCGAGGCAAAACATCCAGAAATCCAGAAACGGGAAGCTCGTTAAATTCTGCAATAGGAACAAGTCCCGCATTCTGCATTCGGCTGCCACCCGTACCCACCGGGAGCATTCCCCGCTGGACTATGGACTGTACAAAGGCTTCCCCCAGAACGTCTCCGGAATCTTCCCCTGCACAAAAAAGGACAAACGGTTCTTGCACAGAAACTACCTGCGGGGTTTCCCGGAGACCCAGACCTTAGAGGCGCCCATGTCCTGCTTGAGCCAATTCAGTACATCTTGAGAATAGGACAGTTTGTATTTGTGAAGTGTCAGCCCATGTTCGTAACTTGATTCCGTCTCTATGTGCAGGACCAACTCGCTTCCTGGCTCCCCTTCGAACGCCTCGAACTGTTGCATTCCCATTTCCAGCTTCTGCAAGAATTCTTCTGAAAGCATAGAAGAATAGATGTTGGCGTGGATGTATTTGACCATCCGCTCGCGAACATAGTCCAGCTGGTAGGCTTCCTCTACCACCACCTGCATCTGCTCGGTAATGTTCTTCTCTCTATCCCGCTGGTATTCCAGCGTTCCCTTCACCAAAATGCGGTCGTCTTCGGAAATCTTGTCCCGGAAACTTTCCCAGGTGTCTTTCTTGAAGAACAGTCCCACTTCGCCCTGGAAATCCTGCATTTCGCCAAAGCCGATGGTAGCCCCGCGCTTTGTTTCTATAGAACGCATCCGCGTGACGATTCCACCGACGGCCACCACGCAGCCCTCTTTACGGGCCAATTCTTCTTGGCTCAGGCTGCAGGTGGTATGAACGCAGGCAACCTTTTTGCTATGGACCAGCA